>JAHEGA010000071.1 GCA_024639925.1 Microbacteriaceae bacterium
AGCCCGATGCCGAAGGCTGTCCGGGAGGCTTACCTCGAAGCGCTCGGGGTTGCGGGCAACCCCAGTGCTCTCCACGGTGGGGGGCGGGCGGCACGGGCGCTCCTGGAGGAAGCGCGTGAGCGCGTAGCCGTGCAGGTGGGAGCTCACCCCACCGAAGTGATTTTTACCTCCGGTGGCACCGAAGCCATCAACACGGCGCTCAAGGGCAGCGTATGGCAACACCAGCGTCAGTCTGGGAATTCACGACCGGCAGTGATTGCTGCCACCGCAGCGGAGCATCACGCCACGTTGGATGCCCTCACGTGGCTGGTGGATCAGGAGGGCGCGCAGTGGCGCGAGGTCGCGGTGGATTCCGAGGCCGTGATGGAACTGCGTTCCCTGCAGGAAGCGCTTAACGCCGGGGGTGTCACCCTGGTGACCACACTGCTGGCAAACAACGAGGTGGGTAGTTATCAACCCGTCGCCGAGATTGCCGAACGGGCGCGCGATGCTGGTGCTGGCGTTCACGTGGATGCGGTGGCCGCAGCGGGGTATGCCACCCTCTCGTTTGCTGACATGAACATCGATGCCCTGAGTATTTCTGCCCACAAGCTCGGCGGTCCGGTGGGCACGGGAGCACTCGTGTTATCCCGCCAGGCACCGAATCTCGAGGCACTTCACCACGGCGGCAACCAGCAACGCTCGCGCTCGGGCACCATGGATGTTGCTGGCGCGGTGGCGATGGCGGCAGCGATGGAGTTGCGCGCTGCCGAGCGGAGCTCCGGTCAGGACGCCTTGGTGGCGCTGCGCGATCGCCTCAAAGACGGGTTATTGGCGGCCTCGCCCCAAGTGACGGTCCGAGGCTCCCTTACCGATCGCTTGCCGGGCAACCTGCACATCACGGTTGCCGGATGCGCAGGAGAGGTGCTGTTGTTCCTGTGTGATCAGGAGGGAATCCAGGTATCGACAGGGTCTGCTTGCCAAGCCGGTGTTCCCGAACCCTCGCATGTACTCTCCGCCATGGGGGTGGCGCCAGAGGACGCCTGGGGGGCGTTGCGGTTGACACTGGGATACACCACCACCACCGAGGATGTGGACCACGTGATCCGGGTGTTCCCGTCCATCGTGGAACGAGCCACCCACGCGGGGCTTGCCAGCGCCAAGAGCTAGGTTCAGCGACCGCCTTTAGACTGTGGGGATGAAGGTTTTGGTGGCCATGAGCGGTGGCGTCGACAGCGCTGTCGCTGCTGCTCGCGCTGTCGAGGCTGGCCACGACGTGGTGGGGGTGCATTTGGCCCTCTCCCGGCAACCGGGAACCCTCCGGACAGGTGCCCGAGGGTGCTGCACCATTGAAGATTCGATGGACGCCAGGCGCGTGGCCGACATGTTGGGGATTCCCTTCTATGTGTGGGATTTTTCTGAGCGCTTTGCGGCCGATGTTGTTCAGGATTTTGTGGACGAATATCGCGAAGGTCGTACCCCAAACCCTTGCATGCGCTGTAACCAGCACATCAAATTCGATGCGGTTATGGAGCGGGGACTAGCGCTGGGTTTTGAGGCCATCGCGACTGGTCACTATGCCGCCGTGGTCGAGGGTGAAAACGGCAAAGAATTACATCGGGCGGCAACCTGGGCCAAAGATCAGTCTTATGTTCTGGGTGTGCTGACCACGGAACAGCTTCAGCACTGCTATTTCCCTCTCGGTGACACCCCCTCCAAGGAAGAGGTGCGGAAAGAGGCTGCCGATCGAGGGTTCTTTGTGGCTCAGAAGCCCGATAGCCACGACATTTGTTTCATTCCCGACGGTGACACTCGCGGCTGGCTGGCGGAGCGTGTGGGAGCAGAAGAAGGACCTGTCCTCGACGGCAGCGGTGACGTGGTGGGCAGCCATCAGGGTGCGCATGCCTTCACCGTGGGTCAACGCAAAGGTCTTCAATTGGGCTACCCGGCAGACGATGGAAAACCCCGATACGTACTCGAAGTTCGCCCCAAAACCAACGAGGTCGTGGTGGGCCCGAAAGAAGCCCTCGCTATTTCCGAGCTCGCGGGCGCCCACATGTCCTTTGCGGGTTCTGACCCTGTGGTCTCCGGCTACGCCGAGGCCACAGAGGATGGGTGTGACGAGTTTGACTGCCACGTGCAGGTCCGGGCCCACGCCGACCCGGTCGAAGCTTTCGCCCGGATCAGCGGCGGCGAACTGGTGGTCCGTCTGAAAGAACCACTGCTGGGTGTCGCACCCGGGCAAAGCGCGGTTCTGTACGTGGGTACGCGAGTGGTGGGGCAATGCACGATTGATCGCACCGTGAGTGCTCTAGCTCCTGCCCGTGCGTAAAGTCATCCTGCTGGGATCCACCGGGTCCATCGGCACCCAAGCAATCGACGTCATCAAGGCCCACCCCGAGGACTTTCACGTGGTGGGTCTTGCGGTGGGTTCTGACCTGGCTGGAGCGCAGGCACAAGCGCGAGCCCTAGGGGTGGCAGAAGACCGCATTGCAGTCGGGGCATCAGAGGCCGCTGCCCTTGTTCGAGACACTCCGTGTGATGTCGTCGTCAACGGCATTACCGGTTCTGTCGGTCTTGAGCCGACGTTGGCCGCCCTGGCTTCGGGCGCCACTCTTGCACTGGCAAACAAGGAAAGCCTCATCGTGGGGGGCAGTGTCGTCACTGACGCCCTGCAGCGGCCGGACCAGATTGTTCCCGTGGATTCGGAGCACTCCGCGCTCGCACAAGCACTGATGGCGGGTCGTGCCACCGAAGTGGCAAAGCTCATCGTGACCGCGAGCGGTGGCCCGTTCCGGGGGCGTAGCCGTGCCTCCCTGAAGGATGTGACACCGGCGGAAGCCCTCGCGCACCCCACCTGGGATATGGGGTTGGTGGTGACCACTAACTCAGCGACCCTCGTGAACAAAGGCCTCGAAGTCATCGAAGCGCACCTGCTGTTCGGGGTGCCGTTTGAGCGGATTGAGGTGACCGTGCACCCCCAATCCATCGTGCATTCCCT
>JAHEGA010000008.1 GCA_024639925.1 Microbacteriaceae bacterium
CTGCGGTGAAGGGTTTCGTCAGCGTCGGTTTGGGACACTTCGATGAGCCACGGTTCGTTATTCACATCGTGGACAAGAGCGGCGTCGCGCTCGGGGGTGGAAAGATTTTGGGCGCTCACAGCCTGGAAACCTGGCACTGCGCCGGTGGCGAGCGCCGATAACATAAGGGGTGTGTGAGCCATTTCTCCAGGGTAGGCGCCAGTTATGGCGCCAGGCAGGATAGCCACACCGCGAAGGACTCACTCTTGGTGTGTTTTCAGGCTTTGGCAGAAAGGTGACCGTGTCCCTCACCGATGCGCTACCGCTCTCACGCTCGAGGATTGATCGCGATGCCCTCTCGCGCAAGATCCCGGGATTCTTGGAAGACCTCTGGGCAGCCACAGACACTGCGGTCATTGTGATTTGGCGGGGCGAAGCACTACTGCAGCCTGGCTCCGACAGCCAGTTGGCCGTGTTTTCACCCGCAGATATTCCCACTTTTCGCCACCGGATATACCTCGGGCGGGTGACCGAACAGGTTCGAGGTGTGGCCGAGGGCACCGCGTTTGTGGCCGCCGTGCTCGGGGATGAACAGGGTGAAGCGCTTGAACCGGATGTGTCTCGGTGGATGAGCGCTCGAACCATGGCGCACACACTGGATGACCGCGACTCCGGGCTCGTGATTGAGGCCTTAGCGATGGCCAATTGGCACGATGCGCATGCGTTTTCTCCCGTCACCGGCGCTCCCGCGCTGCCCTCCCAAGCAGGGTGGACCCGGGTCGACAAAGACACCGGCAAAGACATTTTCCCCCGCACCGATGCGGCCGTGATCGTCCTCATCACCGACGGCGCTGACCGCATCGTGTTGGGCAGTAACGCGCTGTGGGAATCTCACCGGTACTCACTGCTCGCGGGATTTGTGGAACCGGGTGAATCTCTGGAAGCGGCTGTCGTGCGCGAGGTCTGGGAAGAATCGGGTCTTGTCGTTCATCACCCCCGGTATCTCGGGTCGCAGCCGTGGCCGTTTCCGGCTTCCTTGATGGTGGGGTTCCACGCCCAACTCGATCCCGCACACGCAAATGACTTGCGACCCGATGGAACAGAAATTGTTGACCTGCGCTGGTTCACCAGGGATGAGCTTCTCGCCACAGACTCCGGGGTGACACTGCCTGGCCCACCCTCCATCGCCCGCTCCATGATTGATGCGTGGCTCCACCGCGAGATTGCCTGAGCGTGAGGAACCAACAGGCTCTGGAGGGTCTGGATGAACACCAGCGCATTGTGGCAACCACGTGGGGGAGCCCGCTGTGTGTTCTGGCCGGTGCGGGTACGGGAAAAACCCGAGCGCTGACCCACCGCATTGCCTACGGTATTGCGGAGGGCAAGTACCAACCCGACCAGGTTCTCGCGCTCACCTTCACCGCCAAAGCCGCCGGTGAAATGGGTTCCCGCCTGCGCACCCTGGGGGTTCCCGGTGTGGCTGCCAGAACGTTTCACTCGGCCGCTCTGAGACAACTGCAGCACTTTTGGCCGACCGTGACCGGTGGCCGCCTGCCGGATATTTCACCTTCGAAGGGGCGCCTCATCGCGAAAGCCTTGGAAACGCTTCACCTCACTCCGGACACCGCGCTGTTGCGCGATATCGCGGCAGAAATCGAGTGGCGAAAAGTCCAAGGTCTCACCCCCGAGCAGTATCAGGTCTCGCGGGCGCAACGCGGTAGTTCCCTGCCGGGACGGATGTCACCCGAAGCGATGAAGGGCGTTCACGAGCGTTACGAACAGGTCAAAGACGAGGCCTCCCAGATCGACTTTGAGGACGTCCTTCTGGCGACCGTCGGGTTGTTCGAGGACAACCCGCAAGTCTTGGAAAAAGTTCGCGCGCAATACACCTCGCTGTTGGTCGATGAATATCAGGATGTCTCCCCGTTGCAGCAAAGGTTGTTGGATCTGTGGATAGGACCCCGGGAAGATGTTGTGGTCGTCGGCGATGCTAGCCAAACGATCTACACCTTCGCGGGAGCAAGTGCTCGGTATCTGCTGGATTTTGCGGATCGCTACGCGAATGCTCACGTGGTGAAGCTTGAGAAGAATTACCGCTCCACACCAGAAATTGTGACAGCGGCGAACAGCGTCGTGATGGGCAAGCCTGGTGCGCTGACCTTGAATCCCGTTCAGTCCGCAGGGGCACCCCTTCATCGCCACATCGCCGTCGATGACGCGGCGGAAGCCGCGTATGTGGCGGGGAAGGTCAAGGAGAAGATGGCCAGCGGGATGTCACCCGATGACATTGCCGTCTTGATGCGCTTTGGCGCGCAATCTTTGGCGTTGGAGAACGCTTTGCGCGAGGCGGGGGTGAGCTACCGCGTACGAGGCGCAACTCCCTTCTTCGAGGAACCGCACGTTGCGCGCGCGGTCATGGAAATTCGGGGAGCTGCGGTGGCGGGCGCCTCTGAGCCGATGGTTCAGGTGGTCGAAGATGTGCTCTTTGGTCTTGGCTTGGGCGCAGAAGCGCCGGAGAGCAGCGGAGCCGAGCGATCGCGGTATGAAGATTTGGTGGCTTTGCGCGACTTGGCTCGCGCCCAACCTGAGGGCACCACGCTTGTTCAGTTCTCGGAGAGCCTCCGCGAGAAGTCAGCAACGGGGGACGCGCCCAACGTTGGCGCGCTAACGCTGACCACGGTCCACTCGGCGAAAGGTCGCGAATGGCCGGTGGTCTTCCTCGTGGGCCTCACCGAAGGGGCTTTCCCGATCTCGTACGCCACGACGGACGAGGCCATCGAGGAGGAGCGACGTCTTTTTTACGTCGCCATCACTCGAGCGCAAAAAGAGCTGCATCTGTCGCTTGCCGAGCGCTCAAAAGAGGGCAGTGCGCCCCGGACCCCCAGCCGGTTTGTTGACGCGCTCACCCGTCAATAACCTCCACCAGGCTGTGACACAAACAGTCGGGTGACCTTCGGACCATCGAGCTGGTCCACTCCTTTGTGTGCGCATCGATTCGAACGACGTGGCCAGGCGTGCGCTCCTTCATAAGAGAGAGCGCAGCCCACGACGCATGCAGGGTCATTGCGGCGGTATCAGCGGGTGCTCGCGCGCCCCACAACTGACTCATGACCGCTTGGTGGTGAGGATTCCTGGTGAGTTCGTGCTGCCAGAGGCATTGCAAGCACGGCCCACGCCCCGGGGTGATGCGTGGACCCACAGTGACGGATTGGTCCCGGAAGATCACCGGTGTGTGGGCGGTGTCAGCGGACATGCAGGCTCGGTATTCAGCGGGGTGGGGGACATAGTTCGCCATCAGAATGCGCTCTGTGCGCGGTGGCGCATCTGCTGCCTCGACCACCTCGTGGCCGAGATGGGTGAGGTGGTCCGTCATCAAGAGTTGGTGGGCGCTGTTACCGGTCACCGCAAGCGTCAGCCCGGTGGTGCTGGGCGGAGTCCTCAACGCGGGAAGCAGCGTGGAGAGAAGAGTTTCGCGCTCTGTGTCCGTCAGACCTGCATCGCTCGCGAGCATGACGGCCCCGCTGCTGGTCACTCCCGAACGCAAGCCCTCGAGAAGGGGGAGCGCCTCATCGGGAATCTCGGGGATGACCACGACCACCGGGTCGACGCCGATCTGAAGGGTGTCGGGTGTTCTCCACACCAGGGGCAGGTTTGGGTCAAAGCGCAGGATGCGGGGGCTCATGCGTGGATACTGGCGAACACCTCCGGTGTCTCGCTCAGGCTATGCACAGGCCTCGCTTTAGTCTTCGCCCTCCAGCAAATCTTGCAATGCCTGGTCCATGTCATCTCGAGCCGTCTCCGGGTTGCGAAGGCGAGCGATGAAGCTCTCTGGTGAGTCGAGATCGTCGTCGGTGGGAAGCGAATCGGGGTGCTGCCAGAGAAGGTCTCTGGCTTCGTGACCAAGCTCCCTCGTCAGAGCAGCCCACAGCGCGCTGGCTTCACGCAGACGCCTCGGTCGCAATTCCAGTCCCACCAGGGTTTGGAATGCACGCTCCGCCGGCCCACCGCTGGCACGACGGCGACGAATTGTTTCGGCGAGCGCGCTCGCTTTCGGCAGACGAGACGTTGCCTCCTGGGTGACGTGGTCGACCCACCCTTCGATGAGGGCCAACATTCCTTCGAGGCGAGCGAGCGCTCGTTTTTGGTCCTCCGTGTGTTCGGGCAATAGGGCGCCGGAGGAGAACAGTTCCTGAAGTGCCTGGGTGTCAGTGGGGTCAAAGTCCTGCTGCAGATTCATGATGGCGTCGGAATCGATGCTGATGCCCGAGGCGAAGTCGCGGATAACGCTAATGAGGTGGAGTCGAAGCCACCTGGCATGCCGGAACAGGCGGGCATGGGCTACCTCACGGACCGCCAGGTAGATGTCTGCTTCCTCGCGGGGAACATCGAGGTCAGCGGAAAATTCTCGGATGTTCTGGGCCACCAACATGGCGTGGACGTCATATTCGGAGGTTCCCTGGATCAGCGGGATTCCGATGTCGCCGCCGGAGAGGACCTCTTTCGCTAGGTTCCCCACCACCTGGGCGAGCTGAAGCCTAAACAAGCCTTTGGAAATGTTTTCCATTTGTCCCGACAGCGAGCCCAGGGTTTCCTGCAGGGATTCCGGCGCGTTGCTGGTGAGCATGCCCGACACCGCGCGGGGAATGGCAATGGCGACCGGTTCGGCAATCTCTTCCCACACGGGCAGGCTCCGCCTGGCCCATTCGGTTCGGGTTGCGACAACCGGACTTTCGCCCAGTTCGGCAATCGACGTCACTTCGCCAAGCCACAACGAGGCGACATTGGCGGCAGATTCCAGAGCCGCTCGCGTAGCGGGGTCCAGTGACTGCTGGCCTTCCCCGGCTACCGTCACGCTGTGATCCCGCGAGGCCGTGGATTTGAGTAAACCGTCTTGGCCAAACGCCGCACCGAGCTGTTGCATCATCGCTTGGACCTGAGGCCCATTGATGTCGATACCCGCGGCTTTCATCAGTTCTTCGGGGTCAAAGGACTCGTCACCCTGGAGAAACCGTTGGAACGCGTCGCGGATGGCATCCTCGTCGGGAAACCCCGAAAACTCGGCATCGTCGTTATCAGCCATGGTTTTACCGTAGCCGGGGGTTCGGCGATGGTGGCGCCATTTCGCTCAGGGCTTGCCACATCCACGGTGGTTATGCTTGCCGCTTGAGCAACAGAAAGCCGGCATGAGCATTTTCGAAAGTGATGACCCGACAGCGGGCGTCCAGCAACGCTCCCGGCGCGCCGGTTGGTTGATGCTTTCGCTGACCGCCGTCATCATTGTTGGCCTGTCTTTTTTTCCTGCGCCCTATGTCATCGATAATCCCGGGCCGACGTACGACACCCTCGGGTCGGTGGAGGTGGGGGATGCCACGCTCGATTTGATCTCGATCTCCGGCGGCGAAGTCTTCGACACGACCGGCGAGATTCGCTTGACAACGGTGACGCGCTCGGGAAATCCCGACAGCCTTCCCGGGTGGGCGGACGTGCTCTCGGGGTGGCTTGATCCCACCCGGACAGTCATTCCAGTCGATGTGGCCTACCCGCCGGGTGTGAGCGTCGAGCAAAACCGCGAAGCCGCGCAGATTGACATGGAGAACTCCCAGCAAGAAGCCATCGCCGCGGCGCTGTCGTACGCCGGAATACCCTTTGCCTCAACGCTTGTGGTGAGCCAATCCCTGGAGGGTGGGCCCAGCGAGGGGGTGCTTCTCGCCGATGATGTCATCCTGCAGGCAATGGGTACGCCCGTTCACACTGTTTCTGAGTTGCGCGAGCTGATTGGGATCTCCGGTGCGAATACCCCACTCGATCTCGTGATCGAGCGAGAGGGTCGGGAAATTGACCTCCAGGTTGTTCCTCGCCTGTCGGAGGGCGATTCGCCCATGCCGATGATCGGAATCCTGGTCTCCGGTCGCTACGATTTTCCGCTGGAAATTGAGATCGCCCTCGATAACGTGGGCGGCCCCAGTGCAGGGTTGGTCTTTGCGCTGGGAATCGTAGACAAGCTCACTGCGGAGGACATCACTGCTGGCGGCGTCTTTGCCGGCACCGGGACCATTAATGCTCGCGGTGAAGTCGGCAGTATCGGGGGGATCCGGCACAAGATGCACGGGGCGCTTGCCGACGGAGCAACGTGGTTTCTTGCCCCCGCGGATAATTGCCCTGATGTGCTCGGGCACATTCCCGATGGCCTCCAAGTGATTCCCGTGGCCACCCTGGATGACGCCGTTGACGCGCTCGTGAGTGTCCGCGAAGGAACAGCAGTTGCGGTGTGCCCAGGTGGGTAAGGAATTCCTCAGCCCATCTTTGTAGACTGAAGCCCTCTAATCCAAGGGAAGGCCCTCCGTCGTGTCTCAAGCAACACCGCAGCTTTTCAACGCCCGTCGCGCTCCGCTCGTGATCACTCTGGTCATCATCGGTCTGGTGCTGGGTGGATTCTTCCTCTTTGCCTCTCTTTACACCGAGGTGCTGTGGTTCGACCAGTTGGGGTACCTCGAGGTTCTGCTGACGAACTGGGGTGGCAACGTTGCCATGTTCCTCATCGGGTTTATCTCCATGTTTATCCCCGTATGGTTGGCCATCAATTTGGCCTACCGTTTCCGACCGGTCTACGCCAAGCTCAGCAATGAGTTAGATCGTTACCGCCAAATTATTGACCCCATCCGCAAGGTAGCAATGCTGGGAATCCCCGCCCTGCTGGGTCTTTTCGCCGGGTTGGGTAGTGCAGGAACCTGGCCCCAGTTCCTGTTGTGGATGAACCGCGAACCCTTCGGGAACGTTGACCCCGAATTTGGTCTCGACGTGGGTTTCTATGTCTTTGAGCTCCCCGTTTTCAACGCTGTCATCGGGTTTGCCTCCACCGTTTTGGTGCTTTCTGCGGTGGGTACCGCTCTGACCGGTTTCCTCTACGGCGCAATTTCCCTCAACGGCCGTGAACTGCGTATCTCTCGCACCATGCGTATACAGCTCGGCATCATCGGAGTCCTGTACTTCGCTGTTCAGGGTGTGAACCTCTGGCTGCAGCAATACGACACGCTGGTGGCCCAGAGTGGCGGATTCTTGGCGTTTGGCGCTGGTTTCACCGAGGTCAACGCGACGATTCCCGCCCGCGCAATCATGGCCGGTATCGCCATTTTGGTGGCGTTGTTGTTCCTCGTCACCGCAATTGTGGGGCGCTGGCGTCTCGCCGTGGTGGGAACAGCTCTCTACATCGTGTCGGGTCTGGTTCTGGGACTGGGTTACCCCGCACTGATCCAGCGTTTCCAGGTGGACCCCAGCGCGAGGACACTCGAAGCTGATTACATCCAACGCAACATTGAAGCCACCAGAGATGCCTACGGCATCTCCGATGTGGTGGAGATCAATTACGAGGCATCCACCGACACTTCCGCGGGTGCTTTGCGTGCTGACGCGGAGACCACCGCGAACATTCGTATCATCGACCCCGCACTGGTGACCGACGCCTTCTCGCAGCTCGAGCAATTCCGTCAGTACTACCAGTTCCCGCAGTTCCTGGATGTGGGGCGCTATGAGATTGATGGCGAAAAGACGGACACCGTGCTGGCTGCTCGTGAGATCAACCTCGATGGCTTGAACTCACAGAGTTGGTATAACAACACGATCGTCTATACCCACGGGTATGGCATGGTCGCGGCGTATGGAAACCAGCGCACCGAAGACGGCCAGCCCCGATTCATCGAATCGGGTATTCCCGTCTCCGCAACAGTGGGGGAGTACGAACCCCGGATTTACTTTGGTGAAAACAGTCCGCCCTACTCGATTGTGGGTGGACCCGAGGGTTCCACTCCGTTGGAGCTGGACTTCCCCTCCGGTGGTGAGGGCAACGAGAACAACGCCACCTACACGTTCAGCGGCGATGGAGGTCCAAAACTGGATTCTCTCTTCGCCCAGCTCCTCTATGCGCTGAAGTTCCAGTCGGAGCAGATCATCCTCTCGGATGCGATCACCTCGGATTCGCAGATTCTGTATGACCGTCACCCTGCAGATCGCGTGCAGAAGGTTGCGCCCTACCTAACCTTGGACAACGATCCCTATCCCGCTGTGGTGGAGGGACGTGTTGTGTGGATTGTCGATGGGTACACGACGACGAGCGATTACCCCTACTCCACGCCGGTGAACGTGTCCGAAGCGATTGCCGACACCTACCAGCCTGCGCCGCAGCTGGCGTTTGACACGGTCAACTACATGCGCAACTCGGTGAAGGCCACGGTTGATGCCTACTCGGGTGAGGTCACCCTCTATGCCTGGGACACCGAGGACCCGCTGCTGAGCGCGTGGTCGAAGATTTTCCCGACCAGCATTGAGCCGCAGTCGGAGATGTCCGAGGCGTTGCTCTCCCACGTTCGGTATCCCTCGGACCTGTTCAAGGTGCAGCGCAACATTCTTGGCGCGTACCACGTGGTGGATGCCGGGACCTTCTACTCAAGCGAGGACGAGTGGGTGACCCCGAACGACCCCGTATCGAACCCCGCTGCCCCTCGTCTGCAGCCGCCCTACTACCTGACACTCCAGGTTCCCGGAAGCGATGAGCCAGCGTTCTCGCTGTACTCGACCTTCATCCCTCGGGCTACCGGTGAAGCGTCCAGGAACGTTCTCTACGGCTACCTCGCCGCCAACGCTGACTACGGCGATGATTACGGCCAGCTGACCCTGTTGCGTTTGCCCAAGCAAACGACAGTTCCCGGACCGGGACAGGTTCAAGCACAGTTCGACTCGGACGCCGAGGTCGGCCAGCAGTTGAACCTGTTGCGTCAAGGCCAGACCGAAGTGATCTCGGGTAACCTCCTGACCCTCCCGGTTGGTGGCGGATTGCTCTACGTGCAGCCGGTCTACGTTCGTTCCACCGGTGACACGTCGTATCCGCTGCTGCGGAAGATCCTGGTGTCCTTCGGTGAGAAGATCGCCTTCGAGGACACCCTCAACGAAGCGCTTGATTCGCTCTTTGGTGGTGACTCCGGAGCTAACGCTGGGGACTCGCTGGAGGAGCTTGATGCTCTGGTAGACGCCCTCGACCCGGTCGTGGACGAAGGCAGTGAGCCAGCACCCGCTCCCACGCCCGATGAGACTGAGGGTGACACCGGAATCGTGATTTCGACGGAGCTGCAGAGCGCGCTCGCTGATGCGCGTCAAGCTCTTCTCGATCGCGAGGCTGCCTACCGGGCGAACGACTTGGTGGCAGCTGCCGAAGCGGATTCCCGCCTCACCGATGCGCTGTCTCGAGCATTGGTGCTGAGTAACCAGTAAGAGTCGACGTTTCACCCCGTGGTACGCTTAGAGCACGCCGCGGGGTGGAGCAGTTCGGTAGCTCGCTGGGCTCATAACCCAGAGGTCGTAGGTTCAAATCCTGCCCCCGCAACCATGTGGCACAAGGCCCGTACACCCTCGGTGTGCGGGCCTTAGCTGTTCTCTGGGCGCAGTCGCGGGAAGCCACGGGGTTCGTGCCTAAGCTGGAGGCATGACCGCTGGCCGCATCACTCTGCACCAGTGGGCGCCTGGTGCTCGCCCGCAGGACAACCTTGAGGTGATCCAAGAGGTCGTTCGTAACGCTTGTGCTGAGGGTTCCACCCTCGCGGTGTTCCCCGAGTACTCATCAGCCCTGGACGCTGGGGGTCCCAGCGCGCAGACCGAAACGGTCACTCGCGAAGGGGAGTGGGTGAGCGCGCTCCGCGATTTGACCAAGGACACTGGCGTCAGCGTGGTCGTGGGCGCCCTGGTTCGCTCGAAGAGCACAGCGCTACCGCACAACACGATGATGGCCTTTTCAGACGGTGAGCTTGTGGCCTCCGCCCACAAGCTTCACCTCTATGACGCGTTTGGCGCCCGTGAGTCAGACGCTATTGCTCCCGGAGACATCGAAACGTGTGAACTTTTGGAGTGGGAGGGTCTTCGGGTAGGGATGATGGCCTGCTACGACCTGCGCTTTCCCGAGGTTGCCAGGCGACTGGTCGATGCGGGGGCTACCGCACTCGTGGTGCCCGCGCAATGGATGGCCGGGGATAACAAAACCCTGCACTGGGACACGCTGCTGCGTGCCCGCGCTATCGAGAATCAAGTGTGGGTGGTGGGCGTTAATCAACCGGGTCCCTTGGCGGTCGGTGCATCGCAGGTCATTGATCCTGTAGGCCAGAGGGTCCTGAGCCTCGGGGCGGCAGCCGAGACGGCGGCGTGTGAAATCGAACCCGAACGCGTCACCAACACGCGACTCGAGAACCCCATGATGGTCGCCCGGAGGTTTGGAGTGGAGCCCAAGGGCTAGAACTGAGAGGGTCCCCGCACTGCGGTATCGAGAGATGTGGCCCACGCAAAAAAAGCTTTTTTGCCGGGGGTTGTGTCCTCCGCATCGCTATCAAACGCAGATCCCACCATGCCCATCAGAGAATCGACAATCTCACCCAAGTTTTCGTGCGGCGCTGTGAGAGCAAGCCCCCCGGATATGACGGTGATGGCGGACGAAACGAGCTCTGGCTCGATTTCGGGGCGCACCATTCCGGCACTCCGGAGGGTTTCAACGAGCTCTATTTGAATATCGCCGCTGGGCACATAGTTTTTCGCGTGCTGGTGGACCATGAGGTCGTGCAGTGCTGTGCGGTCAATCATGTACAGGGTTCGGGCAACGGGACGTTCGTAAACCTCGGTGAACACGTATGTGTACATGCGTGAAAGTAGCCCGCCGCGCGGGTCGCGCTCGATGTTGGCGAGAATGCCCTGGTACATGCGCGTGAACTCTCGGTTCAGCATGGCCACGGGCAGATCCAAAGGCTCCGGATACAGCGAGGAGAGGGACTCTTGCGCTATCCCGGTTCGGTCGGAAACCTGCGGGGTGAAGTCCTCCGGGATACCGTTCTCCAGGAAAACGTTCTCAGCAGTGGTGAGAACTTCGTCCAGTTTGGCCTGATCGAATTCAAGAGTTGTCGCCACAGAGCACATCCTTACCTAAGAACACGAAAGCCTTTCTAACCTAGAGCATTCCTCATGCGGTTAACCCAGGGTTTCCCTGTGAATAATTCTGACGAGCGGCCGGTGTGGTTTCCTAGCCTCCAGGCATGAACTTTCGCGTGCTGTGCCTCGCTGCTCTCTCCCTCGTGCTCGTTGCGTGCGAAGCCCCGGTGACGCTGCCCGAAACAGGAGGTAGTGATGAGCCACGCTCGCTGGTCCAACCCCGGCGGGAGCTGCCTCCCTCCTTCTTTGACGACGCGCACCAGCAGGCCGAGGGGGTGATTGATCGGTATCTCAGCACAACCGATGCCATCACCGCCGCGGGGGCAACAGATATGACGGCCATGGAATCTGTTGTCAGCCCCTCATGGTTGCCCGAGGAGAGCCAAGGGTTCGAGTCCTATCTCACACGGGGATTGCGATCTATCGGCACCACCAGTGCTCATTCACTGGTCGTGCAAAATGCCCACATCACCCTGGAGGGCGCCATCGAAGTGGGGGTCATGGTGTGTGTGGATGGTACCGATCTGTTCGTGATCCCTGCTGACTATGAGGACCCACCAGAGGTGGTGTGGCAGTGGCATCCGGCGTACGAAGACTTTGAGGGGGATCCCGGCGAATGGGAGGCCATCGAGCGCTACCTCAGCCAACCCGATGTCCGATGGGGTAGTGCTGTTGCCATACAAGCCTGGTTAGTGGGCGAAACACTTAACTCTCTCGTCATCGATAGTTGGGAACCCTGGTGGGGGGTATACGAATGTTGAGAGCCACTCTCGCAGCGGCAGTTGTCGCCCTGTTGTCCGTGCTGGTGACCAGTCCCGCAGTGCCGAATGAATGCTCTCAGGCCGCCCAATCCAGCGGTTCCTGTGTTCGGGTCACCACCACCTTGGACGACTCGGGCGTTACCGTGGGCGCGTCTGGCTCGACCCCGGGAACGCCGGGCTCGAGCAGCTCGCCGCCATCCGGGCCACCGATGTCCTGGTGGTCACCACCGCCACCGCGGGAACCGGTGTTGGGAACCTCGGAATGCCAGGTCAAAATTTCGGGGTATTGCCGCGCTTCGTCCCCGTCCAAAAATCCCGTGGTCAATGAGACCCCGCCCACGCCTCCCACCACGGTGAGTGACCTGGTGGGGTTTTCTCCGGGCTCTCCTCAAATCCGGGTGGAGCCGGGGAGTTGGAGTATTCCTCGGGTGCCCACCAACATCTTTGCCGTGGTGGGGGAGAGCAGAGAAGTGGGGGAATTGTTGGGATATCCCATCGAAGTCCGGTTCCAGCCCGTTCGATACGAGTGGACATATGGAGACGGTACCCGCGGGACACTCTCACACAAGGGTGCTTCGTGGGGCTCGCAACAGTTTTCTGCCACCGCCACCTCACACGTCTATTCGCGCCCGGGCAGCTACACCATCTCTCTGCGAGTCGGTTTCTCCGCCTCCTACCGTTTTGATGAAGGCGGGTTCCAGTCGATTCCGGGAATGGTGTGGCGTGATTCGGGCTCCCGAACCATCGCCGTTCTGACCGTCAGCAGAGGTCTCGTGGACATCGGATGTGCGCCGGGCACCCTCGTTCGGGGCAAATGTTAGGGCAGTGGGCAGGTATTCTTAGGACTTCCGCAAGCTATTACCCAGCTTCCGCCGCGACACTTTCGGGTGTCGAAAGGAGTTCCCCGCATGAACGAGCCCGAGGAGCCCCGCGCACCACAACCGGCCGGGGAATCTGACACCCCTCAGGCTTCAGCGGGGGAACCCGCAACTTCTGCGGCACCGGAATCCGCGGGTCCCCCACCCGTTGAGATGCAGACGCCTGAGGCCCCCGCCTCCTCCGTGTCGAGCTATGCGGGTTCGCCCTTTGCCCGGGATGTGTATTCCGGCGTGGGTGACAGTGTCGCATTCGAACGGGCGAAAGTTATCTCCGAAGATAAGCGTCGAGCAAAAAACCTGGGAGTCTTTGTGACCGCTGCCCTTCTGGTTGGTGGGTTGCTGGGCGGGACCGCCGGCGGGGCCTTTGCCATCTGGAATCTGTCATCCCGGGGACTCGTCACCGAGGGCATCACCGCTCCAACGACCATCACCGTGAATGCCCCGCTGCAGGCCAGCGAAATTACCGCGGTGGCCTCGGCAGCGATGCCTTCTGTGGTCACCCTCGAGGTTGCGGGAGCCGGAGGGTCGGGGAGCGGGTCCGGGGTCATCATTTCCCCCGACGGACACTTGATTACCAATGCCCACGTGGTCTCCATCGGCAACAACGAACCGACCATCCGTGTGACGCTTTCCGATGGCAGGCTTTTTGAAGGTTCCGTGGTGGGACGAGACATCGTTGCTGATATTGCTGTGGTCAAAATCGAAAGCGACGCCACCTTCCCGGTCATGCCCATCGGTGATTCCTCCTCCCTCAACGTGGGGGATCAAACCATCGCCATCGGTGCACCGCTGGGCCTTCCAGGCACCGTGACCTCCGGGATTGTCTCGGCCATCAACCGCAGTATTACGGTGGGTGCTTCTCAGGCTCCCGGCGAAGAAGATGGCCAATTTGATTTTGATTTGCCGGGCAGTTCTCTGCTGAATGGGCAGACCATTTCCATTCCTGTTGTGCAGACAGACGCGTCGATCAACCCCGGAAACTCCGGTGGTGCGCTGCTCAACCGCAACGGTGAGCTCATTGGAATTAACGTCGCCATCGCGTCTACCGGTGGTCAAGGCTCCGGGAGCATCGGGCTGGGTTTTGCCATCCCTGGGAACCTGGCCTATCGGGTGGCGCAAGAAATTATCGACACGGGTGCAGCCAGCCACGGCCTGCTCGGGGCGCTCGTGACCGATGCGCAATCGGTGGCGAGCTCTACCGTGACCGGTGCGTACATTGACTCGGTGACACCCGGTGGGGCAGCTGCTGCGGCCGGAGTGCGGGCCGGGGACGTGGTGACACGCTTCAACGGATTACCGATTACGAATCGGATCGATCTCACCGCACAAGTGCGAAGCCTCCCCGGAGGCACCTCGTCCACCCTCACGTACGTGCGCGGCGGCAACTCGTTCACCGTCGAGGTGGAACTCGGAGAGTTGGGCTAACGAAGAGAGCTATTCGTCCCGCAGCTTTTCGTAGATTTCTTTGCAGGTGGGGCACACCGGAAACTTCTCCGGGTCGCGACCGGGAGTCCACTTCTTGCCGCACAGCGCCCGCACTGCTTTGCCGCTAAGAGCACTCGAGAGAATTTTGTCCTTTTTGACGTAGTGCGAATACCGATCGTGGTCACCCTCGTCGAGCTGCTCCTCTTCGAGGAGTTTTTCGAGCTCGCGGTCGAGGACATCGGTGCCGCCGCCTCGTTCGTCTGTGTCCATGCCCGCCATGCTATCCGGCCCCGAATAGTGAGGCAGAAAAAACGGGGTTGCCGGGGCTGAGAGAAAAAGCAGTGTCGGGAAGTTCTTCGATGGCCTCACGGTGGTGCTTCCGCGCGCTCTCCAACAGCCCGGGCTGAAGCGTGTTCTCGGTGGAACTTCCCCCCACGAGGAAGTCGTGGGTGAGCGGCCGGGATTCCTCAGGGGCCGCTTCATCACCGAGAACCAAAGCGTCACCGGTGGCGGTACCGGATTCGAGCATCCGGAAGGCCCGTTTTGCGCCGCCGTGGTGGGTCTTGTTGGAGCTCTTTTTGGCGACGGGGACCCAGGAGCCCGCATCATCGGTGCGAGCGACCAATTTGTAGACCAGTGCTGCTGCGGGATGCCCCGAACCGGTCACGACGCTCGTGCCCACACCAAAAACGTCGACTGGCGCTCCTCGAAGACCCGCGATGGTGTGTTCGTT
>JAHEGA010000075.1 GCA_024639925.1 Microbacteriaceae bacterium
TCAATGTCGATGGGAACACCGCGGCCCTGATCACTCACCGAAACGCTGCGGTCAGGATGGAGAACGACCGAGATCTCTGACCCGTGACCGGCCACGGCTTCGTCGACGCAATTGTCGATCACTTCCCACAGGCAGTGCATAAGCCCACGGGAATCGGTGGAACCGATGTACATTCCCGGCCGTTTACGGACGGCTTCAAGCCCCTCTAGGACGGTGAGGTGCCGAGCAGAGTAGTCGTTGGTGGCCACGAAGAGTCCTTTTTCCAGTAATTCCCGTCCTGAGCTTAGGAGTCACCCTGGACAGCCACGCGTCACCTCGCCGAAGTCGCCGATACGCGGTAGGCGAAACTGGGAGCGTCACAGCATTAATCGAGCCGTAGGCGTGATGGAATAGGGGCACTGAACTACTCGAGCCTCAAGGAGACACGATGTCGTACGCAGCAACGGAAGCTACCGACGCCCCGCTTACCCTGGAGAGCTTGGGTTTTGCCGACGTTTGCGACAGCTGTGGCGCGCAGGCTTACGTTCGGGTCACCCTCGCGGCGGGTGAACTTTTGTTCTGCGGCCACCACGCGGCCAAGCACCGCGAGAGCCTCGATTCGAGCGCCATTGACTGGCACGACGAGACTGACCGTCTCCGCTCCGAAAACACCCACTAACCCCTCCCCTATGCGCCGGGCGCGAATTGAGACTCAGGCGCTGGCACAGGCACTGGGTAAAGCGGCCGCCGACGTCAGGGCTGTTGATCTTCGTTTCGATGCTTACGGTCTCGGTGTTGCGCGGGTTTCTCAATTAGCCCGGGACGCAGGATTTTTCTCTGCCACCACGTCGCCGGAGGCTCGGGAAGGCTGCGTCCTGCCCGACGCTCGTGAGGACGAACCCGTCGCGACACAGTGGTGGGCGGGCGAACAACCGAGCATCTTTTTTGAAGCGGACGTGATTTCACTCAAACGCGTCCCTGCCAACACCGCCGTGTCCTACGGGTATGAATACCGCACCGCTACGGAGACAAGGTTGGCGCTGGTCGCTGTCGGCTTCTCTGACGGCGTCCCCCGCACGGCCTCGCCGGGGGCAGAAATCTCTCTTGCCGGCACACGCTTCCCTGTGGCCGGCCGAATTGCTATGGATCAACTGATTGTTGATGTGGGTGAGCACCCGGTAGAACTGGGCGACATTGCGACTTTGTGGGGAGATTCGCCCAGCTTGGCCGAATGGTCAATCTGGTCACAGCGACCCCAGGGCGCGCTGTTGACACACCTCGCGCCTCGCGTGGAACGGCAATGGATATGACGCCCACCTGCTGGGTAACGGTGTCCCTGCCCGCCTTTTCCCGCAATGTTGCCCAAGCATCGCAAACTCTCGCCGGAGACGCGCGCCTCATGGTGGCGGTCAAATCCGATGCCTATGGCCATGGCGAGGCGGAAATTGCCCATGCGGCCCTCGAAGCCGGGGCACATTCGCTGGCTGTTCTGGACATCGAGAGCGGCGTTCGGCTTCGCCCCCATGCCGGAGACGCGATGCTCCTGGCGTGGCTGCTGTCGCCCTCCGATGACTTCTCTGCGGCTGCACACGCTGGCGTCGATCTGGGGATTTCTGGACTGTGGCAACTCGAGAAGCTTTCGCGGGAGGTGCCCGAAGGTTGCGTGTCCGTGCACCTCAAGATTGACACCGGTCTTCACCGCAACGGCGCTCTGCCCGAAGACTGGGAGGCTCTGTGCGCAGAGGCTCTCCGCCTTGAACAGCAGGGCGTGATCCAGGTGAGGGCGCTCTGGTCACACCTTTCTGACACGTCGCTGGAAGAAAACCGGCGCTCCGTCGCGCGGTTCCACACCGCCGTTGACGAAGCACGGGCAATCGGACTTCGCCCAGAGCTCCTCCACATTGCCGCCTCTGCTGCGGCCACTGACCTGCCAGAATCACGACTCGATCTGGTGCGCGTGGGTATTAGTGCCTATGGCGTCAGCCCCTTTGACGACCGTTCAGCCCAGGACATGGGCTTTGAACCCGTGATGAGTGCACACGCGAGCGTCACCAGCGTCGATATTGCTCGATCGGAAGCGCGGATCGGCATGGGTTACGGGCACGGCTTACTCCCTGTGCCAGACAACACCGGGTGGGTGGTGCACAACACCCAACGGCTCAGCCTGCGCACGGTGGATACTGACCATTGCGTAATCAGCATGCCCGAGGGATATCTCCTCTCCCCCGGTGATGTGGTCACCTTGTGGGGCCAACCCCAGTCGGGCAGTCCCCGCGCGGAAGACTGGGCTGCGTGGGCTCGAACGATTGGCGATGAAGTGGTCTCTGCCATGGCGCTCGGCGTAGAACACCGTTTTATTCGGTAGAGGCTCTCAGCCGGCTGTTGATGAGGTCTCGCGCTCTGGCCGCGTGGGCATCAACGCGGTCATGGAACGCAGTGCGCTGAAATACCCCGCCTGCCTGTTCGACCACGGAGTGGGCAATATCGTTCGCCCAGTGGGGGTTCAGCGCGAGCGCGGGGCCACCAAACCGCGTTGCGAGAAGTCGCTCTCCGATGAGACCCTCTGAGCCTGGGTACTCACCAGGCGCTTCGACGTTCACCAGAGGCTGAGCTCCGGACTCGAGCATCACTTCACCCACCTGGTTCACAAATCCTGCACTGCAACGGCCCTGGTAGTCCTCCCCGACTACTTCCCCGGAAAAACGCGCCCTCCGGTGGTCGGCACGAGAGGCGAATATTCCTGCACCGGGCAGGGTCTCCCCCGCGGGGGTAATGACAGATTGGCCGAGTAGGTCCCAGCCCGTCCCGATCGCGCACACCCAGGCTCCGGCCTCGCGCCACTTACCCAGAACTCGCGCAAGCGGAATAATCGCTGTTGCCGCAGGGCTCAAACTCGAGGCCGAACCCGTGCCCACACACACAACGTCCACGAGACCCGGAGCCGTTTCGGGGGAAGAAAC
>JAHEGA010000012.1 GCA_024639925.1 Microbacteriaceae bacterium
ACGCCCTGGACCCGCTCGAGCAACTCCACGTGGGCGAGCCCGGTTGCAGCATCCGCATCAGCGGGACTCTCCTTGAGAGCCTGCTGATAAGCGGCTTTCGCTGCGGGAATATCTCCCCGCGAGAGGGCGTCAAACGCTTCCTGGTGCAGGGGCGGTAGCGGCGGCTCCTCGGGTGCACCCTCCTCGCCTTCGGGAGGGGGCATGACACCGGTCACGCCGTTTTTCTGCGCAAGTTCGAGAACCTGGTCAAGGACGGGAGTAATTTCGGCTTCGGGAGGAATGCCCTGAAACAGCGGAATGGGCTGACCGCCCACCAGAGCAGCGACGACCGGGTAGCCCTGCACCTGTAGCGCGCGCAAGAGTTCGGGAGCCGACTCTGCGGCCACCGTTCCCAACACCAGCTTGCCCTGGTATTTCTCGATCAGGGGGGCGAGCTGCGGAGCCGCTCCCCCGCCATAAATTTCGAGAATGACGGGAATGGTTTTCGACAGTTCGACCAGGCCACCCACGCTCTGATCGTCGGCTTCTCGCACATATGCCCCGGTAGCACCAGCGGGCGCTTGAGGGGCGTTCTTTTTATTGACGAGGCCTGATAGGTCCACGGCACCCGCCATGGACGGTCCGGAAAGATTACTCATTACCTACCTCTCGTGCGGCTACCAGGCTATAGGTGTACCCGAGAACCCTGACGCCTTCCTCAGAACCCACCGGGGGAACGTAAAACAAGATTTGAACATCGGAATCCACATCAAACCCAACGCTCGATTGCGACAGCGAAGTAAGGGCGCGAATTCCGATACTCGAATTCACTGCAGCACCGGATTGAACGGGGGCAACACGCTCGACCTGGCGCAGCGTTCCCATCACCAGGGCCCCGGCGTTTGAGGTCGAAAACGCGACAATTTCCTGCTCCGTCACGCTCGTACTCCAGCTCACCTCCACGCTGTTGCCAAACGATTCTTGGCGCAGTAGCAAGGCTTCAGGACCCACTTGCGAATAGAGGGTATCCGTCGCCAACGAGAACTCGTCCGCAAAGGGGCTTTCCAGGCCACTATTGGCCACATCGGCGTAATGGGCGAGGAGGGATGAGGGCGTCACCCGGATGAGCTTCGAATCCGGGCGGAGCTTCGCAGCACCCAGGGTGGCCGGAGGCAAATCGGGCAGCTGAACCTGCGGGTTCAACACGATGGCGTACGTCAGTCGGTAGTTGGAGCGCGGGTCTTCTTGACGCAGCACCACCCCCAGCGAAGGGGTCTCCAGGTCCTGCTCATCCTGGATGACCGCGAACACGCTGCGCGGCCACCCGGTGGTTTGCTGTGGCAGAACCAATCGGATGGGCGAGGACGGTATTGGCATGACCCGCTGCGCCTCCGCATCTGCCCGGGTCACGATGTAGGCCACGCGCCGGGCAGACAGGGTGGGTTCTGTGACCCGGGGGTTCAACGTGTTGACCGAAAGCTCCTGATCGGCCAGCTGAATCTGTCCGGCCACACGCGCCATGATGGCCCCAAATTGACTCTCTGTCACCGCGGGATTGGGGGCGAGAACCGACGTCTCTGCGGGGCCCTCGACGCTTACCTCAACGGGCTGGGCGCACGCACCAAGACCCAGAACAAGACCCCCCGCCAGCGGAACCGCAGCCATCTGCGCGACCCGCCGGCCTCTTTTAGGTCGGGGTGCGGGGCGAGGACGTTTGCTCCGCCCAAATCCCGCTCGTCTGCGGCGAGGAGCGCGTGTGAGGCGCGTGCGTTTCCGCCTGGGGCCCCGGCGTTGACGCCACGTCACAAAACTGCTGAGAGCAATCAGGAGACCCGCAACTAACGACAGGACGCCGAGGATGAGTGCGGCAAGGATCCAGGGCGCCTCGGTAGCACCGGGCCAGGAGATGGTGATGGTCTGGGGGGCAGGCAACGTCCCATCGGTCATCACCAACACGGTGATACTCTCGTTCCCGGCTAAGGAGAAGGTGATCTGGTCCTCGCCGGAGAATTCGCTAAACCACAGGTCGGAGCCTCTCGGGTCAGGCAAGAACGTGTCACCCGAACGAGGAAGCTGTGAGAGTTCACCAGAGAGAGCGTCATAACTCAGCTTGGTGTGACGCCCAGGAGCAAGCCAGGCCATTACATCGAGGCTTGCGCCATACGCCGCGAACGCCTGCTGGGATTCCTCGCGGACAAAACCTTCCCCGCCCTCTTCCGGAACAAGACCAGACACGCCACCGGTCACCGTGATGGTTTGGCGTCCGGGATGGCTGGTCAACACCGATCCGGGGATGATGGTGGCCGGAGCTTTGGTGTCGGTGGTGATGACCCGTTCAATGGTGTCGGGTTCGTCAAATACGGTGCGCTCGGCAATACCGACGGCCAGAGACAGGGTGGAAATGGCGAGCAAAACAATGGCAACAATGATGCGCACTCTGTGCTCCTTCCCCCGACACACAGCCCACCGACCGGGGCGCAGGCCAACTCCCAAGGGTATCCGATGCGACCGGGCGAACTCTCTCCAGGCGGGGTAAGATTCACCGCGTTGCCTTTTCCTGAAACAGAGAGTCTTTTCCGCCATGGTGTCTTCCGACAGCGAGTTCCCGACGGAACTGCGCGGATACAAACGCGCCGAAGTCGACGAGGCGATTTCGAGCCTTCGCGCCGATCTCATCCAGGCCGCTAAAGAGCGCACCAGCGCTCTCGAGGAAGTCACCCAGCTCAAAAACCAGCTGGCAGCACTCGGAACGACTGCGGCCGATGTGACATACGCGAGCCTGGGCTCGCGTCTCGAGTCCATTCTTCGGATTGCGGAAGAACAGTCCACCGCCCTGATCGGTCAAGCCGACATCAGCGCCGAAAAAGCGCTCTCCCTTGCCAAGCTGGAAGCACAAACGCTCGTCGAGAC
The DNA here is from genome assembly GCA_024639925.1 of Microbacteriaceae bacterium. Taxonomy (GTDB): domain Bacteria; phylum Actinomycetota; class Actinomycetes; order Actinomycetales; family Microbacteriaceae; genus Pontimonas. The sequence goes on from JAHEGA010000012.1 coordinate 2,890, forward strand.
GGCAACCCGCGAGGCGGAGCGCCTCACGCTGGATGCCAGCAACGAGGCTGCAACCGTTTTGGATGGAGCCACCGCGGAAGCCACCCGGCTGGTCACCCAGGCGCAGGAGGAAGCGGAGCGTCAGAGGAAGGACGCGATCGACGAAGCGTCGAGCATTCGCGGGGCCGTCGCCACGGAAGCCTCGAAAGTTCGCGCCACAGCCCAACGGGAAGCCGAAGCGCTCCGTGCTCACGCCCAACAAACTGTTGCGGAAGCGGCCGTGGTGGCCGAACAGGAAATCAACGCCGCGAAGTCTGAGCGAGCGGAGCTGAACAAGGACATCGCAGCCGAGCGGGCTAGCCATGAGATGACGTTGAAAGCCATCACCCAAGAAGCCGAGCTGGCCAAGACCACCATGGAAAAAGAGCTCGCAGAAACCACTGCTCGACTGGCACTGGAAAATGAACAGCAGGCGGAAGCGTTGGCGAGAACAGCCGCTGAAGCTCACGCCAGCTTAGAAACCGAACTGTCGGCGCGGCGGGCGGAAGCAGAAAAAGAGCTACTGGAAGCCCACCAGAAAGCTGTCGACCTCAACGACCGCTACACGGTGGACCTTGCTGAGCAGCATCGAGACTTGAAAGAACGCGTGGCAGCGCTCCGTGACGAGCACCAAAAGCTGATCGACGCCATCGAAGACGCCAACGCTACGGGTAAGACGCGCGCACAAAAAGAAGCCTCCGATCTAGTGGCGGCAGCGGAAGAGAGGGCGGCCAGCATCATCCAGGTGGCCGAAGAAGAAGCCACCTCGCGGGTGGCCGCAGCAGAGGCCCGGCTCATTGAGCTCAGTGCCGAGCGCGAAACGATTGCCTCCTATGTGGAGTCACTGCGCACGGTCGTGGGCGATGTTCTGGAGCACAAAGCCCCAGAACCCCCTAAAGACCGAAAGAATCGGGCAAAGGATACGTCGGAGGGTTAAGCCGAAGGGCTATCTGGTCCAGTACCCACTTGGTGTATTTTTCCCCCACCCAGAGGTGTTTCGCTCCCTCAGCGGGAACCACCTCGATTGAGGGAGCAGGGGAAAATCCCGCAGTTGCCGCAGCCGGCGGCAGAAATTCGTCAAATTCGGGAACGAGCGCCGTTACCGGAACGGGCGAGTTGGCCCAAGCCGCCACTTCCTCCGCACTGGTTCGGTGAAGTGGGGGCGAGAGCAGAATCGCGCCGGCGATTTGGTCCACCAGGGGTCGTGCGTGCTTCAGGATGACCTCGGTGCCAAACGACCAGCCAATCAGCCACGGGGTCGGCAAACCTTGCTCGTGAACAAATTGCAGGGCAGCCACCAGGTCGTGGGCCTCCGCAATCCCCTCGCCAAAGGAACCGCCGGACGTTCCCCGGGGTGAGGTGACGCCGCGGAAGTTAAACCTCAACACCGCAATGTCGGCGAGAGCGGGCAATCGCCAGGACGCTTTGCGAATCACGTGCGAATCCATAAAACCACCAGCGGTGGGTAGCGGGTGGAGAAACAGCGCGGTCGCCATCGGCCGGTGGTTCTCAGGGAGGGATAACTCCCCCACCAGCTCGACCCCATCGTCGGTCACAAAGCTCACATCGCTGCGTGTGGCGGGAAGAACAGTGGTGGAGGTGATGAGAGCCATCAGCCTATTTTCCAGCAGTGATTGTGCCAGTGTCGACGATCCTGGACACCCTGGGACTCGCCCATGATTCCATCGTTTCGCCACGCGACAACGTGGGCCACACCCGGGGCGATGGGCACGTGACAACCCGGGCAGGTGTAGGTCTTCTGCGCGTTTCTCTCGCTGATCGGCTGAACCGTGTACGACTCGCCACGCTTGGATTCAGTCCGCCGGTAGCCTCCGCGCAGACGATCAAAATCGAGGGGTTCACCCTCTTCCCTACGCCGGTTGTTCCGAGGCACGGTCTAGTACCAACCCCGCTCTTCCGAATGGCCCCAGGCATCACACGGAGCCCCGTAGCGCGCTGAAATGTAACCGATCCCCCAGCGAATCTGCGTTTCCGGATTGGTGGCCCAATCCTCCCCGGCGCTCGCCATTTTGTTGCCCGGCAGGCTCTGTGGGATTCCGTACGCCCCGGAGGAAGGATTCTTCGCCAGATGATTCCAGCCCGATTCTCGCTGCCATAACGCCACCAAACAGCGATACTCCCCTTCGCCCCAGCCAGCCTCGGTGACGAGCTCCAGCGCGATGGCTTTCGCGCTTCCGGGGTTGGGGCTGCCGGCAGAGGGCAAGCCAGAAAACCCAGCGGTGACCGTGATGTCTTCGCGCTCGATGGGGCCTTCCGCACCGATGGACATCACTGTTTGTGACTCCGGGTTGCCACCGGGCAACCATGCTGCCTGGCCGGACTGGGGGCTCACGAGAGCCACCGCCACAAATCCCGCCACCGCGGCGATTGCCAGCGAGACACGAATGTTAGGAGTGCCTCCCCAAAGACCGGCAAACAACCTGCGGGAAGGAAACAGCGAAAGCATCAGCAAAGTCTAGGCGAGGGGGCTGTGCGAGACCGGTTTAGCGAACAGCCAGCATGACCGAAATGGTGTCATCCAGAAGGACATCCACCTGTTTTTCGTCATACCCGCCCAGCTGTGTGCGAAAAGCCTGTTTGCGAACAGCAGCTACCGACAGCGATTCTTCTTGCTGAAAATAGCGGGCGATATTGCCACACAACACATCGACGTCGCCCAGATGATATCCGGGCTGGAGCTTGCCAGAGCGGCGAAACTTTTGCTTGGCAGGCCTGGATGCGCGATCAAGGATTTCCTGCGCTCGCTCACGAACAGAGCTGAAGTATTCCTCTTCGCCGTGAACTTCGGTTTCTGCCAGGCGTTCCTTGTCGGCAAACGCCTCCTCCAAACGCCACAACGCCTCATCAACGGCCTTAGTGGAATACCCGTCCTTGGAGATCAGTGGGAACACTTTGGCGCGAATGTCACTCGAGCTGAGCTCTGCGTCATCACTCTCGAAGGCGTTTTTTGCGCGCTCCAGAAATTCATCGACGACGCCTGGGTCATAGCCAGACATGCCTTTGGGCGCACGCGCGAAGGGACTATCCACGCCCTTAGTCTGCCAGCGCCGTCCGAAAAAGCGGTGAGGACAACCGGTTAGCCAAATATTTGAAACAGCACGAAAAGCACCGCCATGGACGGCAAAATTGAGTCCATTCGGTCGAGGAAACCCCCGTGCCCGGGCAACCACGACGAGATGTCTTTGATCCCCAGGTCGCGCTTAATCAGTGATTCCAGCAGGTCACCAAGTGTGGCTGAACCCAAGAGGGCAACACCCATTACTGCCGCAACCCACCAGGACAGGTCTAAGACCAGAATCCCCAGGAGAAGCGCTGCCACCTGGGCGGCAACCGCCGACCCGGCGAACCCTTCCCAGGTTTTCTTCGGTGAAATTCTCGGCGCCAGAGGCGTTTTGCCCAAGCTCAGTCCCGTGACGTAAGCGCCCACATCGACACTGACCACCACCACCACTCCGGTGAAGACCCACCACACACCGCCGGGGGCGGTGTGAACCGCCAAGGCGAAGCTTCCCAGGAAGGGGATGTAGGTGAGCACGACAATCGCCACACCAATATCCGAGAGCAGTGTGGCCCGAGAGGAGGCGTCCAGGCTCGCACGAACGAGACGAATCACGACCGCAACCCCCACCGCACCAAGAAGCGACCAAAGGTGACCAGCGGGACCAAAGAAGAAGACTAGCGGTGGCATGGCCGAGGCCATCACGGCGAGCGGCCACCGAGCTTTCAGGCGCCCCTTTTCGACGAGAGCTCCCGAAAGCTCCAGAGTGGCAAACAACACCAGCCCGGTAACAAAGACCATGAACAATGCTTCGACGAAGAACACACTGCCGACAAAGATTCCCCCCAGCAGGAGGCCAAAGGCAATGGCCAGCCACAGAGGCCGCCCCGCCTTCTTGTCGATGCGAGCGTTGACCTCGCGCACCTGCTCCTCCATGTCGTGCACGGCCGCCTCGAACTGGGCGAGGGGCTGGGACACGGACTCAGCGAGGGGCTTCTTTGAGCTCTTCGCTGAACTGTCGGGTGTGTGAGGTGCCATTAGACCTCGAGAAGCTCAGCTTCTTTCTTCTTCAAGACCTCGTCCACGTGCTCAACTTGGGCCTTCGTGAGCGCCTCAATCTCTTTCTCCGCACGCGAAACCTCGTCTTCGCCAACCTCAGCCTTGAGTGTTTCCAGCTCGTCCATTGCTTTTCTGCGCACGGATCGAATCGACACTTTGCCGTCTTCCGCTTTCTGGCGCACGATTTTGACGTATTCCTTGCGACGCTCCTCGGTGAGCTCCGGCATAGTGACCCGGATAACTTCACCATCGTTGCTGGGCGATGCGCCCAGGTTGGGGAAATTGGTGATGGCTTTCTCAATTTCCTTCATCGCGGATTTGTCATACGGGGTCACCACGAGCGTGCGCGCCTCGATATTTTGCATACTCGCCAGCTGAGCCAACGGCGTGGGCTGACCGTAATAGTCGACCATGATCTTCTGGAACAGCGCCGGGTTTGCCCGTCCTGTCCGAACAGTCTGAAAGTCGTCCTGGACCACCTCAATGGCCTTAGTCATCTTTTCTTTCGCCTGCGCGATTACGTCCGCAATCATGGTGTCTCCTTTAGTCGCAGTCTATCCAGGGCTCTACGAAACCAGGGTGCCCAGGCGTTTGCCCTGGATCGCCTTGGTGACATTGCCCGCGGGCTCCATTCCAAACACAACCATGGGCATTTTGTTATCCATACACAAACTAAACGCCGTCGAGTCGACGACTTTAAGACCTTGAACCAGAGCCTCCTGATAGGTCACCTGCTCATACTTCTTCGCGGTGGGATCCTTCTTGGGGTCGTTAGAGTAGACGCCGTCGACACCGTTTTTCGCCACGAGCACCTCATCGGCCAGCACCTCGAGTGCGCGTTGTGCGGCCACCGTGTCGGTCGAGAAGTAAGGCAACCCAGCGCCCGCCCCAAACACGACAACGCGGCCCTTTTCCATATGGCGGATGGCTCTTTGGGGAATATAGGGCTCTGCCACCTGAGTCATGGAGATAGCCGATTGCACCCGGACTTCCGCCCCGGCCTGTTCCAGAAAGTCCTGAAGTGCGAGAGCGTTCATCACGGTGCCGAGCATTCCCATGTAGTCCGCGCGTCGACGATCCATCCCTCGCTGAGAGAGTTCCGCGCCACGGAAGAAGTTGCCGCCACCGACGACGATGGCCACTTCGGCCTTCTTGGCACCCTCCGCAATTTCGCGGGCTATTTGGGCCACAACATCGGGGTTGACCCCCAACTGACCGTCTCCGAATGCTTCACCCGAGAGTTTTAGAAGTACCCGACGTTTTTTCTCCGCCATAGTGGCTCCTCTCGCTGCCCCTCAAGCGTAGTGGGCACACAAACGACTCGGGGGCCAGGGCACACCGTGCCCTGGCCCCCGAGATGATCAACGGTTTAGGAACCGACCCGGAATCGGGCAAAACCGGTCACAGTGAGACCGGCCTGTTCTAGAACCTGCTTGATCGAGAGTTTGTTATCGCGAGCGTAATCCTGCTCCAGGAGTGAGACCTGCTTGAAGAAGGCGCCGACGCGACCTTCCACAATCTTGGGCAGAGCAGCCTCAGGCTTGCCCTCACCGCGCGAAATCTCCTCGACGATGCGACGCTCGGCTTCGACAGCTTCGGCGGGCACGTCGTCCCTCGAGAGGTACTGCGGGTCCGCAAACGAAATGTGCTGCGCGATGCTGCGTGCCGTGTCCGCATCGCTACCGGAGTAGGCGACAACCACGCCGACCTGCGGGGGCAGGTCTTTGTTGGTCTTGTGGAGGTACACAGCAAAGCTGTCACCTTCGAGCTTGGACACTCGGCGCAATTCGACCTTCTCGCCGAGGATGGCCGCTTGGTCATCAATCATCGATTGGATGGTCCCACCCGCAGCAGAGGCCTGCAGAGCAGTTTCCGCGCTGTCAGAACCGGCGGCAACAACAGCCTCCAGGACTGAGTCAGCCAGTGCCACGAACTTCTCATTCTTGGCTACGAAGTCGGTCTCGCAGGCCAGTTCGAGGAGGTAGGCAACGCCTGCTCCCTCGTGAGCCGCAACCAGGCCTTCGCTGGTGGAACGATCGGCACGCTTGGCGTTGCCTTTCGCGCCTTTCAGGCGAAGGATTTCGGTGGCTTTTTCGAGATCACCGTCGGCTTCTTCCAACGCGTTCTTGGTGTCGACCATTCCGGTACCAAGCTGCTCACGCAGCTTCTTGATGTTTTCGAGAGAAACGCTCGCCATCAGGGTGCTCCTTACTTCTTCTCAGTCTTGGCAGCCGGTGCCTTCTTAGCGGCAGGCTTTTTCTCGGCTGGCTTCTTAGCGGGTGCCTTCTTGGCAGCAGGCTTCTTGTCGGCCTCAGCAGCGGGCTTCTTTGCAGCCGGCTTCTTAGCGGGCTCTTTCTTAGCCGCTGCGTCATCCTTCGCAGGAGCAGCCTTTTTCGCCGGAGCCTTCTTAACGGGCTCCACCTTGTCAGCTGTTGCCTTCTTGGCCGGTGCTTTCTTAGCGGCAGGCTTCTCGTCCGTTGCGGCAACGGGGGCAGCGTCAGCTGCAGGCTCGCCCGACTGCTCGAGCAGTTCGCGTTCCCATTCAGCCAGAGGCTCCACAGCAGAAACGTTGCCTTCGGCCTCGGGCTTCTGGTGGCGCTCAATCAGGCCTTCGGCCACGGCGTCTGCCATCAACTTGGTCAACAGAGCGACCGAGCGGATCGCGTCATCGTTGCCGGGAATCGGGTAGTGGAAATCATCCGGGTCAGCGTTGGAGTCAAGGATTCCGACGATCGGAATGCGCAGCTTCTTGGCTTCATCAATCGCCAGGTGCTCGCGCAGTGGGTCAATCACCCAGATAGCGTCGGGCGCCTTGGTGAGGGTACGGATACCGCCGAGGGACTTCTGAAGTTTGGTCAGCTCGCGCTTCTTCATCAGGAGCTCTTTTTTGGTGTACCCCTGAGTGGTGTCCTCGTAGTCCACCTCTTCGAGCTCTTTCATGCGACCGAGGCGCTTGGACACGGTCTGGAAGTTGGTGAGAAGTCCACCCAGCCAACGCTCGTTGACGTAGGGCTGACCCACGCGCAAAGCCTGCTCAGACACAGCTTCTTGAGCCTGCTTCTTCGTTCCCACGAAAAGGACGGTTCCGCCCTTGGCGACCGTGTCCTTCAGGAACGCGTAGGCCTGGTCGATGTAGGCCAGCGACTGCTGCAGATCGATGATGTGGATACCGCTGCGCTCAGTGAGAATGAAACGCCGAACTTTCGGGTTCCAGCGGCGGGTCTGGTGTCCGAAGTGAACACCGCTATCGAGTAGTTGTCGAATGGTGACGGCAGCCATTGCTGCACTCCTTTTGTTGTTATCGGTTTCCCGCACCGGCGGTGCGAGCCTGGTGCCGAGGCCACCACCGCACCCCAGACATCTGCGCTCCCGGAGGAGAGAGTGTCGAGGGACCGACGGGTGTGTACCTGAGGTCGACACGCGAAGTCACAGAATCAACGATTCTGCGCCCTCACATCATAGCGCCCTGGCGACGCCAAAGCCAGCGGAATTATTGGGTAGGAAGCGTGGCAATCAGTTCCGCAAGAGCGCGAAACGCCTGCCCACGATGCGACGCCTCGTTTTTCTCCCGCGGCTCCATCTGGGCTGCCGTCACGCTACTGCCGTGAGGGACAAAAATCGGGTCATACCCAAAGCCTCCGCCACCGCTTGGTGTCTGGGAGATGGTGCCTTCCCACCGGCGCTCGATGACATATTCCCCGCGCGCGGTGACGTACGCCGCGGCACACACAAACTCCGCCTGACGGTCCTCAATGCCCTCGAGGTTGGTCAGCAGGAGAGCAGTGTTGTCCTCATCGAGGCCGCTGGCCGCATAGCGTGCCGAGCGCACGCCCGGTTCCCCACCCAAAGCTCGCACCTCGATGCCCGAATCATCGGCAATGCTGGGACGGCCCGACTCACTAAACGCGGCACGCGCTTTGATCAGGGCGTTGGCATAAAAAGTGGTGCCATCCTCCTCGGGTGCCTCACCTGTTGCCGGCTCCAACTCGAGACCTCCCAACACGGGGGTCAAAATTTCGGTGAGCTCCGCAATCTTGTGTGCGTTGCGCGTTCCCACCACGAGTTTCACGGGCTAGTCGCTCTCAAGCGCGTCACGCTGGATGCGGGCAAGCTCTGCTGTACCCAGAAGTGCCAGGTCCAACAGGCGGTCCAGTTCGGCACGATCAAACGGTGCACCCTCAGCTGTTCCCTGCACTTCGACAAACGATCCGCGACCGGTGACAACAACGTTCATATCGGTTTCCGCTGCCACATCCTCGACGTAGGCAAGATCCAGCAGGGGGGTGCCCTCCACAATGCCGACGCTAATCGCCGAGAGAGAATCGGTGATCGCCTGCGCACCAGCGGCCACATGGCCGTTCTTTTGCGCCCAGCGGACCGCATCCACCAGCGCCACGTAAGCGCCGGTGATGGCCGCTGTGCGGGTTCCGCCATCGGCTTGCAACACATCGCAGTCAATCACGATGGTGTTTTCTCCCAGTGCGTCCAGATCGATGATGGCCCGCAGGCTGCGCCCGATCAGGCGAGAAATTTCGTGGGTGCGACCCCCCACTTTTCCTTTGACCGATTCGCGACCCATGCGCTCATTCGTCGAGCGAGGGAGCATTCCATATTCGGCCGTCACCCAGCCTTTGCCGGAGCCCGACAACCAGCGGGGAACACCGGGGGTAAACGAGGCGGTGGCCAACACCTTGGTGTTGCCAAAGTTGATCAGCGCGCTGCCCTCCGCTTGCGCGCTCCAGCCTCGTTCAATGCCGACGGGGCGAAGCTGGTCAGCGGTGCGGTGATCGGCGCGGTTCATGCAGGATCCTTTGGTTGAGTGGTCTCGATGGCCGCCCGGAAATCGTCGGCGCGGTGCTGGTAATCACGGTAGTACCCAAAACTCGGCGCCCCGGGCGAGAGCAACACGTAATCGCCCGGGCCCGCGAGCTGCCTGGCGCGCTCGATTGCCTCAGTCATGCTCGTCACAGTCCCCAAGCTAACTCGGTCCAGCAGGCCCGCCTCCTCCAGTGCAGACCGGAAGAGTTCCACCAGGGCTGGTCCCGACCCCGGCAATCCGAGAATGTGTCGCGGGGTGCTGGCGACCACCTGCTCCACTAACACCGTGTAATCGACACCCCGATCAAAACCGCCGACCAGCCACACCATTCCCGGAGACGAGCAGGATGCGAGTGCTACCGAGGCGGCGTGCGGATTGGTGGCAAGAGAATCATTGACAAACACGAGACCGCTTTGATCCTCGATCCGCTCCAAGCGGTTCGCCAAACCTTCAAAGCTGCCCAAGGCCTCGGCGATTGCGCTCTCGTCCAGCGCCCCCGTGGCACTCGCACCCGCCAATGCCAGGAGCATATTGCGGTGGTTGTGCTCCCCGAGAAGTGCTGAATTTTTGGTGGAGAACAGGCGACGATCGCCGTGACACAGCCAGGCATGATCGCCCTCTGGCTCCAGGTGCCAGTCGTGACCATCGCCCACCCAGACCACGTTCAGATCGGGGTATCGGCGGGTGAGTTCCTCGCGCAAGATCAGATCATCAGCGTTGGCGACCACCACTCTGGGGGCGTGCGCCACGATGCCCAACTTGTCAGCGAAGTAGAGGTCCACCGACCCGTGCCAATCCAGGTGTTCGGGGAACAGCGCGGTCAGCACGACGACATCGGGTGACGCCTCGAGATAGTGGCACTGATAACTGGAGAGTTCTGCGACCTGCCACTGCCCGGGTGTGCTCCCCACCAGGGGAATCCCCATGTTTCCCCCGAGCGCCGTGTCGTGGCCCGAATGGGTGAGAAGCGCATGAATCAGCGTGCTGGTGGTGGATTTACCCTTCGAGCCCGTGACCCCCACCAGTGTCGAGGCATGCTCCGCAACGAACAGGGCACTACTGGAAGTCATCGCGATGCCCCAGCGGCGTATCGCGCGATAGAGCGCGCTGGTTCGGGCAATTCCCGGGGACATCACCGCCATCGTGACCTCGTTCAAGACCGGTGGCCGCTCATCAGTGTCCTCAAAAAGGTGCACGGGCACACTCCCACCGAATTCCCCGCGGAACCGGGCGGTGGCCTCGCCCTCGGATCCCTCCAGAGCGAAGGCGATGGGAGGGGCATCCAGAGCGTGAAGGGCATGCGCCAGCGCGGTTCCTTCTCGTCCCACCCCCACGATCAGGACGGTGTGGTGCGCGAGGTCTCCCAGGGTGAGACCGGTGTTAGCCAAGAATGGCGCCTAGGTTTTCAAACTCGCCAGGCATCGAGACCGCGCTACCGCGCACACCGAGGACCTGCTCTTCCAAGTCGGGGTGCGGACTGGCCAAATCCGGTATTTCCGCCAAGAGCTCACGGACCACCACAGTCCCCCGCCACTCCGCCATAGAGGCTACCCACCCGAGCGCCACCATCGATTCGGCTTGCTCCCCCACACATTCAAAGGGTCGGTGTTCGTGAAGCCCCAGCAGTGCCCGGTAACCCTCCCGTTGAGAAGCGTTATCCAAAAGGTTGTCGGCGAACATGCGGGTAAGGGAGCTTGAGGGAATAAAGGGCGCCAAAATCAAGAAGATGAAGCGGCACTTGTCGCAATCGCCACACCAGCGCGCGTCTTCCACACCGCGGCGGAACGCGCGATTGCAGCTGGTAATCACTGGGTGATATTCCCGCAGGCCCGAGAAATACCGGGCTATCTGGAGTTCGCTATAGGGGCGCAGGAGCGAGAAGTACGCACCGGCGGAAAGCCCGGCTTGTGGGCCCAACATGTCGTGGAGAAGAGATTCGGCGCGCTCGGACTTCGACCACTGGTGGTTGACCTCCACACCATTCCACGTGAGGGTGGCTTCAGAAGCGGACGCCTCCAGGGACATGACGACGGGTCCGAGCCCGATGATGCGGGCTTGAACAAGAGAAATCAGCGAATTGATGGCGGTGACGGGAACGTGGCCGTTGAGGGCTCCCTGGTCGTTGAGCTCGAGCAAACGCTCGTCCAGATCCCTCGTGACAGAAATCAAGGGGTGGCCTTTGATCCGACCCACGCGATACATGACCTGGTTGGGGTTCACCGCGAACTGGACCGGGTGCATCCGTGCCGCTGCTAAGAGCTCCACGGTCACCACGGAGTCTTTGCCGCCACCGATGGGAACGAGGGGGTCCCCCTCGGGGGTGAGGTGGGCTTCCACCGGGAACGCACTGGCTCCACCGGAGGACACCACAATCTCTGGCTCGAGGAGACCATCGAGACCGTTGCGGAAGGCAAACTCGCCCAGCCCGTGAGCGATGACCTCACGCAGGTAGTCCACTCCCGCCTGCGTCATCCCCGGCTGGGAGATGACGTAGCGAGGCGGTGCCGCTGCCTTGTAGTAGCTCAAGCCCAAGACGGCACCGAGGATGGTGACAAGGCCCTCCACCCTGGGCCAGTCCACGGCACGGCCTTGGCGAACGGGGGTGAAAATCAGTGACTCATGGAACATCTCACTGTGACCATCACCGGCGAGCTCAAAATCAAACTCGACCCGCATGGTGTCGCGGTCAATATGTGCCGCCAGGAATCTGAATTCGGTGAAGACGTGGGGGTCGAACACCATTCCTGGAGCACCTCCTCAACTCGAAG
>JAHEGA010000077.1 GCA_024639925.1 Microbacteriaceae bacterium
GCCCGCGGAGCAGTCTTTGACCCGTTTCCGCCCGACCCAGAGCTTATACGCCCGTGGTCTTGGATTTTCATTGCGGGGTCCTCGCCATGACCGATGTCAGGTCAAAGCCGCCCACGGACTCCCGCAGGGGCGCCCCGTGATCGGGCACCGTCCCCCCCTCGGGATCGCAGCCGCCGGGCGACGCTGCATCGCCTGTGGCGACGGACCCGCAGGGCACCTTCCCGTTCTCATTCTGAGGAGAGCGGGACCGCTGAAGCATCTACAGCAAAAGCGGTATGGACAAGGCTTCCAGGGTCGGCCTTCTTCACCCCACCCGACGTCTTCGTCCTTCGCACTCGTTTGCGCCAACGCCTTCAATGGTGGCGCGATGCTGGTGCGTGTCGCAATATTCTGCGCACAATTCACTCGGGGGCCACGCTCGAATTTCTGCGCCGCCCTCGCCCCTTCCCCGCCCGCTCTATCCCTGTTCCGCCCGACAAGCTCTCCTGGGTACATCAAGAACTCGACAGGGGGATAGCGGCGGGAGCCTTCGAGCCAGCAACCTGCACCGACTTTGTAGCTCCGGCATTCATTCACACCGCCGGCAAAAAGTCCCGCCTCGTCATCGACTTTACTTCGATAAATCGGCAATGCGAAAGCTACAGCTGCCGATACGAGGGGCTCAAGGACCTCCGCCACCTGATGAGGCACGACGATTGGATGTTCAGCTTGGACTTGACCGATGCGTTTTGGCACATTCCAGTCGCCGCCTCTCACCGCAAGTACCTTACTTTCTCCATCGCAGGCCGCATACTCCAGTGTGCCGCCCTTCCCTTTGGCTGGACAGGCTCCCCCCTGACCTTCACTAAGGTCGTACGCGCCTTCGTGCGCTACCTTCGCTCTCGCGGCATCCGCTGTCTTCCCTACGTCGATGACCTGGCATTCTTCGTCTCGGGCACCAAGAACGACGCTCTTCGTGCTCGACAGATCGTAGAGGATGCCCTGCATGCGTCGGGTCTACAGCGCAAGCCCTCCAAAGGGCAGTGGGAACCATCACAACGCCTCGAAGACCATCTGGGGATGACGATCGACTCGGTGACGGGTACCTTTACCGCTCCCCCTCGCCGCTGTGCAGCGGTCGCAGCCCTCGCCCGCGATTTGCTTTGCACCGCGGCACGCAGCAATCGCCGCGTCCCCTCGAGCCTGCTACGTCGCTTTGCAGGCACAGGCACGTCCCTTTCTCTGGCACTCCGCTCGGCTCGATTCCGCCTGAGATCAACCTGGGACTGCCTCGAGCCCTACCGTCCTTCCAGCACTTTGACACGTCAAGCCATCACGGATCTACGCTGGTGGGCATCAATGCGCCACAACCACCCTGAGAACGGTATGCCGATCTTCCCACCCGCTACCTCACGCACGCTGTGGGCCGACGCTTCATCGGAGACAGGTTGGGGCGCACGCTTGCAGTGGTCAGGACGCACGCTGCATTCCCATGGCTATTGGCGTTCCGACACCGAGGCAGAGCAACACATCACTTGGAAAGAGCTGCGCACGCTACGCTTAGCTCTCACAGCGTTACTCCCTGAGGTGAGCAATCAACACGTGCTCCTGTGGGAAGACAACATGCCCGTGGTACGCATTGTGCTCAACGGCTGCAGCAGAAGCCCCCTCCTGATGACCGAACTCCGGAAACTCTGGGCGCTGATGCACGAGCACAATATTACGCTCCTACCTCGCTACATACGGTCGGCCGACAATCCAGCAGACTGGTGGAGTCGCTGGAAGGATCGCAGCGCTTGGTCCCTCAATCCCGCGCTCTTCGCCTCCATTCAACGGCGCGCAGGACCCCGCCCGGTCACTCTCGACGCCTTCGCTTGCCGGGCCACAGCCCAAGTGCCTCGATATTGCTCTCGATTTCCGGACCCAGAAGCCATCGCCAGAGACGCCTTCTCCGTCAGTTGGTCCGACGAGCACGTCTTCATCAATCCGCCATGGGAACTCCTGCCTCAAGCCCTCTCCAAGTTACGCGCGGACAAAGCCACCGGCATCGTCATCGCTCCATTCTGGCCGTCAGCGATTTGGTGGCCGACCCTTCTCGACGTTACCTGTCGCTCGTTCAACCTCCCTAGTGCTCGGTGGTGTGTACGTCCTGCTCACGACGGTACCGTGGAGCCACACCTGCATTATGGACTCATACTGCGCGCACACATTGTCGACGGCAACTTGGTGTAGCATGCGCTTGCCCGTCAGTAGTCCGTCGCTAGCTTGGATACGGTAGCTTCGTTCATTTGTTTGGGTTTTTGTTTTTCCTTTCTCTTTCTTGGCGATTCTCGCCCGGACCTTCTCGGTCCCTCACACGATGGCAGCTGTGTCAGCCATCATATGAGGTTACCTGCGTAACCTTGGTGATGGCGACGCCAACTGCCTCATCGCTGTTTTGTTTCGCGTCGCATCACCCCGCCAACCCACCCTTCCTCTGATGGCTGCATCGCTGCTTTGTTTCGGTTTTTCGCGGGATCGTGCACGTCTCTCCACGCAAAACGCACGCAAATCAATGTTTCCCCCAACGGTTTCGACCGTTTTTGGATTTTAGCCAAAAGTTGAGTAAAACCAGATTTACGGCAGCTGTGTCAGCCATCACTCCGATATCGACCCCCGAAATCTGGTCGAGTCAGCGACTCAAGCCAGATCAGTCCCACGCGGGTCGATGGCTTGTTGCTTCCTCGTTTCCCACCTGTGTTCAGACTCAAACACGAAACCATAGTGAAACCAAACGGATTCTGCTCGCTTGAGGGGTTATTCAGATCATGATGCCAGTGATGAAGCATCGCGGTTGGCCCACACTCATCGTGATCCTTATCCCGCACATGGTGGTGGTGGAGGCGGCTTCTTCGCCGGAAGCGTCCTCGCATGTGAAGCCTCCGGGCGCAAGCCACGA
>JAHEGA010000016.1 GCA_024639925.1 Microbacteriaceae bacterium
ACGTGCACGACGGTTCCCGCGCGCACGTCAATGACCTCATCATCGAGCCCCATTTGTCCTTCGCCTTCCAAAAAAACGTAGAGCTCGTCAATCTCCGAGTGGCTGTGCCAATAACCTGCTTCTTCCCCCGGCTCGTAGGCAGTGGCAGTCATTCCGATAACTTCACCACCTAATTCATGGTCGACAACACGTCGTCCCGTGCGGGTGGTCTCGGGAACAAACCCGCCGTAATGTTGCCGCCAATCGTCCATGGGGCCGATATTCGTGACCGTGTAGTTTCTCATGACGACACAGCGTACCGGCATGCTCGGGGCGACCCACAGGGAAGCTTGTGGCTGCCGTTACTCTCGGTGTATGACTCTGTGGCACGAGAACCGGCTGAGCGAACAGCATAATTCGGTGCTACAGGAGGATGTCACCGTCGCTGATCTTGTGCGTCACTACCTCGAGCGTATCCAGACGCACAACCCGAACATCAACGCTCTCGTGCACGTTGATCAAGAGCGTGCCGTTGAGCAAGCTACGCGAAGACAGGAGCAGATTTCAGCCGGAACCTCTCCGAGGCTTGTCGGACTTCCCACTGCGGATAAAGATCTCGTCGCGCGCGCCGGAATGCCGACCGGGTATGGATCGGCAACTTCACGCAACCAACCAGTCTCCACGAGCTCCGATCCGATGGCATCGTGGCTCGATAGCGTCGGTGCGATCAGTGTCGGGAAGAGTGCAACCTCAGAGTTTGGATTGTCGGGTTCGACTGAATCTCCCTCTACGGGACCGACCCGGAACCCTCACGATCTCAGTCGCTCTGCCGGTGGTTCGAGCGGCGGAGCAGCCGCAGCTGTGGCAGCTGGTCTGTTGCCTTTCGCGCCGGGTTCAGATGGCGGTGGGTCAATAAGGATTCCCGCGTTTGCGTGTGGAGTCGTTGGTTGGAAACCCTCCCGAGGCCTTGTCCCAGCTGGGTCGGGATTTGAGTCGACCGGAGGTTTGGTGGTGCCGGGGCTTGTTACCCGGTCGGTCGATGACCTTGTCTACGTGGCGGAACACCTCGTTTACGGCGCCTTTCCCTGGTCCAGTCGAGCGCCGGGTGAGTCAGGAAACTACCGCCAAGTCCTCGACAGTCCTCGATCCGGACTGACGGTCGGGGTTACCGTGGCCTCCCCGTGGCCATTGTCGTGGGGTGTTAGCCCTGATGGCCGTGCGCTCCAGGCTTTGGAGCTAGCTAGAAGTACCCTCGCCGATGCCGGTCACACCGTGGTCGATGTCGATTGGAAGCCAGATGTCACCTACGCCGAAAATTTCATGACTCTCTGGGCGGTTGCCGCTGCCAGTGTTCCTGTTGCAGCGGAGGCGGTCAACAAACTTGAGCCGTTGACACGGTTCCTTCGGGAGCGTGGTCGACGCACGAGCGCTGTTGAGCTTGCTCACGCCCAGTTAGCTTTGCGCGGTTTTGAGCGGGACACGATTGTGGCGTTCAGTGGGTACGATGCGGTTCTCACCCCCGGACTTAACGGCCCTGCTCCAAAACTTGGCTGGCTGGACCAGGAGGACGCAGAGCGGAATTTTCGGCAACAGGTGAACATGACTCCGTGGACCAGCTTTGTCAATGTTGCCGGCCTGCCTGCGCTCGCCGTCCCCGTCAGCCAGGTTGAAGGGCTCCCGCTGGGTGTTCAGCTAGTAGGTCGCCCCGGGGGAGATGCCACTTTGATGGGCATTGCCCACCAGATCAGTGACCGACTACCGGAGGCTCAGCGTTGGCCGGAACAGGTTGTCTGATGTCGCTCAGGAGTTGCCTTCTGCGGCGCTCGCGGCGGGGAGGGGTGAGGATTGGTGTGGCATCGCTGTTGCAGCTCCCGCAATAGTGACTGACTGAGAAGCTGCCAGGCAGGCCGCCTCGAGAGCACTCACGTCATTAGCACCAGCATCTCGGTGTGCGACAAAGTTTCCGGCGAGGCAGTCACCGGCCCCTGTGGTGTCCACAGATTCCACGCGTGGTGCTTCGACAGACCCCACTCTCAAGCCTTGGGAAAAAAGTGTTGCACCGGCCGCTCCCTGAGTAAGAACGACGGTGCGCCCGACGCTGAGAGACTGGGCAGCTTCTTCCGCATCATCGATTGTCGCGACGATGCGTGCCTCGTGTTCGTTCAGCAGGAGAATATCGACAAGCTCCAGAAGTTCTGGTGAGGTGTTTTCGGCGGGGGCGGGCGTGAGTACCACCAAAGCGCCGGCCTCATGGGCCACTGTCGCGGCGTGCAGGTTCAGGCCACGGGACACTTCCTGTTGAAGGACAACATGACTGGCAGTCGCAACGAGGGCGCGAAAGTCGCCTCCATCGAAGGTTTCTGTCGCCAGATTGGCCCCACCCACAACCATGATGGAATTCTCGGCGTTGGCATCCACTTGAATGATGGCTCGTCCGGTCGGAGCAGACGTCACGGTCGTGCTAAGGGTGAGCTCCTCCTTGCCGAGAAAATCAGCAAGGAAGTCAGCACCCGAATCGTTGCCCACCGCACAAAAGAACGAGACTTCTGCCCCTGCACGGGAAGCCGCCACTGCTTGATTCAGTCCTTTCCCTCCCGGCAGCTCTTGGTAAGTGTCGGCAAAGACTGTCTCTCCAGGTTCGGGGAGGCGTTGTCCCCTCACAAAAAGGTCAACGTTGGCGCTACCGACTACGACGACAGACATGGGGGCCGCTTTCTACGAGGGGAAGGACAGGTACCACTCAATCACAGCGACCAGCAAGTTGTGACACGCGTCGAGCCGACCTGCTGAATCCCGCGGGGGCGGACCATCCCTGTTAGCGTGAAAAACGTCGAGCTTGATTGCTATGACCTAACTAAGGGAGAACCACATGAATGAGAAAGACCTTGTCTACCTGTGGAATGACAAGCGTAGGCAGATTATTTCTGCCCAGATGCACTCCGTGATTGCTCTTGCCGTCGTGACTGTCATGGCACTGATGGGATATTTTGATGGCGCTTCTACGAATGCATTCACTTTTGCCGCGCTGTTCGTGGTGACGGTGGGTTCGTTGAGTGTCCTCAACCAGTTTGCCGTCATTCGCGAGGCAGCATCCATTGTGAAAGACCTCGAGAAGATCGAAAACTTGAGCGGTGTCGGCAAAGACATCAGCGCGAGTGGCACGTACCTCACCTACACACGCATCCTGATGGTTGTCTTCAGCCTTGCGTTGCTGTTGGCGCTGGCATTGCTAATCCTCTAACGCACCAGGAAATCCGCCGATTCATGCCCGTGCGAATCGGCGGATTTCTCTTTCCTGCAGCTCAGTGTCGCCCACGGTTTCTAGCTAAGGGCTTCTTCGAGCTCTATCCACCGCTCTTCTGCCACGCCTAGTTCGCCCTGTAACGACTCACGCTCTGCAGCAAGAGTCGCCAGCGCTTCAAAATCCGATTGATCTTGCGCAGCGATGACCCTGTCTTTATCCACGATCCGTGCCGACAGGTCGGCAATTTTTCGCGAAAGAGCCTGCTGTTCTTTCTCCGCTAGTCGATGTTCCTTGCTTCCTGGCCTCAGTTCCTTGGGCGCCACCATTGTTTGAGGCAAAGATGTGGTCGAACCCGGAGATGTGCGTTGGCTCTCCAGGGCAAGGTATTGTTCGATCCCACCTGGGACATGGCGGAACTCCCCGTCAATGACCGCGTACTGCTGGTCGGTTACTCGCTCAAGTAGGTAACGGTCGTGGGAGACGACGATGAGTGTTCCTGGCCAAGTATCAAGGAGGTCTTCCATGGCCCTCAGCATTTCCGTGTCCAGATCGTTGGTGGGCTCATCGAGGAGCAGCACATTAGGTTCGTTTAGGAGCTCCAACAGGAATTGAAGCCGCCTTCGCTGCCCTCCACTGAGCTCGTGGACACGCGCCGACAGATGTCTGGAAGAAAAACCCAGGCGCTCCAGCAACTGGCCCGGCGTCATCTCCACGCCATCGGCCTGGTAGGTGGTCTTCTCTCGTGCGATTACTTCGCTTACACGATCATCGGCGACCTCTTCGAGGCTCGCGAGGCGCTGATCGAGCAAGCTCAGAGCAACGGTGGAGCCTCGCGACACCCGCCCGCTCGTCGGAGTGAGAGTGCCCTCAAGCAGCTTCAGGACCGTGGTTTTTCCAGCACCATTTGCGCCGAGAATTCCTGTTCTCTCACCGGGGGCTAACCGCCAGGTGAAAGGCTTCAGTATTACCCGCTCGTCGCGAGAGACGGAAGCCTCCTCGAGTTCGATCACCTTTTTCCCGAGCCTCGTCGTGGAGAGCCTGCTTAAAGTCACCGGGTCGCGAATTTCCGGAACGTCATTGATGAGCGCATTGGCCGCTTCGATCCTGAACTTGGGCTTTGCCGTTCGAGCAGGAGCGCCTCGACGAAGCCACGCAAGCTCCTTTTTGAGCAGGTTTTGTCTTTTCGCTTCGGTGACAGCTGCGCTTCGTTCTCGCTCCACGCGTTGCAGGATGTAAGCGGCGTAGCCACCCTCGTAGGAGTCCACTTTTTCATCATGAACTTCCCAGGTGTTCAGCGTGGTGGCATCAAGAAACCACCGGTCGTGTGTCACGACGACGAGGGCTCCGGAGTCCCGTGGCCACCGGGAGTTGATGTGTTGTGCAAGCCACGCGACTCCGGTGACGTCTAGGTGGTTGGTGGGTTCGTCGAGAAACAGGATGTCCCACTCACCCACGAGCAGAGCCGCCAGTGATACGCGCCGGCTTTGCCCCCCGCTCAGATCGCCGACACGGGTCGCCCATGACACATCGGAGAGCAGCCCCTTGAGAACGTCCCTAATTCGCGGATCTGCCGCCCATTCGTGCTCGGGACGATCTCCCACGACTGCCTCGGCGATAGTGAGATCGTGGGCAATGGTGTCGCCCTGGTCCAGCATCCCAATACGGACGCCGCCGCGGGGAGTCACGGTGCCGCTATCTGGTTCTTGACCGCCCGAAAGAAGGCGAATGAGAGTGGATTTGCCCTCTCCGTTGCGGCCGACAATCCCGATGCGATCGCCCTCTTCAATCCCGATGGTGAGCGAGTCAAAAACGACCCGGGTCGGGTATTCCAGATGAAGGTTATGCGCCCCGAGTAAATGTGCCACTGCTCGAGCCTAAGTCACGGCGACCCTAGAGAGCTGTCGGCGCAGGCCTAGTAGTGCGTCCGATGTTTTTCTTGTTCGATCACGTCTTCAAGGTCTGCCAGGCGGCCGAGTCCTGCGAGAGGTTTGAACATCCGATGGTTTTTTCGCAACTGCTCCTGGTTGTCGTTCAGAAAATTCCAGTAACCAGCGCTCAGCGGGCACCCCTTGTCGCCGACCCGAACGCTAGGGCTGAAGACACAGCTCTTGCAGTAGTTGGTCATCGTGTTGATGTAGGCGCCACCGGAGGTATAGGGCTTGGTTGCCACTATTCCTCCATCGGCATACTGGCTCATACCAATGACGTTTGCCGGCATCACCCAGGGAGTCCCGTCGACAAAAGCGTCAATAAACCACTCGTTGAGCGCTTGAGGATTGACCTTGCGTTGCAGCGCCCAACTGCCCAGCACCATCAGACGGTTGATGTGATGGGTCCACCCTCGGATTTGCACTTCCTCCAGCACATGGGACAGGCATCGCGACTGAACGAGCGCAGGGTCTAGTTCAGAGAAAGCGTCGGGAAGTGGAGCCTGGTGATTGAAGTGGTTCTTCTCAACAAAGTCCTCGCCCAAATGCCAGTACAGATGCCAGACCCAGTCGCGCCAGCCCATGATTTGGCGAATGAAACCTTCGACACTGGCGATATCAACGCCACCCTCGTCGTACGCAGCGAGAGCGCGATCGATGACTTCGCGCGGGTCGAGCAGACCAAGATTCATTGCCGGGCTGAGCAGTGAGTGGGACATTGCCCAATCACCCACCATGGCGGCGTCTTCGCTGGGGCCGAAGGTTGCTAGTCGGTCGGTGATGAATACCTCGAGGGCCTCCAGTGCTTCCGCCCGGGTGGCCGGGAACAGGCGAGGTCCGTCTTCGCCGATGAAGCTCACCTCTCCGCGCGCCTCGAGGTCATCGAGGTAGGCACGCACTTCCTGATCAATCGCGTTTTCTTTCGGATACCAGGCTGAGGGCACACCGAGCGTGTCGACGCCCTTGGGCGGCGGTTGTCGGTTGTCTTTATCGAAGTTGTATGAGCCGCCCTCCGGATTGCTGACCCCGGAGGGACCAACGTTCATGAGGATTCCGGTTGCCCGTCGTCGATCCTGGTAGAAGTTCTCCATGACCAGACGCTTCGCACCCTGGGTCTCCACCCAGTGGGCAAAGTCTTCTTCCGACGACACGAAACCTCGAGAGGGCAAAACCTCCACGGTGGCGCTGAGCGAGAGGTCTTGCACAAGGTTTCGGAGCCCTCGGGAGGTGGGGTTGACCGCAGAAAAGTCACGACCCTGGAGGGCGTCGTGGTAGCTCGATGCGCTGATTGCGCTCACGCGATCTCCGAGCTCAGCAACCCGATGACGCAGCGCCGACACAATCAGGTGGGCTTTTTGTCGGTGATACCGGCGACGCTTCAGCGGAGACAGAACTTCGGGAATGATGATGGGCCCGCCATCATCAAAATGAGGCCCGAGCTGATCGGCGAAAAGGAGGCGAGGCAGAGAAGTCACGAGGCGCAGTGGCTCGGTGGCAACGCTGTCTCGGCCAGGAGATCAGAGGTCTGACTGTGCGGGGCGTCCCTCATCGTTTGGCTGGTGGGTCGTCAGGAGCCGGCGAGTCATCATCGAATGGTGAGCCCATCCGTCCCGCCGTGGCAACAAGGTCGGGGTCCATCTTTGACTTGATCGCGCTCGCGACGACCGCAACCATGAGGATTCCCCCGATGACATAGAGGCTGGTGCTGGTTTCGATCTTGGGGAAAAAATCCCAAATTTCGTGCGCCCACAGGAGAATCAACTTGACTCCAATAAACACCAGGATGAACGAGAGGCCAAGCGAGAGATAGATGAGCCGGTCGAGCAAACCTTTCAGAATGAAGTAGAGCGCCCGCAGGCCCAAGAGGGCAAAAGCGTTTGCTGCAAACACCAGGAAAGGCTCCTGGGTGACGCCGAAGGTCGCGGGAATGGAATCCAACGCAAAGAGCAGGTCGGTTGAGCCAATGGCGATCATCACCAGGAACATCGGCGTGGCGAGCCGGCGGCCGTTCTCTCGAGTAAAGAGCTTGGTTCCGTCGTACTCCTCCGTGAAGGGAATGCGTTTCTTCAGTTGGCGGACGACAAAGTTTTCCGAAGGGTCGGGGTCTTCGTTCCAGTGCCGCATCAGACCAAACCCTGTCCAAATCAGGATTGCGCCAAAGATGACGAACGTAAAAGCAAAGTAGGCCAGCGCGGCCGCCCCAATCGCGATAAAGATTGCCCGTAACGCTAGGGCCAGCAATACCCCGATCAGCAACACCCGTTGCTGATACTTCGAGGGCACGGCGAATTGCGTGAGGATGATGGCAAAAACGAAGACGTTGTCTACAGACAGCGACTTTTCCACGAGGTACGCCGCAAAGTATTCCGTGCCGTAGACGGAACCCGCGGTCCACCAGACCCACGCTCCAAAAGCGAGAGCAACGGCCACATAGAAGAGGGACCACCAGGCGGCCTCGCGGAAACTGATATCTCGAGGGCGTTTGCTAAAAGTGAGGAGGTCGAGCACGAGAAGAGCAACGATCACGCCGAGAATGGTGGCCCACGTGGCAAAAGTGACGTCCATGAAGCCTCCCTATTCGCGGCGTCGCCCCAGTCTAGGCACTCCACTGAAGCGTCGCTGTGGGGCGCCCGAGAATTGCTCTCTAGACTTTGGGCATGCAAGACATGGAAGGTAATGCCCGGTTGTGGCGAATCGTCGGGTGGCTGTTTCTGATCGTTGTGATTGTTGTCGTGGCAGGGCCGCAGCTCCTCGACCTCGTCACAGGAGCGTAAATGGGAGCTCTTCGCATCGGACTCAACGTGATCCGCGGAGGGTTGATTGGTCTCGCGGAGGTCGTGCCTGGCGTCAGCGGTGGGACCGTTGCTCTGGTGGTCGGGGTCTACCAAACGGTCATTGCCTCAGCAGCACATTTTTCGCGCGGTCTGACTGAGCTTGTTCGTGGGCGGGTATCACTCGCACGCCGCGAAGGGACGCGAGTCCAGTGGGCGGTGATCGTTCCGCTCGTTCTGGGAATGCTCGCAGGAATCATTGTGGGTGCGGCTGCCCTCGAGCCGCTTATCGAGTCCGAGCCAACACTCGTGCGTGGGGTGTTTGCGGGCCTCATTCTGGTGTCGCTCTGGGTGCCTCTGAAAATGGCGGGCTCGTGGAGCTGGGGAATGGTCGGCCTTGCGCTTGCGGCTGGGCTGGGAATGTTTTTTCTTGCGGGAATTCCCCCGCTAAACACCGTGGAACCATCTCTATGGGTCGTTGCTCCCGCTGCGGCATTAGCCGTTAGCGCCCTGGTGCTGCCGGGATTATCAGGCTCGTTTCTCTTGGTGATCTTGGGTCTCTACCAACCCACACTGGCAGCCGTGAACGAGAGAGATTTCGTGTACCTCGGTGTGTTTGTTGTGGGAGCCGTGGTGGGTCTTGCTCTTTTTGTTCGAGTCCTTCAGTATCTGCTGACGGCTTTCCGGGCTTTCACATTGGCGATCATGACGGGTTTGATGGCCGGTTCGTTGAGAGCCCTCTGGCCATGGCAGGGGCAGGAGCGGGAGTTACTGATGCCGGGGGAGGACGTGGCGAGCGTAGCCTTCGCCGCAGGAATTGCCGCTGCGTGTGTGGCCAGTCTTTTCCTGATGGAAAAGTTTCTGTCACGCAACGTTCACTCTGCTTCGACAGAATCTCCCTGACAGAAAAGGGGCAGCTCGCGTGAAACCCACCGTATTGTTTGTGTGTGTTCACAACGCTGGTCGTTCTCAAATGGCGGCCGGGTTTCTTCAGCATCTCTCGGGAGGAAATGTCCGTGTGCTCTCTGCTGGCTCGCAGCCAGCCGGCTCGGTGAATCCGAGTGCCGTCACGGCCATGGCTGAAGAAGGCATTGATATTTCCGGGAATGTTCCTGAGCTTCTCCAGACGTCTGCAGTGCGCGAAAGCGACGTGGTGATCACCATGGGGTGCGGAGATGCATGCCCCATTTTCCCGGGTAAACGCTACGAGGACTGGGAGTTGCCGGACCCCGCAGGCAAGGATATTGATGCGGTCCGCTTGATTAGAGATGACATTAAGGCTCGCGTCGTGGCCTTGGTTTCAGAGTTGTTGCCTCAGGAGTACTGACTCCGCTTTTACACTGGAGCGTATGACCGAGACTCCTTGGGCGTTAGTGACCGGCGCGAGCAGCGGCTTGGGATCTGAATTTGCGCTTCAGCTCGCTCGGCGCGGCCACTCCGTGGTGTTAGTCGGCCGCGACAAAGAACGCCTCGAGTTGGTTGCGCAATCACTTGCTCCGCTGGGCGTAAACACCGAGGTGATGGTCGCTGACCTTCACCGGCCCCCGGCGGTCGCGAGGGTTGCGACACGACTCACCTCAACCACCAAGCCGGTTCGAGTTCTTGTCAATAACGCGGGGTACGGAATTCACGGTTCGCTCGCCACCAGTGACCTGGTGGAAGAGCGGGACCATCTTGCCATCCACGTCTCGGTACCTCTAGAGCTCACGAAAGCGGCCCTACCGGGGATGCTCGAGCGTGGCGAGGGCCGCATCATCGTCGTGTCGAGTGTCGCCGGGTATCTCGCTCGCGGAACCTATTCCGCCCACAAAGCGTGGGGACTAAGTTTGGCGCGGTCTCTCAACGCCTTGCACCGTCAAGAGGGTGTGCATGTCAGCGCCGTTGCCCCGGGGTTCACTCGGACTGAGTTCCATCAGCGCATGCGAATGAGGGTTGATGGATTTCCCTCCGCGATGTGGCTGCGGGCCGAGAAGGTGGTGAAAGACGCGATTAAGGCTGTCGAGTCCGGACGCTCCGTTGTCGTGCCCAGCACCCGTTACCAAATGCTGGTCGGGCTATCGAAGCTCCTGCCCGACCGCAGTCATCAGTGGGGCGCCTAGACGGAAACGAGCTCCGCTTCTTCCTTGAGAGAAGCTTTCCAAGCAACGAGTTTCTGAACGGTCGGGCTGCTGTCCTCGCGGAGGCGCTCCATGGCGTCTTCGGGGACGGAATAGTTGACCGCCACGAAAGCCCGCACCGTCTCGGAGGGGTCTTTGGAGAGTGTTCGGAGCACGTCACACGGAGCCTGAGCGTTCCGGGCGAGGCAGGTTCGGACCCCCTCGTTGGAGTCTGTGGCAAGAGCCTCGTAAACCTCGAGGGGTGCGTGGTACGAGAGTGCAGCGCTCTCTCTAATCTTCGGATTGGCGTCGGAGGCCATGCGCGTAATTCGCGCGATTTTTGTCTCCGTGATGGCGGGGGAGAGGAAGGCCGCAACCGGGTTTTCACTTGAGCCATTGGCTACAGCTTCCGCCATCTGTTCACGCTGGGCTGTGGTGTTGAAACGTATGCACGACATCCCTAAACTCTACGTCTGCGCAGCCTGGGTGACGGGATTTCCCGGGCATTTTTTCTGGGAATGTACTGGAAATGCTCGGGCATGTCACGGTGGTGTGATCGAAGAAGTTGGCAAAAAAGGTGAGTCACGAGACGCTCTAAAGTTCGGGTAGTGTAAGGACGTCGTCGAAGGAGTCTGATGAACGAAACACCAGTCGGGTCTGGCCCGTCGGATCGCCCCGACGAGACCATCAAGTTTGGCCCCGATTTTCAGCAGAAGCTGCAAAGTCTCGAATCTGGTGTCTCTCTCGAAGAGCAGGAAATTATCGCGGCGCTGCCAGCGGATTCGGCGCTGTTGATTGTTCGAAAAGGCCCTAATGCCGGCGCACGTTTTCTGCTTGACCAGGATTCCACCGTTGCCGGTCGCCATCCGGAAGCCGACATTTTCCTTGACGATGTGACGGTGTCGCGCCGTCATGCAGAGTTTGTTCGTCACCACCGCTCGTTCGAGGTCAAAGACATGGGCTCACTGAATGGCACCTACTTTGACGGCGTCCTGGTCGACCAGGCTCTCCTGCATGACGGCGCAGAGGTCCAAGTGGGTAAGTTCCGAATGACTTTTTACGCCTCACGATCTGCTGTCGAAGCGGGGGCCCAGTCGTGAGTGCGTCAGCGAGGCGCCAAGTAGCGGGAGCTCCGCGACTGACTCTGCTGTCGATCGGTCAGGTGCTCGCAAAACTGACCCCAGAATTCTCTGACCTCTCCCCATCAAAACTTCGGTTCCTCGAGGATCGGAATCTCGTCTCACCCGAGCGCACGCCTGCCGGCTACCGCACCTACAGCCCCGCTGATGTTGAGCGGCTGCGTTTTGTCCTGACCGTTCAACGCGATCACTATCTTCCGCTGCGTGTCATTAAGGATTACCTCGACGATGTCGACGCGGGAAAAAATCCCAGCCTTCCCAACGGGACCAAAGCGGTCGGCGCTGTTGGCGCAAGCCCGAATGCGCGGTATTCGCGCCAGGACCTGTTGGAGCAGTCGGGTGCGCTCGCGAGCGTTCTTGATGCTGCTGTCAGAGCAGGCCTGATTGAGGCGAAGAAGATTTACGTGCCGCAGGACCTCGTCATCATGAAAGCCGTAGTGGAGGCGTCCAAATTTGGAATCGAACCCCGCCATCTGCGGGGGATGCGGTTGGCCGTTGATCGTGAAATGAGCTTGGTGTCACAGGCGGTCGCCGCCTCAGCCCAGGGTTCGCGGAAGATGTCCACCAGCGAATTCCAGGACAAAGCCGCGGAGCTCTCAGAAGTTTTGTTGACAATGCGTGGGGTTCTCACAAGGGACGCGATCGAGCGACTAGAGTCGTAAAAAGCGAGAGGCCGACACGCCGCTATCCGCGGCTGGTTCTCCCCAGTTTTTCCTCCGTGGCGGGTATCGTAAGCGGGCACCCCTCAGGGTCAACTAGAGGATGAAGGTTAGGACGCAGATGGTTTCCTCAGACATTTCCAACGAGCGCTACGCCAAGGATCTGCTGTTCACCGACGGCATGCCCATCATCGAGCAAGAGCAGGGTTACCGCGGAAACATTGCCGCAAACGCAGCGGGAATTACCTATCGCCAGTTGGACTACTGGGCACGAACCGGACTGGTAGAACCGACTGTCCAGGTTGCCCACGGCTCGGGCTCTCAGCGCCTGTATGGGTTCCGAGACATTCTGGTTCTGAAGCTCGTGAAGCGACTACTCGACACCGGCATCTCACTGCAGCAAATTCGTGTTGCCGTGGACCAGCTCCGACTGTCGGGGATTAGCGATCTTGCCGAAACCACACTGATGAGTGACGGAGCAAGTGTGTACCTCTGCACCTCGAATGATGAAGTTATCGACTTGGTCTCGCAGGGGCAAGGCGTATTCGGGATCGCCGTGGGCAAGGTGTTGCGAGAGGTTGAGACGTCTCTCGTTTCTGTTGAAGCCACCACGGTCGGCCAGGACCCGCGGGACGAATTGGCTGCTCGCCGCAACCAGCGCGCTAGCTAAGACGCAGCTGACTCCGGCTCGGCGAGCTGGACGGAGCGGACAATCCGATCCAAAATGAGGTCAAAATTGGCAGCCATTTCCACGGCGCTCTCGCCCGGCCAGATGTGAACCGGGCTTGCAGCGCCCTGCGCCTGCTGCAAAGCGACCCGTTCCGGCAGTTCAGGCTGCATCACCAGTGCTCCGAACATTTCCTTCATTTCGTCAATGCGGAACTGATGCTCAATGGACTGTGGGCGCACGCGATTGACGACGACGCCTAGCGGTTGCAGCCTCGGTGACACGCCCCGACGGAGCTCGTCAATCGCCCGGAATGCCCGCTGGGTTGCCGCCACCGAGAACAGCCCGGGCTCTGTGACAATGGCGACACGGTCGCTGGCCGTCCACGCCATCCGGGTGAGGCCGTTCAGCGAGGGTGGGCAGTCAATGAGGACTATGTCGTAGTCGTCTTCGACCGCGGCGAGGATTTCCTCGACCCGCCATATCTGTTTCTTTGTCAGGGTTGGCTCGTCGTGGGCCATGGACGCGGGAGAGCCCAGCAGCACGTCTACATTTCCCTTGTGCGAGCGCGTCCAGCCGCTAGGAGCAATCGCATTTTTGACCTGTGATGCGCGCGGAGCGGAGAGAAGGTCCGCAATGTTGAGATGGCGTCCGAGAGTCACATCCATACCTGTGCTGGCATCGGACTGGGGATCCATATCCACGACCAAGGTGCGAAAGCCCCGAGCGAATGAGGCGGAGGCCAGCCCGAGAGTCACGGTGGTTTTGCCCACCCCACCCTTGAGGGAACTTAAGCTCACGACCCGCATGACCGGCAGTTTAGCCTTCGATAAGGTTGAGGGTGGCTATAGGGGTCGGCGCGGGGAATTCTTCGCACGAAAGGTCGTGACATGATCACCAAGATTCTCGTGGCAAACCGCGGAGAAATCGCTATTCGCGCTTTCCGCGCTGCGGTGGAGCTCGGCATGCGTACGGTGGCCGTTTTCCCCTACGAGGACCGATACTCGCTGCACCGAATGAAGGCAGATGAGGCCTACCAAATCGGAGAGCCAGGGCACCCACTGCGCGCATATCTCACTATTGAAGAGATCATGCGCGTTGCGCGCGAATCGGGTGCTGATGCGATCTACCCGGGCTATGGATTTCTGAGTGAAAATCCGGACCTCGCGAAGGCTTGCGAGGATGCCGGAATCGTCTTCATCGGGCCTCCTGCTTCCGTGTTGAATATGGCGGGCAACAAGGTCACCGCCAAGGACTCTGCCCGCGCTGCCGGTGTCCCCGTGTTGGATTCGACGGAGGCCACCACCGACTTGGACTCCCTTCTCGCACAGGCAGACGGCTTAGGTTTCCCTGTGTTTGCTAAAGCGGTCGCCGGCGGCGGCGGCCGTGGCATGCGCCGTGTCGAGAAAAAGGAAGACCTGCGTGATGCTCTTGAAGCGGCAGCGCGGGAGGCGGAGACAGCTTTTGGCGATGGGCGTATGTTCCTCGAGCAGGCCGTCGTCCGGCCCCGGCACATTGAGGTTCAGATTGTTGCCGATGCCACGGGCAACACCCTCCACCTTTTCGAGAGGGACTGTTCCGTCCAGCGTCGCCACCAGAAGGTCATTGAAATTGCTCCCGCACCGAAGCTGGATGATGCCATTCGAGAGGCCATCCTGCGGGACGCTGTGGCATTCGCCCGGTCGATCGGGTACCGCAACGCTGGCACGGTCGAGTTTTTGGTTGACACAGCGGGAGAGCGCAAAGGTCAGCACGTCTTCATCGAAATGAACCCGAGAATTCAGGTTGAACACACGGTCACCGAAGAAATCACCGATGTCGA
>JAHEGA010000063.1 GCA_024639925.1 Microbacteriaceae bacterium
TGTACGCCAGGGTGGGGGCCCGCCTTTTCAATAATCTTCGCTTCGAGGCACCCTGGGAGGGCGCTGGCGATGGTTGGGATCCTGGCATGCTCTGCGTTGACGAGGTCGTGTCCGAACTGGAGCACGATGGCTGGCTGGTCAATCAGACGCGAATGTGGCTTGCCTCGCACTGGAGTGTTCGCAACGGACGCGGCTGGCTTCACGGCCAAGAGCGCATGCACCGTGAACTGATCGATGGCTCTCGTGCCGCGAACCTACTGGGCTGGCAGTGGACGGTGGGGGCAGGAACCGGGAAGCCGTATGGTTTTGCCCGATGGCAAGTCGAAAAGCGAGCACCCGGGCTGTGTAATCGCTGTCCACTGAGCAATAGTTGCCCCATCCAAGAGTTCCCGGACGCGGAATCCCCGCATCCCCTCCCTGCTGAACCGTTGCTCAATAGCGACCCCGATGCGGAAACAACGTCAGGCCCGCGAACCCCGTTGCTGGTTCGCCGACCAGACCGTGTTCTGTTGACCATCGACTCTTTGGGAGACGATGACCCGGCCCTCGCTGCCCACCCTGACCTTCCGGCTGTTTTTGTCTTCAACGCGCCCGCATTGCACAAGCTACAGTTGAGCGCCCGGCGAATCGGTTTTTATCTTCAGACACTTCAGGATCTTGCTTCCCGCAGAGATGTGAAGGTCCTTCTTGGCGACCCCTACGAGTACGCGGTAGAGCACGACGTCGCCGTCACCTTTGCTCCCGTGCCGTCTTTCCAAAAATTCCGTCGGCTGGCAGAGATTCATCCCTATCCCTGGCTACGAGCCCCCCACAGTGGTTCCGTGCGCAGCTTCTCGTCGTGGCGCAAAGGGCTTCGCGCTCCGCAGAGATAGCCGGTGTGCTCTTCTGGCGGCTGGGGTTTCCCGATAGCCAAATCGTCTCTGGTGTGAAAGCATGGCGATCACCTACCGTCGCACTGTTGCGACAGAAGTGAGGCACCGTGCCTGATTCCGAATACTGCTTTAGCTGTGATGCTCCATTAGGCGTGGGCGACAGCGGGTGTCCTGCCTGCGGCCAGCCAACGGCGTAGGGCACCGCACCCGGTGAGCCTTTAGCCCTCGCGGAGTATCTCCAATGCCGCCATGGCGGCATTGTGGCCGCCGAGTGCGCTCACCCCACCACCGCGCACGGCGCTTGCGCCCGCCAACAGAATGTGGGGCAAGCCCGAGTTGACACCCCACTTCGTTGCGGGGGTGTTAATCGTGACCTCGTCTGGGATGTAGGGGAGGGTGAGGGGTTGATGAAAGATGTTCCCGCCCGGCAATCCCAGTGCGTTTTCGAGGTCGATAGTTGTTTTGGTTTCGATGCAGGGTTTACCTGAAGCATCCTGCATGACGCAGTCTTCGATGGGTTCGGCGAGGACGCTATTGAGTGATCGGAGAACCCGGGCCTGCAGGTCTTCTCGGACCTCGTCAGGGTCCCGGTCGGCAATCAAGCTGTGGGGAACATTCAGCGCAAACACCGTGAGGGTGTGTGCTTCGGTGTTCTGCAGCTCGGGTCCAAGGATGCTGCGGTCACTGAGTGTGTGGCAGTAGATCTCGCACGGGATAACGTCTGGGATGTTTCCTGACTGCGCTTGGGCAATCGCCGAGGCTAGCTGCGTTCCTGATTCGTTGATGTGGAATGTTCCCCCGAAGGCTTCCTCGGCGGTCACCGTGGTGTCGGCTAGTTGAGGGAGGCGGGTCAGCATGAGGTTCACTTTTACCTGGGCACCTTCGATGTCCCGCTCGGGGAACGATTTGCCGGCAAGTTCGTAGACCGTGCGTCGGGAAGCCCCGGAAATGACCAAGCGCGCCTGTGTGCTGAACTGCTGCCCGTCCTGCGAGAAATTCACCACCGAGTCGTCACCGATGCTCGTAACGTGGGCGCCGGTGACGATGGTTGCCCCTGCTTCTCGAGCAGCTCTCTCGAGAGCACTGCTGACGCTTCCCATTCCCCCGGTGGGGACATCCCAGTCCCCCGTGCCGCCCCCGATCACGTGGTAGAGAAAACAGGCCCGCATTGCCGAATCATCGTCCCCGTCGGGGAAAGTACCAATCAGTGCATCGGTCAGCACCACGCCTCGGACGATGTCGTTCTCGAAGGTTTCGTTGACGAGAGTCACGATCGGGGTCTCGATAAACCGCCCGTAAAGATTTCTCCCCGGGGAGGCGAGGTCCAGCAGCCGCCGGAATTCTGCCTTGGTCATCATTGGCTCGGTCATGGTGGGGAACAGCGAAGCGGCAATCACCTGGGTGTCTCGATAGAAGTCGAGCCAGCGCATGTAGTCATCGCCCGCTCCGATGGCCTCAAAGGAGGCTTTTGTTCGCTCGGCGTCCTCGGCGTCGATCAAGAGCCCACGGTCAGTTCCGGGAACCGGGGTGTAGGACGAGTACCGGCGACGAATCAGTGAGATATCGAGACCGAGATCTTCCCGGATGCTGCGGGGCATCAGGCTCACAAGATACGAGTAGCGCGAGAGGCGAGCATCAATTCCCTCAAAAGCCTGCGCGGAGACAGCGGCTCCTCCCACCGCGGGCGCTTGTTCCAGCACGGTGACGGAGTAGCCTGCTCGTCCAAGATAGGCGGCTGCAGCTAGTCCGTTATGACCGCCGCCCACGACGACGACATCAGAGTTCGATGGGGCTGGGGGAGTCATTTCTCAAGCCTAAACGGCACGTGCCCTGGCGCCAGAGAATTCTCACGCGCCGTTGATACCGTGAGGGCATGAAGTCTTCAATCCTTTTGCTTGCCCTGCCTCTCTTTCTCGTGGG
>JAHEGA010000001.1 GCA_024639925.1 Microbacteriaceae bacterium
CTGGGAGAGCTATGTCTTTTATCGCTGTGATTGTCTATTTTGCTCTCGGGTTGTTCTTGTTGGCGCTGTGGGTTCGATTCATTTTTGACTGGGTTCAGGTCCTACAGCGGGGTTTTCGCCCTAAAGGACCGGTCCTCGTGGTCGCGGAGGCGGCCTATTCCGTCACGGACAAACCGTTGCGGGCCGTGCGTAAGGTCATCCCGACGATTCGCTTTGGCGGTGCCGGCATTGACCTGGGGTGGAGCGTTCTCATGTTCGGGACGTTCATTGCCTGGTCCTTCGTAGGAAGTTTGCGCTAGTTCTTCCCCTTCGCGAAGAAGGGGGTACCCTGGGGAAAGTCGTTCTGTTCGTCGGGGCGGCAAGCCCCCACTGAAACAAAGGTATAGATTCATGGCTCTCACTCCTGAAGACATCGTTAACAAGCGTTTTCAGTCCACGAAATTCCGCGAAGGTTACGACCAGGACGAGGTAGACGACTTCCTCGACGAAGTGGTCGCTGAGATGCGCCGAGTGGTTGCCGAGAATGAAGAACTTAGCCAGAAGCTTGCCGCAACGGATGGACGAATTTCCGAGCTGCAGCGTGGCGGTCCCGCACCGAGCGTTGCTCCCTCCCCGGTGGCCACAACAGACGATGTTGTCGATACCGAAAACGCGAACAACTTGCTCCAATTGGCCCGACGCCTGCATGAAGAACATGTTCGTGAGGGTATTCAGAAGCGCGACGAGCTCATTGCGGAAGGCCACGCCCAGGCGGCCCGCATTGTTGCCGAGGCCGAGGCGGAGCACCAAGTCACCGTCACAAGGCTTGAACAAGAGCGCGCCGTGATGAGCGCAAGCGTCGAAGAACTCCGCGCTTTTGAGCGTGAGTACCGTCAAGGTTTGAAAGACTTCATCAACGAGCAGGTTCGGGCCCTCGACTCGTCGTTGGAATCTGGGGCTAGCCAGCCGCCGGTCCCCGCCAGTCCCGCAGCGGCGAGTGACACCGGCTCCACTGATGTGACGCCCGACGCGCCGTAACGCGCGACCACTAGTGCCCGAAACACGGACCATTGCGGTCCCCGAAGGGTTATCGGGCGAGCGGCTTGATGTCGTTCTTTCGCGTCTTTTTGGTTTCTCCCGCGCGTTTGCTCAGGATGTGATCGAGGGCGGAGGCGCCGTCGTCGATGGCAAGGCCGGCATCAAGAGTGATCGCGCCTGGGCTGGTGCGATGCTCGATGTCACGTTTGAGCCCAAGCGAGCGCCGACAATCGAGCCCATCGTTGTCGACTCCATGTCGATTCTCTATGACGATGACGACGTGGTAATCGTGGATAAACCTCCGGGACTCGCGGCGCACCCCGCACCGAGTTGGGATGGACCCTCTGTGCTGGGGGCTCTCGCAGGGGCGGGCTATCGGATATCGACCTCGGGGCCACCCGAGCGCCAAGGTATTGTTCATCGGCTCGACGTGGGGACCTCCGGGGCCATGGCCGTAGCCAAATCAGAAGTCGCCTACAGCAAGCTCAAGAGGGCGTTTAAGGCGCGCGAAGTGCACAAAACCTACCTTGCGCTGGTGCAGGGTCACCCCGATCCCTCCCTCGGCACCATTGATGCCCCGATCGGGCGTCACCCCAGCTCTTCGTGGCGTTTTGCCGTGGTGGCCGGGGGGCGCGACTCGATTACTCACTACGAGACTCTGGAAGCCTTTAGTGCAGCTTCCTTGCTTAAGGTCACCCTTGAGACCGGTCGCACGCACCAGATTCGGGTGCATATGTCGGCGCAGAAGCATCCGATTGTGGGCGACACTGTGTACGGAGCGGACCCGACTATCGCAGAGAGATTGGGCGCTTCTCGGCAATGGCTCCACGCCAGCGAATTGGAGTTCACTCACCCGGTGAGCGGCGAGCAGGTCAGCGTTTCCTGCCCTATACCCGAGGACCTTCAGGTGGGGCTTGAGCGACTTCGCTCCGCGTAGCGGAGTGTCAGGCACCACGCAGTGTGTCGCGGTTTACTCTAGAAAGCCCGCGAGCAGAAGGAGGTCTTGGTGAGCTCGTCCAGCGACTCTTTCGCGCATCTTCACGTGCACACGGAGTATTCCATGCTGGATGGCGCGGCCCGAATCTCGAACCTGGTGGACGAAGTGGCTCGCCAAGAGATGCCTGCTGTGGCGATGACCGATCACGGTGTGATGTTCGGGGCGTATGAATTCTGGAAACACGCGACGCAGGCCGGGGTAAACCCGGTGATCGGAGTCGAGGCGTACCTCACTCCGGGTACCCACCGCAGTGACAAAACCCGGGTTCAGTGGGGGAGCGGTGGCGAGGATGACGTGTCAGGTGCCGGCGCGTACACCCACGTCACGCTCCTGGCGGAAAACACCGAGGGAATGCACAACTTGTTCCGGATGTCTTCCAAAGCGTCGCTCGAAGGCTATTACTTCAAGCCACGGATGGACCGGGAACTGCTCCAGACCTACAGCAAGGGAGTGATCGCCACCACCGGTTGCCCCAGTAGTGAAGTTCAGACCTATTTGCGCCTTGGCCAGTACGACAAAGCACTCCATGCGGCCGCAGAATTTCGAGACATTTTCGGCGCGGATAACTACTTTGTCGAGATTA
Organism: Microbacteriaceae bacterium; assembly: GCA_024639925.1. Classification (GTDB taxonomy): domain Bacteria; phylum Actinomycetota; class Actinomycetes; order Actinomycetales; family Microbacteriaceae; genus Pontimonas. The sequence continues at coordinate 2,598 of JAHEGA010000001.1, forward strand.
TGGATCACGGGTTAGGTATCGAGAAGCGGGTGTTACCCGACCTGTTGAAGCTCTCAAAAGACCTGGGTATCCCACTTCTGGCCACAAACGACCTTCACTACACGACTGCTGCCGACGCTGACGCCCACGCGGCTTTGCTGTGTGTTCAATCAGGCTCAACACTGGACGACCCCAAACGCTTCAAATTCGACTCCAACGAGTTTTACGTGAAGACACCCGCCCAGATGAGGGCATTGTTTGCGGACTTCCCTGAGGCAGCCGACAACACGCTGTTGATTGCGCAGCGCGCCAACGTAACGTTCGACGAGAGCGCCAACTTCATGCCGATCTTCCCCGTACCTGAGGGGGAAACCGAAGTGAGCTTCTTTGAGTCCGCGGTTCGTTCGGGGCTGGAGGGTCGCTACCCCGGTGGAGTTCCGGACAAGGTCACTGAGCAGGCTGAGTATGAGATCGGCGTGATCTCCCAGATGGGCTTTGCGAGCTACTTCCTGGTTGTGGCCGACTTCATCAACTGGGCCAAATCTCAGGGCATTCGTGTGGGACCAGGTCGTGGGTCGGGAGCCGGCTCGATGGCCGCCTTCGCGATGAGAATCACCGAACTTGACCCTCTGGAGCACGGGCTGATTTTCGAACGTTTCTTGAACCCTGATCGCGTGTCGATGCCTGACTTTGACGTGGACTTTGATGAGCGTCGCCGCAACGAAGTCATTCGCTACGTCACCGAAAAGTACGGTGACGATCGCGTGGCCCAAATCGTGACCTTCGGTACCATCAAGGCGAAGCAGGCTCTGAAGGATGCCGCTCGCGTGTTGGGACACCCCTTCGGTATGGGGGAAAAGCTCACCAAACTGATGCCCGCTGGGGTCATGGGTAAAGAGATGTCCCTACAAGGCATCATCGACCCTTCACACGAGCGCTACAAAGAGGCTGCTGACTTCAGGGCTCTGCTGGAAAGCGACTCGGAGGCGCTTACTGTTTTTGAACGCGCCCAGGGACTCGAAAACCTGAAACGGCAGTGGGGTGTCCATGCGGCGGGGGTCATTATGTCCTCGGCGCCCCTCATGGACACCATCCCGATCATGAAGCGTGATCAGGACGGACAGATTGTTACGCAGTTTGATTTCCCGAGTTCCGAAGCGCTCGGACTCGTGAAGATGGACTTTTTGTCGCTTCGCAATTTGACAATTATCGATGACGCTCTCGACAACATTGAGCTCAACCGTGGGCATCGCCCCGTGCTGGAAGACCTCACGCTCGATGACCCGGCTGCCTACGAGTTGATGAGTCGCGGTGACACCCTGGGAGTTTTTCAACTCGATGGCGGCCCCATGCGCAGCCTCTTGCGACTGCTGAAGCCCGATTCGTTTGAAGATGTGTCTGCCGTCCTGGCCCTGTATCGGCCAGGACCAATGGGAGCCGACTCTCACACCAACTACGCCTTGAGGAAAAACGGCCAGCAAAACATCACTCCACTGCACCCCGAACTTGCGGATGCTCTCGAAGAAATTCTGGGCGGCACCTACGGGCTCATTGTGTACCAGGAGCAGGTCATGGAGATCGCCCAGAAGCTTGCGGGCTACACACTCGCGCAAGCTGATTTGCTTCGTCGCGCGATGGGTAAGAAAAAGAAGGCCGAACTGGATATTCAATTCGAGGCTTTCCGGGAAGGTATGCGCACCAACGGCTTCTCCGATGCCTCCATCACTGCGTTGTGGGAGGTCTTGGTACCTTTCTCGGACTACGCCTTCAACAAGGCCCACTCGGCCGCTTACGGCATGATTTCCTACTGGACTGCCTATCTGAAGGCCCATTTCCCGGCGGAATACATGGCCGCGCTTCTTACCAGTGTGAGCGATCAAAAAGACAAGTCAGCGGTGTATCTCAACGAGTGTCGCCGTATGGGTATCCAGGTTCTGCCTCCCGACGTCAATGAGTCCATCGCCACCTTTAGCGCGGTCGGCGAAGACGTCCGGTTTGGTCTGGCAGCCATCCGAAATGTCGGTGTGGGTGTCGTGGATTCCATTCGTTCGACCCGCGAGGAAAAAGGCACGTTTGTCTCGTTCCATGACTTCGTGAAAAAGGTTCCTTCGAGCGTCTTGAACAAGCGGTGTGTCGAGTCGCTCATCAAGGGCGGCGCCTTCGACCAGCTGGGACATACCCGACGTGCACTCTTCGACATCCACGAAAACACGGTGGAGGCAGCGTCAAAGGACAAGCGAGCCGAAGAGCATGGCCATGTGGGCTTCGATTTTGACAGCCTGTTTGACGAGGGGGAAACCTCTCCCACCTCGGTGGTGCCTGACCGCCCGGAATGGCCCCGTAAGGAGCTGTTGTCGCTGGAGCGGGAGATGTTGGGGCTGTATGTCTCTGATCATCCTCTGGCCGGTTTAGAACGGGCCATTGGCAAAGAGGCCGAGGTGTCGATTGCCGAACTTCTCCTCCAAGATCGTGAAGACGGGGAGATCGTGACTATCGCTGGGCTCATCACGGGCGTAACCCACCGCGTTGCGCGCTCCAGCGGTAACCCTTACGCCCAGGTCACGATTGAGGACTTTGGTGGTGAGTTGGCCGTGATGTTCCTGGGCAAGACGTACAAGAACTATCAAGCCGACCTGCTGGAGGACACCATTGTTGCGCTCCGGGGGCGCGTGTCGAATCGCGATGACGGGCTGGGGTTACACGCCGTCGAGCTCACACCGTTGTCGGTGAGCGCTGCAGATGATGATGAGCCCTTGCGGTTGACAGTCCCCGAGCACTTTGCCACCCCGGAGATTCTTGCCGATCTTGATGCCACGCTCTCTCGTCATCAGGGGGAGTCGCTGGTGCACCTGAGGCTCGTGAAATCGGGCGTCGAGCGAGTTTTTGAACTTCCCCGCAAAGTTGAGGTCTCGCTCGATCTCATTGGAGAAGTCAAGAGTGTGCTGGGCGCACACTGCCTCAGTGCCTAAAGCGCTGCAGTGGTTGAGTAAGCCTTCTGGTGGTAGGCCAGCGGACTCTGTTCGGGTCCGAGTTCGCCGCCGGTGATGCGGATCGCGATCATCCCGGCAAATTCCACCTCCACACGCTCCACTACGTGGCCTTCGACCCAGGCACTGACACCTTTCAGGATGGGCAGACCGTGGGGGCCCGAACTCCAGTGGTCGCCGACAAAACGTTCGCTCGCCTCGCCCGCCATGATTCCGGCAAGCTCGAGCGACTCAGCCCCCAGAAAGTGCAGGGCAACCTTCGCGTCTTTTTTGAGCGCGCTCCAAGAGCTCGCCGTCTGAGACATGTTGAAGCTGGCCAGTGGCGGTGAGGCCGACAGCGAAGCGACGGAGGTCGCCGTAAAACCGGTGGGAGAGCCGTCTGCCTTCAGAGCTGTGACGACACACAGTCCTGCGCTGTGACGCCGGAACGCTTCAAGAAAGATCTGGGAGGGGGAGAGGGGCTCGCTACTATTCACGCGGTCTACCCTAACGGCTCACCCCTTGCCCCTTTCGCGGCCGGGCTACGATGGGGGAGACATGATTCGATTGACCGACCTTCGTGGCCTGAGCATTACCCCGACGAGTGTGGCCAGCTTTGTGCCTCGCGTTCCCGCAGGGGACTCTGACTTGCCACACGTTGTGGAAGAACTCATGCACTCAGTCCGCCACAACGGGCTTTCCGCGCTTGTGGACCAGGCTGCCACCTTCGACGGCGTCGATGATCTTGAACCACGGACAACACCGGCCGAACTCTCCCGGGCCGCCTCGGAACTGGAGAGGTCACTGAAGGCGGCGATCCAAGAGTCCATCCGCCGGGTACGCGCAGCCTCCGAGGATTCGCTTCCGGTGTCTGCCACCACGGAGTTTCACACCGGAGGCACCGTGACGATGCGGCACGTTCCCGTCCACCGCGCGGGAGTGTACGTCCCCGGTGGCAAAGCCGTGTACCCCTCCAGCGTGATCATGAACGTGGTGGCAGCGCAGGCAGCAGGAGTCAAGGAAATTGTTCTTGTTTCCCCGCCTCAAGCAGAATTTGCGGGGCGAATCCACCCCACAATCCTCGCGACCGCCGAGTTGTTAGGCGTCACGGAGGTCTATGCGCTGGGGGGTGCGGGAGCGATCGCCGCACTCGCATGGGGGGTTCCGGAATTGGACCTGAACCCGGTCGCGGTCATCACCGGGCCAGGAAACCAATATGTAGCCGCAGCAAAACGCGCGGTGCGCGGAGTGGTGGGCATCGATTCGGAGGCGGGGCCCTCCGAAATAGCCATCATTGCTGATGCCACCGCCCACCCGGAGTTCGTAGCGGCCGATCTCGTCTCGCAAGCCGAGCACGACGAGCTTGCCTCCGTCGTTCTCGTGACTGACTCGTGGGAATTGGCGGAGCGGGTCACGCTGTCACTGGAGCGACGAGCAGCGGAGGCGGAGAATACCGAGCGTGTCTCGAGCGCTTTGGGGGGAGAACAGTCCGCGCTGCTCGTATGTGACTCGCTCGAGCACGCCGTGTGGCTCTCCAACGCGATGGCGCCCGAACACCTTCAAGTGATGGTGTCGGAGCCTGAGGGGCTGTTGCCTCTGTTGACCAACGCCGGAGCCATCTTTGTCGGCAATTACACTCCCGTGAGTGCGGGCGATTACGCGGCGGGGTCTAACCACGTCCTGCCCACCCACGGCACCGCTGCGTTCAGCTCTGGTCTCTCACCCTTGACGTTTCTCAAGAGCCAGCAAATCGTTGATTACGACAAGCAAGCGCTCTCGCACATCGCTGCTCATGTGGAAAACTTTGCGCGAGCAGAGCATCTGCCCGCTCACGCTGAGGCTATTGCCGTGCGTTTCCGACCAGAAGACGACGGGGCATAGGCTCAACAACCATGTATTGTCCCTTTTGTCGTCACCCAGATTCCCGCGTGATTGATTCCCGGACCAGCGATGACGGGTTGTCGATTCGCCGTCGTCGTCAGTGCCCAGAATGCACCAGGCGCTTCTCCACGCTCGAGACCGCCAGTTTGAGCGTCATCAAACGCAGCGGCGTCACCGAGCCCTTTAGCCGGGAGAAAATCGCTGCTGGTGTCAAAAAAGCTTGTCAAGGCCGACCCGTGACGGACCAGGACCTTGCCCAGCTTGCGCAGCGCGTGGAAGAGATCATTCGTCAAACCGGAGCATCCCAGGTGGATGCGAACGAAATCGGCCTGGCCATACTGGAGCCTTTGCGCGAATTGGACGAGGTTGCGTATCTTCGTTTTGCCTCCGTGTATCAGGCTTTCGAAAGTCTGGAAGATTTTGAAGACGCGATCCAGTTGTTGCGGGAGACCCCCGCCGCGGAGTCCTAGATGTACAGTCTGCTGTTTGCTGTCCTCAAGCGCCTGGACCCCGAGGTCACCCATCACTGGGGAATGGTTATCATCCGGCTCGCGGGGTTGCCTGGGATTCGCCGGTTACTCCGGAAACGTTATGCGCCAAACCCTTCGCTTGCAGTCCGCGCGCTGCGCCAAGATTTTGGCTCCCCGATTGGTCTGGCCGCCGGTTTTGATAAAAACGCCGTTGCGGTGAGGGGCTTTTACGCTCTGGGTTTCGATCACGTAGAGGTCGGCACGGTCACTGCGCTGGCCCAACCAGGGAACCCGAAGCCGCGTTTGTTCCGGCTTCCCGCCGATCGGGCGCTGATCAATCGGATGGGTTTCAACAACGACGGAGCAGAGATTGTCGCCACGCGCCTAGCCGCTTTGCGCCACTGGGGTGGCGATCTGCCGGTTATTGGGGTCAATATCGGTAAGAGCCGGGCTGCAGATATCGCGGGAGCGACCGCGGACTACGTGACCAGCGCAACGCTCTTGGCGCCTCATGCCGATTACCTCGTGGTGAACGTCAGTTCGCCGAACACTCCGGGTTTGCGCGGTTTGCAGGAGGTCTCCTCACTGAAGCCACTGCTGCAGGCGGTTCAGGCTGCTGCCCGCGAAACACCGCTCCTCGTGAAGATTTCCCCTGATCTCGATGACCAGGCCGTGACGGATATTGCACAGGTCGTCAATGACCTCGATTTGGCAGGAATTATTGCGACAAACACCACGGTATCTCGGGAAAACCTCACCACACGAGCCTCTTCGGTAGCAGAAATGGGGGAGGGCGGTCTGTCCGGTGCTCCCGTGAGAGAGGCCTCACTGCGGGTTCTGGCGTTGCTTCGGCAGACGCTTCCGCGCGACAAAGCAGTGATCAGTGTTGGCGGAATCTTTGACGGACAGGACGTGAAGGAACGACTGGACGCGGGTGCGTCGCTCGTTCAGGCCTACACCGGGTTCGTTTACCGAGGGCCGGCGTTTGCCGGACTTCTCACCAGGGAACTTCGGGACGTGCTTAGCGGGGTTTCTCTCCGCGCTTGACCTGCGCTTTGGGCAAACGGAGCCCACGCATTTGAAGAGAACGCATCGCCGCGTACCAGCGAACACCGTTTTCGACATTGTCGACACCGTATTTGGCCCTCAAACCCTTCCGGACCAGGAATCCAGCCACCGTCGCATCAATGACGGTTAGGGCAAAAAACAGCCAGAGCACAATGATGGCGATGAACTGCGCCTGGATGGAGGGGAGAAATGTCGCGATGATCACGGCGAACATAATGGGGATCAAAAACTCGCCAAAGCTCCACCGAGAGTCCACATAGTCGCGAACCCATTTCCTTTGAGGCCCCTTGTCCCGCACCGGGAGGAAGCGCTCTTCGCCAGCTGCTAAACCCAGCCGTGCCCGCTCGCGCTCTTTCGCTAGCCGAGCGCGAGCCTCCTTGCGGTCGTTGCTGACCAGTGGGCGACGCCGTTCCGCTTCTCGATCTCGCCTCCGCGGTGTGGGACGACCCTTCCCCGCTTCGTTCTCGTTGTGGGGCTCGGAAGAATCAGATGTGCTCACGGGGCGCCTCTCTTTTCGCTTGCACCAGAGTACCGGGGGATACCAGCAGTAGCTTTCACGGCGTGGGTGCTCAGCTTCGACCCACGCGAGCCGATTACACTGAAGGCAAGTAGGAGGACACCATGACCGAAACCCTGTCACCCAGCCACAACGTGGTCCTTACGGACACGGCGGCTTCCAAAGTGAAGAACCTGCTCGAGCAGGAGGGTCGCGACGACCTGCGTTTGCGCGTTGCTGTGCAGCCGGGCGGGTGCTCCGGCTTGATCTACCAATTGTTCTTTGATGAGCGTTTGATGGAGGACGACCTTGTTCGAGACTTCGATGGTGTCGAAGTCGTCGTGGACAAAATGAGTTCCCCCTACATCGATGGCGCGTCTGTCGATTTTGAAGACACGATTCAGAAGCAGGGCTTCACCATCGACAATCCAAATGCCCAGGGTTCCTGTGCCTGCGGAGACAGTTTTAGCTAGGAAATTCCCAGCTTTTTCGGCCCAGTCGGGCTGAAGCGATGTCGTAGACTGAGCACGTAATTGCGGAGAAACGCGAAAGGGTTGTAGTGCGCCAGAGATTCACCCGTGGATTAAAAGGGGCATCTGTCCTTACCCTCGTCGCCCTTGTTCTCGCGGGGTGCACCCAGCAATCGATGTTGGGGTGGTTGCCTGCCGAACGTGGCCTGACTAACCAGGTTGACCGAGTTATTGACCTGTGGGTCGTGTCGTGGATTGTTCTGATCGTCATCGGTGTGATCACCTGGATTTTGATCATCTGGGCAGCAGTTGTTTATCGGCGCCGTAAGGGCCAAACGGGAATGCCCGCCCAACTGCGTTACAACATGCCGATTGAGACTTTTTACACGGTGGTCCCGCTGATCCTGGTTCTGGGATTGTTTGCCTTCACCGCTCGGGATCAGATCGAAATCGAAAGTCCGCTCCCGGACCCCGATGTCTCGATCGAGGTGTACGGAAAGCGTTGGGCTTGGGACTTTAACTATCTCAATGAGAACGTCTACTACGCGGGTATTCAAGCCCAAGAACTTCCTGGCGGCAGCATCGACACCGATGTGCTTCCCAAGATGTATCTTCCGGTAGACCAAAAGGTGGAAATCAAGATTGAATCGCGCGACGTGATTCACTCGTTCTGGATCATCGACTTCCTGTACAAGAAAGACATGATCCCCGCTCGAACTAACTACTGGTACTTCATCCCCCAGGAAGAGGGCGTTTTCCGGGGCAAGTGTGCTGAGCTGTGCGGTGAATACCACTCGCTCATGCTCTTCGAAGTGCACGTGGTTTCCCAGGCGGAATACGACCGTCGTATCTCGGCACTTCGAGCAGAGGGCAATGTGGGTCGTCTTGGGCCCGAGCTCAATGTTCTTCAAAACCTGCCCGGTACGGCACCTGTTAGCGAAAGGGAAGAGTAAATGACTCAGACGGCTCCCCGACCCACGGTTACCGAGGTTCCCCCGGGCCTCTCTAACCCTTCCGTCGCTCGCAAGGGCAATGTCTTTGTGGACTGGTTGACCACGACCGACCACAAGAAGGTGGGCTACCTCTACCTGATGACGTCTTTCGCCTACTTCCTCATTGGGGGAGTGATGGCCCTGGTCATCCGGGCGCAACTTTTTGCTCCGGGCCTTGAGGTTGTGGCCACGAAGGAGCAGTACAACCAGCTCTTCACGATGCACGGGACAATCATGCTGTTGATGTTCGCAACCCCTCTATTTGCGGGCTTCGCCAACGTGTTGATGCCCTTGCAAATTGGTGCGCCTGATGTTGCCTTCCCGCGTCTGAATGCGCTGGCTTACTGGTTCTTCAGCTTCGGGTCGCTCATCGCGGTTGCCGGGTTCTTGACCCCTCAGGGCGCCGCCTCGTTCGGTTGGTTTGCCTACACGCCGCTCTCTAGCCAGACCTTTTCTCCGGGTCTCGGGGGAAATATGTGGGTGCTTGGCCTGGGTCTCAGCGGCTTTGGAACCATTTTGGGTGCGGTCAATTTCATCACCACAATCATTACGATGCGCGTGCCCGGAATGACGATGTGGCGCATGCCCATCTTCACCTGGAACACTCTGGTTACCTCGATTCTCGTGATTTTGGCCTTCCCCGTGCTGGCTGCCGCGATGTTGTCGCTCGGTGCAGACCGCATCTTTGGGTCCCATGTGTACGACGCGGCGAATGGTGGGGCCATCTTGTGGCAACACTTGTTCTGGTTCTTTGGGCATCCAGAGGTTTACATCATCGCTTTGCCGTTCTTTGGGATTGTTTCGGAGATCTTCCCCGTTTTCAGTCGCAAGCCGATTTTTGGATACAAGACCCTGGTCTATGCCACGATCGCGATTGGCGCGCTGTCGATGACGGTGTGGGCACACCACATGTACGTCACAGGGTCAGTTTTGCTGCCTTTCTTCGCCCTTATGACGATGTTGATTGCGGTTCCCACGGGTGTAAAGATCTTCAACTGGATCGGGACGATGTGGCGGGGCTCGGTCACCTTCGAAACGCCGTTGGTGTTCGCATTGGGCTTCCTCATCTCCTTTGTCTTCGGTGGTCTGACGGGGGTCATTCTCGCCTCACCACCGCTTGACTTCCACGTCTCCGATTCCTACTTCGTGGTGGCTCACTTCCACTATGTGGTCTTTGGAACTGTGGTGTTCGCTATGTTTGCCGGCTTCTACTTCTGGTGGCCGAAGTTCACCGGAAAGATGTTGAACGAGTCCCTCGGGCACATTCACTTCTGGATTCTGTTCATCGGTTTCCACATGACTTTCCTCATTCAGCACTGGTTGGGAGTAATGGGAATGCCTCGCCGCTACGCGACGTATTTGCCGGAGGATGGATTCACGTGGATGAATCAGCTCTCGACTGTTGGCTCAATCTTCCTCGCCTTGTCGATGATTCCGTTCCTGTTGAACGTCTACCTGACGGCACGCAACGGTCAGAAGGTCACCACCAACGACCCGTGGGGTTATGGCCGCTCGCTAGAGTGGGCGACAAGCTGTCCTCCGCCGCGTCACAACTTCAACTCCATTCCTCGGATTCGCTCGGAGTCTCCCGCATTTGACCTGAACCACCCGGAGATTGCGTTGCCGGCGGTAGAGGCCACCAAGGCCCCAGCAACGGCAGGGAAGTCCTAGATCCATGAAGACGAACATTGTTCTCCTGCTGGTTCTGACGGCCTATTTCTTTGTACTGACAGCGATTTACACGGTGTGGTCAGTGATTGACACCCAAGAAGTGGAATGGATTGGAACCCTCGCCATCGGCTTGAGCGGTGTGTTGACGGTGTTCATTGCCTTCTTCCTGCAGATCCAGTTGAAAAACCAGGGCGGGGACCTACCGGAGGACCAGCTCGAGGCGAATGTTGACGATGGGGAGCCTGAACTCGGGTTCTTTAGCCCCTGGAGCTGGTGGCCGGTCATTCTTGCTGGCGGTGCTGCTATCGCCTTCCTGGGCTTTGCGGTAGGTATTTGGGTTGCCTATTACGCCATCCCGTTCATTGTTATCGGACTCGTGGGCTGGACATATGAGTACTACCGGGGGTATTTTGCCCGCTAGCGCGCTCACGGTGCGCCAGGCAGAGTCGGGTGATGAGTCGGCAGTCGCCGTCCTGGCCGGGCGTCTTGGCGCTCCAGGAGCCCACTCGGTGGAAAAGTTCACCGCAGCATTTGCGGATGTGTTGGCGGATGCGCCTCGAACTCTCGTCCATGTGGCGGAGAGCGATGGACGCGTGGTTGGCTATGCGCTGACCACAGTCAATACCCTTCTGTACACGCAGGGGCTCTCAGCGCAGCTTCAAGAGATCGTTGTGGATGACACAGCCACTGCCTCAGGAGTGGGAACCGCACTGGTGAGAGCTGTGGAAGCGGCCTGTGAGGCGGCTGGGGTTCTTCAGCTCACCGTGGCTTCACGCCGCGCGGGTGGTTTTTATGATCGTCTCGGCTACACCCAACAGGCCGAATACATGCGCCGGGTGTTCCCCTCCTCTTAGCCTCACTGCTCGCGGGAGAGAACAGTGTCCCGCTGAGGTGTACTGCCAGGGCTTGCCGGTGCTGCAGTCGCTCCTTAGTGAACTGCTTCTCTCGGAGTTACCGGCACAGGAGAACATGCGTTTAACCGTGTGAGGGCGGCCCCGTCCGGAGCCGCCCTCACACGATGGTGTGAACTAGTGTCGCGAAGATTCCAATTCGCGAGCATCGACCGGCTCAACACGGTCTTCAAAGAACCAGCGAGACATACTGGCACGAAGCCGTGTGCCCACCGTGATTTTGCCCTGGTCGTTCGGGCGCACAGTGAGGGGCTGGTATTCGGTGTAGTCCAGAAGCTTCCAGCGTTCGTAGTCCGAGAGCTGCTCGTGGACCTCGATGTACTCACCACCGGGAAGACGGACGATTCGGCCGCTCTCGTACCCGTGGAGAGAGATTTCGCGGTCTTTACGCTGAAGAGCCAGACAGGTTCGTTTGGTGATGATGTAGGCGGCAATAGGTGCCACAAAGAACAGCACTTGAAGAGTGGTAATCACTCCCTCGATACTCATGCCAAAGTGTGTCGCAATGAGGTCCGAGCTCGCAGCTGCCCAGAGGACGGCGTAGAAGGTAACACCCGCGGCACCGATTCCCGTCCGGGTCGGGGCGTTACGGGGACGGTCAGCAATGTGGTGCTCACGCTTGTCCCCGGTCACCCAGGCTTCAAAGAAGGGGTAAAGAGCAACGGCCACGAGAAGAACAATCAGCACCACGGTGGGAACCAGGATGTTCATGGGCCACGTGTACCCAAAGGCCACAAACTCCCAGCCGGGCGGAATCAACCTCAAAGCACCATCGGCGAAGCCGATATACCAGTCCGGTTGTGTTCCCGCCGAAACAGGGGAGGGGTCGTATGGCCCATAGTTCCATATCGGGTTGATCGTAAAGAGCGAGGCAATCAGCATGATCACACCAAAAACCAGGAAGAAGAACCCTCCTGCTTTCGCGGCAAACACGGGCATGACGGGGGAGCCAACGACGTTGTCGTTGGTCCGGCCAGGCCCAGCAAACTGGGTGTGCTTGTTGACGACAAGAAGCACCATGTGAATGGCCAGCGTGGCGATCAAAATGGCCGGCAACAGCATGATGTGCAGAACGTAGAGGCGCTGAATCACGTCGGTCCCGGGGAACTCATCACCGAAGAAGAGGTAGGACATCCACACGCCCACCACCGGGAAAGCCTTGATCATCCCGTCGATGATGCGCAGTCCGTTTCCAGAGAGCAGGTCATCCGGGAGGCTGTAGCCGGTGAACCCCAGTGCCATTGCAAGAACGAAGAGCAGGAACCCGACGATCCAGTTCAATTCACGGGGCTTGCGGAAGGCTCCTGTGAAGAACACCCGAAGCATGTGAAGACCAACAGATGCGACAAACAACAGAGCCGACCAGTGGTGGACCTGCCTCATGAGGAGACCGCCACGTACGTCAAAGGAGATATCGAGAGCCGTGTGATACGCCACCGACATCTCAATTCCCTTGAGAGGGAGGTAGGACCCTTCGTACTCCACCTCGGTCATCGAGGGGTCATAGAAGAAGGTCAAGAACGTGCCCGAGATGAGGATGACCACGAAGCTATAGAGAGCGACCTCACCCAGCATGAATGACCAGTGGTCGGGGAAGATTTTGCGACCCAGGGTCTTCACTGCCGTCGAGGCGCTGGTGCGCTCGTCGACGTAATTTGCTGCCCACCCAGTGAAACGCATTCCGCGCCCGGGGGCTTGGGTGTTGTTATCTAGAGTGTTCGTCATTTCTCACGCTCCCAGAAACTAGGCCCCACCGGTTCGGTGAAGTCGCTTTGTGCTACTAGGTATCCTTCCGCATCAATGGTGATAGGAAGCTGTGGAAGTGGTCTGGCGGCAGGGCCGAAAATCACTTCACATTCGTTGGCCACATCAAACTCGGATTGGTGGCATGGGCACAAGAGGTGGTGAGTCTGCTGTTCATACAGAGCAACAGGGCAGCCGACGTGGGTGCAAATCTTCGAATAGGCCACAATGCCCTGGTAGGACCAGGACGCGCGCTCGGGACGTTCGTTCAGTTCGTCTTCGGGCAGACGCATCAACAAGACGGCAGCCTTGGCTTTTTCTTCCAGGCGGTGCTTCTCTAGCTCCATGAGACCCTCAGGAACCACGTGGAAAGCAGAGCCAATCGTGACCTCGGAGGCTTTGATCGGGATGCCGGAGGGATCCTGCGCCAGACGGACGCCTTCAGCCCACAGCGTTTGCTTCATCAGCTTCACTGGGTCCTTGGCAGGCGCAAGGTCACGGAACAGCACGACAGCGGGCACGGGGGTGGCAATGAGTGCACCCAGCAGAGTGTTACGAACAAGGGAACGTCGGGTGAAACCCGACTCCTTATTTGCTTGGGAGAACATCTCCACAGCGGTCTGACGAGTCTCTTCGTCGCCGCGTGTGGGGTGGCGCTCCTCCACGAGTTCATGCCCGTGCATCAGTGATTTAGCCCAGTTCACGGCTCCAATGCCGACGCCCAAGAGACCGATCGCGAGGCCAAGTCCCACAAACATGTTGTTGAGACGCACCGACTGCATGTCACCGGGGATGATCGGGAACACCACGTAGGAAACGGCGGCAATCAATGATCCGGCAATGGACAGAGTGAAGAACAGCGAAATCCGGCGCTCGGCCTTTTTCTCTTCTTTCGGATCGAGGTCCGTGATGCGCTGGTGCTCGGGCTCTAGGCCGGGGTTTTGCACGGCATCGGATCGCACTACAGCGGTGCCGCGATCGTTGTCTTCAGGCTGTTCGCTGGCGACAACGTCGGTGCTGGGAGGCTTCTGGGCCATCGTGATGAAGTCCTTTCGACCTAGTTAGAGCGAGCAGTGAGCCAGATGGCAACGGCTATGAGGCCCCCGAGGCCAATCAGCCAGATAAACAGCCCCTCGGAGACCGGCCCCAAGCTACCCAGCGAGAATCCACCGACAGAGGGGTTCTCGTCCATGTATTTGAGGTAGCTGATGACGTCGTTCTTTTCTTCGGGGGAGAGGTTCATGTCGCTAAACACCGGCATGTTCTGTGGGCCTGTGACCATGGCGGCATAAATGTTGATGGGCTGCAGGTCCCGGAGGTGAGGCGCATACTTGCCTTCTGTGAGGGCGCCACCAGCACCAGCCACGTTGTGGCACATTGCGCAGTTGATACGGAAGAGTTCGGCACCGTTGGCGACATCACCTTGCGCGTCGTAATACTTCGGGTCGGGGAGTCCCGGCCCCGGAGCCAACGACGCCACCCACGCAGCCATCGCATCTGTCTGAGGCTGCGTGAACTGCACGGGCTTGACTGCGGCTTGCGGGCCGGAGGCAGCCATCGGCATACGACCGGTGCTGACCTGGAAGTCCACGGAGAGAGCTCCCACACCGATAACCGAGGGGCCTGCTTCGCTTCCTTCACCGCTCATGCCGTGGCAGCTGGCGCAGTTGGCCATAAACAGCTTCTCGCCCTCTTCGACGAGCGCTTCCGCCGCCAGGGGAGTGGTCTCCGCGTGGGCGATGCCAGCACTGGTGGCGGCGTAAGCCCCACCAGTCGCGAAAAGACCAATGACCAGCAGTAACGCACCAAAGAGGGGGTGGCGGCGACCTGAACGACGAGCGGACTGAGTCATAGGGTTCTGCTTATCCTTTTCGGCTATTGGAGGATGTAAATGACGAGGAAGAGACCGATCCACACCACGTCAACGAAGTGCCAGTAATACGAAACCACAATTGCACTGGTCGCCTCGCGGTGTGTGAACGTTTTAACAGCGTATGCACGGCCGATTACCAGCAAGAAGGCAATCAAGCCGCCGGTCACGTGGAGCCCGTGGAACCCTGTTGTGAGGTAAAACGCTGAGCCGTAAGCATCCGACGCAAGGGTGACGCCCTCCGACACCAGGACCGCGTACTCATAGATCTGGCCACCGATGAAGATTGCGCCCATGACGTAGGTCAGGAAGAACCACTCGATCATGCCCCACTGGGTTGGTTTCCAGCCGGTGGCGCGAGGCTGTAACCGCTCGGCGGCAAACACCCCGAATTGAGCGGTGACGGACGACAAAACCAAGATGGTGGTGTTCACTGCGGCGAAGGGAATATCAAGCAGGCCCGTGTTGAACTCCCAGAGCTCTGGGGAAGTGGACCGAAGCGTGAAGTAGATGGCAAACAAGCCAGCGAAGAACATGACTTCGCTGCCCAGCCAGACGATGGTTCCGACCGCAACAGTGTTGGGACGATTCACGGTGGGCACGGATAAACCTTGGGAAAGAGATGCGCTACTCACCCGTCCATTATGCCTGATGTCCACCTGGAGCTTTGCTCCACGACATGCTGAGAATTCGCCCCGTAACATGGTGAATATGCCCTCGACCTTTTCCTGGCCCGCAACTCTGACATCGGTGATTTCCGGTTACGACCTCACCGTGAGCGAGGCCAGTGAAGCGATGCGCCAAGTGATGGGCGGCACGACAACGGAGTCGCAACTCGCCGCATTTCTCGTGGCGCTCCGGGCAAAAGGCGAGACTGTCGATGAGATCGCGGGTTTCCGCGAGGCTGTGCTCGAGAGCGCCGTCCACTTAGACGTTCCTTCGATGGTCCTGGACATCGTTGGGACTGGGGGAGACCCGTTTGGTGCAGTCGTTAACGTTTCGTCAATCGCCTCGATTGTGGCCGCAGCAGCCGGTGTGCCCGTGGTGAAACACGGCAACAGAGCTGCAAGCTCTGCCTCAGGCGCCAGCGATGTTCTCAGTGCGCTCGGCGTCAACCTGGACGGGGACCCCGCAGCTGTGGCCCGCGTCTTCGCGGAAGTGGGCCTCACCTTTGTTTTTGCCGCACGTTTTCATCCGGGATTCCGCCACGCTGCGACAGCTCGCAAGGAACTGGGCATACCGACGGTGTTCAACATTCTTGGACCGTTGTGCAACCCGGCGCGGCCTGAGGCATCCGCTGTGGGGGTGAGTGATGCCAGCCGTCTCGCCGACGTCGCAGGCGTCTTCCAGACCCGTGGTGCAACAGCGTTGGTATACCGGGGAGCAGACGGGATCGACAAAATGACCACGACTGGCGAGTCGGTGGTTCTGGAGGTTTCGTCCGGTCAGATCACGGAACACACCGTCAATTCGCGCGACCTCGGTCTCGCCGCAGCGCAAACCAGCGATTTGTTGGGCGAAAGTCCACAACACAACGCCGAACTGGCCCGTGGGGTGCTGGCTGGTCATGCAGGACCCGTGCGAGACATTGTTGTCCTGAATGCTGCAGCAGGAATGGTCGCGTTTTCCCTGGCGCAAGACCCGACAGAGGCATCACGGTCGATACATGAGCGACTGATAGAGAAAATCGCGACTGCCCAGGAGGCTATTGACTCAGGTGCTGCTGCGGCAAAGCTCGATGCGTGGGCCGCCTCAACTCACCGTTGAGCCCATACGACAGGCTTCGGGTGGGGAAGCGGGCTCACGAACAGCAAACTGACATAATATAGATTATCGGATACTACAGAAACCGCAGGCACTCCCGAATCAGGGTTGGCAGGTGCAGTGGTTCATACGGCTCTGATCCGCTTTCCACATCCTCTGCGGTGAACCAGTTCCAGCCGGTCACATCAATGTGTTCCTCAGCGGTCCAGTACGTCGATACCGGGGTGAAACGCTCGGTGCGAGCAAAGAAATATTCCGCGTATCCGCGATTGTGATCGGCTTCATCCCAGGCGACCGGAAATTCGTAGGTCCAGACGGGCTCGGGCTGGATAGAAACGCGCTGGCCAGTCTCTTCGAATAGCTCCCGCTGGGCGGCCGCAAAATGGGTTTCACCTGGGTCAACACCACCGCCGGGAGTAATCCATCGGGAAAACCGCGACGTATCGGGTGCAGCGGTGTTGAAGAGCAAGACTGAGCCGCCAGGCTCCATCACGACGATGCGACTGGTGAGACGCAAGCGGTCAGCAGCAACCACCGTCGGTTACTTCACAAAAGTGGAGGTGTCACCGACGAGTCGAGTGTTGTCATCAGGAATGTCTTCCACGCAGGCCAGTGCTACCTCGGCCGCAAATTCGTCCACGTTGTAAAGCTTGCCGACCTGTTCCTTGCGCTGGTCGATAACTCCAGGATTCGCACGGTTAAGCAACGTTGCAGTGACGGTGCCTTCAATCATGTCGCCGGAGACAACCACAAACCCGATACCGCGCTCGCTCATATCCGCGATCATTCCGCGGAGGGCGTCTTCGCCTGCTCGTTTGGAAAGGGCAACGGGGACGTACTCGTCCATAGTGTCGACTTCGCGGATGAAGTGCGCTTGGTGGCTTGTAACAAAAACCACTCGCGAACCCGGTTCCATCATCGGCATCACACTGGTCAGCATCCCCACCTGGGCGTCGCGGTTAAGTTTCATCGCGTAGTCCTCGCCCATGTCCGCCTCCATGCCTCCTGAGGCATTCAACACGAGGATGTCGAGGCCGCCCCACTCGTCACGAATGGCGGTGACCATTCGAGCCACACCCAACGGGTCGGTGAGGTCTGCCCCAAGCGCCATGGCCTTGCGGCCGTTGGCTTCTAGCTGGGCAACAAGCTTCTCCGCTCGCTGTGCTTTGTTGCGGTAGTTGATAACCACATCTGCTCCTGCGCCCGAAAGGTATTCAGCAGTCTTTGCGCCAATCCCGCGGGATGAGCCGGTGATGAGGATGCGGGCGCCGGTCAGTTGGTCGGAGCTGAGTGGTGACGTCATCCGAAAAGACTACCGAGAACCATCGGAGGGGCTGTTTATACTTGCCGAATCAACCAAAAGGGGTGAGTGTGGCATTTTTGGAGGGTTCTCCCCCACGGGTCATTGCTCACCGAGGTTTAGCGCTTGAGGCTGCAGAGAATACTGTGGCGGCCTTTCAGGCAGCCCTGGATGCCGGTGCCGACATTCTGGAAACTGATGTTCATCTGAGTAAAGACGGACAGGTGATTGTCGCTCACGACGCCGACCTCGCCCGAGTGGCAGCGCGAGAAGGTTTCGTCTCTGACCTGACTGCTGCGGAACTGGCGGGTCTGGACTTGGGCTTTGGGCAGGGTTTCCCGACCTTGGGTGAGGCCCTAGAGCGCTTTCCTGAGGCTCGCTTCAATATTGATTTGAAAACGCCTGCGGTGGTGGACGCCTTTGTCGATACCGTCCGCACCACCGGCTCTGAGAGCCGGGTACTTGTCGCTTCGTTTGATGAAACCAGCCGCGCTAGCGCCGTGGCGAGACTCGGTCACGTTGCCTCCAGCGCGACAAGTTCGCATGTTGTTGCCGGCCGGCTGATTAGCGCCTTTGGCCTCCCGCTGGGCTTGTGGAAGGTTCCGCCGGGCATCGTGGCATTGCAAGTGCCTCCTACCTACCGAGGCCTTGCCCTCGTGACGCCCCAACTCGTGGGACTCGCTAAACGCAAAGGACTCGAAGTCCACGTGTGGACCATCAACGAGCCTCAGAGCATGGAGCGCTTGTGGAAAATGGGCGTGAGCGGGATTGTGACAGATCGCGCAGATCTTGCCGTGCACGTCCGGGATCAGCTGGCTTAGGGCCTCGTTGCGGCTTCTTTGCGGCGAACTCGACCTCGGTGGGACGCCATCGCAATACCCAGTCCGGCTAGCGTCAGGCCGATCACAAAGGTTTCCACACTGCGACCCAGCGCGGTGGCGGGTGTCAGTGTGGTGGACAACGGCACATCCTGAATCATGTAGCCCTCGGTGTACACGGGGAGCCGATCGAGAGTCTTTCCGTAGGGGTCCATGATGGCGCTCGTGCCGACGGTGGAGACATTCACTACGCTGCGACCAGTCTCAATGGCTCGCAGGCGAGCTATGGCGAGCTGTTGAACGCTTTGGTCGGTCCTGCCGAAGTCGGCATTGTTGGTAGGGGCAAAGATGATGTCTGCCCCCTCCCCCATGATCGACCAGAGGATTTCATCATCCACAATGTCGAAGCAAATGGCGATACCCGCAAGAGCACCCTCTAGCGCGAACACCGTGTCTCGCTGCCCAAAGGAATAGTCCCGGGGAATCATCGAGAACAACGCGGGCGCCAACGGGTAGAAGAAGTCCCTTTCGGGCAGGTACTCAGCAAAGGGGACCGGGTGAATTTTGTCGTACTGGTCTCGGGCGATTCCTCGCTCAAGCTCGTCATCCCACTCCCACAGCAGCATGCTGTTGTAGGAGTCATCACCATCTTTGGTGATCGCTCCTACCACGAGGGGTGCGTTGAGCTCCCGAGAGACTTCGGACACCACAGCGGCTGCTCCGGGGTAACGGAGGGGGTCAATATCGGAGGCATTTTCTGGCCAGAGAATGACATCCACGTCTTCGTCATACAGCTCACGCGTCACCTGGTAGTGATCACTCAGGTTGTCTCCCCGATCATAGTCCGCGTAAAGACCAGCGTCAGCATTTCCTTGGACACCCAGAACGCGGAGGGACCCTGATTCTTGGATGGGCCACGCCGGCCACACGAGCAAGGCTACGAGACCAGCTGCACTCACCGTGAGAGCAGCATCAGCGCTCATTCGCCGCTCCGTGAAAGCGGCAATGACTCCGGCCACAAACCAGATCAGCAGGAAGCTGAAACCACTTGTTCCGACCCACGCAATCAAGGGAGCCAGCGGGCTTTCCGATTGACTCTGGGCGATTCGCGCCCAGGCAAAACCACCCCACGGGTAGACGCTGCTGATCGCCTCACGGGTGACCCAGGCCCCGGCGATAAGAGCCGGAACCACCACCAATCTGCCGGACAACGACGTCCATTGTGCTGAAGAGTAGCGCCACACGAGCGAAATGAGCCCTAACCCCAGGGAGAAGAAAAACACCTGGGCGAGAACCAAGGCAACCCAGGGAATGAGGCCCAAGTAGACCGTGAGCCACCAGATGTGAATTCCATAGAAAGAGAAACTTCCCAGCGCTCCCACCAGAAGCGCCTGCGGGAAGCTCACCCCCCTGACCGACAGAATCATCAGACCGGCTCCGACTAGCGCGAGAGGCCACCAATCCCGATCCGGAAACCCGAGATCCATCACCCACCCGGCGAATACCGCCAGAGGCAGAGCCACGCGCAGCGGCACCCTAAAGCGGATGCCCCGATGAGAGGGAAGGGCGAAAAGTGGAATCATGGGCCTTAGGCCACACTGCTCATCGCGACGACGCCCCGAAATACTCGGGCTCGCGCATCGAGGGCGACCTCGTGGATGGGTCCCACCCCGACCGTAATGATTTGGTCAAGAACGTCGATGATTTGCTTGCACCAGCGAACGAAGTCCCCGGCCTGCACATCGTGGCCGTCCAGTACTGACTCCAATCGTCGCCCAGAAGCCCAGCGATACACCGCGAGCGACAGGTGTGCGGCAAGGTCGCTGGAGCCCGCCACGTGGTGGTCTGCTTCAATGCGTCGGAGCTTTTCGTGCAGGACTATCGTCGCCCTCAATGCGTGCGGAAATTCACCCGTGGGCATGTCGTGGGGGTGAAGGGGCGCGTCATCGCGGCGCGGTTCGTACACAATTGCCGCAACTATCGCAGCGAGAGAAGGTGCATCGAGGTCATTCCACACCTGTCGGCGCAGACACTCGGCCACAAGCAGGTCGCGCTCGCCGTAAATCCGGCGCAGTGTTTCGCCGTGAACCGTGGGTTCGACCTCGTCGCCTTCGCCACGAAGATAACCGGCGTCATGAAGGACGGCCATGACTCGCTCGAAGACGGCGGGTATGGCACCGGTGCGTTTCCGGATTTGGCGCCTGATCTTGTCGGTGTCGAGCTCCAGTTTCCACCAGCGGTTGGCCCACCGCGCGTGGGATTCTCGATCTTCGCAGCGGTGGCAGGGGTGGGTCTTCATCACGGTGCGCAACTGGTCGAGATCCTCGCGTTGGCTCTCCTGGGAGCGTCGGCCTCGCCCGCGTTGCCCGCCTTCTCGTTCTTTGTCGCTGAGCTCGCGACGAAGGGCCGCGTACTCGGCAAAGTCCCCCAGGTGACACTCGAAGGCTTTCTGATAACCCTCCAGCGACTCTTCGTTCTTGCGCACGCTTCGGGCGAGTTCAACCACGTGGCGATCGGCTTGGAATTGGGCGAACGAGGATTCCAGGATGCTGCGGGTGCGCTCCACCCCGAACATGGCGATCAGATTCACGGCCATGTTGTAGGTGGGAGAGAAGCTTGATTTGAGTGGGTAGGAACGCCGGGAGGCAAGCGCAGCAACGGCTTCGGGAATAATCCCTGGCTGCCAAATGACGACTGAGTGGCCTTCGTGGTCAATGCCACGACGCCCCGCGCGCCCCGTCAGCTGGGTGTATTCCCCAGCAGTTATCGGCACCCGGGACTCCCCGTTGAACTTGTCGAGTTTCTCCAAGACGACTGTGCGCGCCGGCATGTTGATTCCCAGAGCTAGCGTCTCGGTCGCAAACACCACTTTGAGAAGTTTGCGTCGAAACAGCTCTTCGACAACTTCCTTGAACATTGGCAGCATGCCGGCGTGGTGCGCAGCGACACCGCGCAAGAGCCCATCCACCCATTCGTGGTACCCGAGGACGGCTCGGTCGTCATCGTCCAGTCGATCGCAGCGCTCTTCCACAAGATCGAGGATGTCGTCACGCTCGTGCTCCTCGGTCAGGGTGACCCCCCTCCGGAGCACCTGATCAACGGCTTGGTCACAGCCTTTTCGGGAAAAGATAAAGAAAATGGCGGGCAAAAGGTCTTCGTCGTCGAGTTGCTCGACGACATCGGAACGGTAGACCTTGTGGCGTTTGTCCTCGTAGCGTTGGTAGCGTGGCGCACCCCTGCCCCGGCTCCGGTGCCCGCTCCCCCGGCCCAGCATCTGAGCTGTCTGGACTACCTCGGGATTGACCGGAGTGTCATCATCGGCGGAAGCAAACAGTGGCAAAAACTTGTGGGAGAACATCATGTGCTGGTGAAGCGGTACCGGGCGCTCTTCGCTGACAATGACGTCGGTGTGCCCCCGCACAGTGTGCAGCCAGTCACCAAACTCTTCGGCGTTGGACACCGTGGCGCTCAGCGAGATTACCTGAACCGTGGAGGGCAAATGAATGATGACTTCTTCCCACACCGCGCCGCGGAAACGGTCAGCGAGGTAGTGCACCTCGTCCATCACCACATAGCTGAGGTTGTCCAGTAGCTCGCTCCCGGCATAGAGCATGTTTCGCAGCACCTCGGTGGTCATAATGACCACCTGCGCACGCGCATTAATACTGGTGTCACCCGTAAGAAGCCCGACTCGGTCTGCTCCGTAGGTGTCGACCAATTCTTGGAACTTCTGGTTGGACAGAGCCTTCATCGGCGTGGTGTAAAACACTTTGACATCGGGCTGCGCCATAGCGACATGGATGGCAAATTCGGCAACGATCGTCTTGCCCGCGCCGGTCGGCGCGGCGACCAACACTCCCCTGCCCGCCTCTACCGATTCGCAGGCCTGAATTTGGAAGGGGTCAAGGTCAAAAGCTTGAATCTCTCGAAACCGGGTAAGAAGGGGGTTCTTGGTTCGGGATTGAGCGATCTGATATCTCTCGGCCGGCGAAACGTCGGTCATGCTGCTGCCGCGGGATTCTCTGACGCCCACACCCGGGCTTTTGCCGCAATGCGCCTGTCGTGGAGCCAGGCGATACCGGCGGCCACAAAATAGAGCGCCACCATGGGGACGGCAAGAATGATCATGGAGACAACATCTGCCGCTGGTGTCGCCAACGCGGTGAACAGCGCAATGATCACAATCGCCCACCGCCAACCCGTGATGATGGTTTTTGCGCTCAACACCCCAATGAAGTTCAGCAACACCAGGAACACCGGAAGGACAAACCCGACCCCGATTGCGAGCACAAATTTCAGCGAGAAATCAAGATAGACCTTGGCGGTGAGTAGCGTGGCGCTGTCTTCGGGGGCAAAACTGGTGAGAAGGGTGACGACGTTGGGCATAATCCACCAGCCCATCGCGACCCCAGCAAAAAATAGCGGGATGGAAGCTGTCAGGAAGCCCAGGGCGTAACGCTTTTCCTGGCGCAGCAGAGCGGGAACGAAAAAGGCCCACACCTGGTAGAGCCACACAGGAGCGGACATGACGATTCCGAGTACCAGCGCGATCGCGATTTTTGTGTCAAACGCCTCGGTTACCGAGGTGTAGTTGATCTCTGCGTTGCGATTTCGTTCCTGGGCGATCTCGAGAACCGGGTCGCTCAGCTCGGCCCACACGACATCGGCAAGAAACCAGCCCGCAACAGCAGCCACCAGGATCGAGATTCCGATGACGCCGAGGCGTCGGCGAAGCTCGACAAGATGCTGGCCGAGGGACATTCGCCCCTCTGGCGAGCGGTGGCGACGCTCAGCCACGACTACTTCTTAGGAGATTCAGAACCTTCGGAGTTTGCGGGACTGTCCGACTCCCCTGAATCAGTTCCGGGACGCACTTCACTCTTGAAGATTTTGAGCGACTGCCCGAGGCTCTTTGCGAGACCCGGCAACTTCGGTGCACCAAACAACAACAAGACAACGACAATGAGGACGAGACCCGTCCAGCCGCCAAGATTTCCCGACACGGTGTGCCCTTTCGTCGTGGTTTCCCCACTGTACCAGGGGGGTAGCGATTTATTCCTGGTAGGCGGCGAGTGCCGTTTCGGCAAATTTTCGAACCGCGGCAATAGCGGATTCTGGGCCGAGCACCTTCACGACCCCGGGGAAGCCTGCGACAAAACGGGTGAGTGATCCGTAGTGCGCAAAGGGCACGTCAAGCGTTACCGTCGTCGCGCCCGCGGGCGCTTTGAAGCCCCGCGGAAGGTAGTCAGCAATGAGCGGCAGCGCTTCACTGGCGCACTCGAGTGTCACCATGACGTCATTCGCGCTGGGTTCAAACAGGCTGTGGGCAAACGATGCTTCCGCCCCCTCGTGGCGGTCTTGGGCAATGGGGCCCACGACGACATTGTCCATGTGGTCCACTCGAAAGGTTCGCAACGCATTCCTGGTGTGGCAGTAAGCCCGGATGTACCAGAGGTGGTCTCTGGATTCGAGACGAAGCGGATCAATCCGCCTCTCCCCCGACTCACCGCGCTTGTTGTGGTAGGTCATCGTCACCGACATCCCACTGTCTATCGCTTGCGCCAGAGCTTCCAATCGCTTTTCGGCAGCGCTGTTGACCACCCGAAGCCGGTCGTTAGCGCCCGAGGCGCTTCCGGCGCGAAGCTTCTGCGTCAACTCCTGCACATCTGTGCGCCCCGCATAGGCAGGGTGGACGGCGAGGTATTGCAAACCAGCAATGAGTGCCGAGGCTTCTTTCGCCGAAAACTGGGGTTTGTGGTCCAGGGCTACCGTGTTCCAGAAAGTAATTCGTCGCTCTGATTCGAAGAGATCCCAATCGATGTCAAACAAATCCAGATGCGAGTAGGCGCGACTATCTCCCGGCACCCCCGCACAGGCGATCAGTTCCACGGCGCGAACGATATCGGTGTCCGTACGGTGAAAATGTGCCGCTGCTTCCTCAACAGAAACCTCCTGTCGATCGAGCACATAGGGAACCAGCGAAAGCAACAGCATCAAGTTGTCACTGGCGGGGGTGAGACCTTTAGCCGCCATGATGACCCACTAGCCCGGCCAGATTCGCTGTGACTCGCTCTCGGAGCTCCGGCGGGTGGGAGACCACCACGTCGCTGCCGTAGGCAGTTATTTCGTCAGCAAAAATTGCCAAGTCCGTGAAGTGAACAATCACTTCGGAGCCCTCAACGCTGCTGTCGGAGCGGGATGCCAGCGCGCTCCAGGCTTCGGAGTGAGGGGTAATCATCAGGCTTGCGCTCTGGCGAGCGTGGACGTCCCGGAGCGCTGTCACCGCTTCTTCGGTGACGCCATCGGGGGCAGGCTCGGCGACCTCGTCGGTGAGAGTAACCGAGGACACGATACGCCGCAGCAGGAACGTTTTTGCCAGGGCGCTTGCCGGCTCATACGCGTATACATGCCAGCGACCCTCGTGACTGACCAGTGCCCACGGCGACACGTGGCGCTTCGTTGCCTGCGCCTCCCCCGGCTTGAGGTAGCTAAACCGGATGGAGCGTCCCTCATCGATAGCGTTCCGAATGTTCTGCAGCGCAGGGTCACGCGTGGAGATCACCGGCGCGGACGCCATCAAGGATTCAGACACACTCACCCCAAAGCTCGCGAGTTTCATTTGCGCGACCCGAGACTCTCCCGAGAGGGTGCCTTCGCGCCACAGCGCTGCCGACAGGTTCAGCAGGGCGACATCGGTGGGGGAAAACTCCACTCCTTCGGGGAGGTCGTACGCACCTTTAGGGATTCGGTACGTGGTGAAACGGTTGTTCACATCTTCCGAGGCAGGAATGGAGACTTCCAGCGGTATGCCCAGTTCCCGGAGAGCATCTTTATCGCGCTCGAAACGACGGTTCAGCGACTCGTCGCTCGTTTCTGCGCGGTCGGAGTCTGCGTACCCACGAACGCTGCCAAGGATTTGATCCTTGGTGAGGCCATACGAGCTTGACATGAGGGCAAGAATGAGGTGAAAGAGCCGATCCTCCGGCTGAATGGTGGGGCTTTTCTCGCTCACGTCGCCATCCTAGAGGGCGAGAGTTCGGCAACCGCTAGTTGTTCACGCCCAGGATGTCGAGCACGTACACGAGAGTCGCTTGGCTGGGCACACCGGGGGGCGAACCACCTTCCGGGTAACCCAAGCTTGGGGGAATAGATACCAACACCTGCGAGCCTTCCGCAACACCTATGAGCGCTTCGGCGAGGCCGGGAATGATCCCTACGCCATCGGCTGCCGTGGTGAGGTCGGTGGCGACCAGTGATAACGGCACGCCTTGGTCAAAAGAGGAGATAAAAACACTCCGGGTTTCCCACACGAATCCTGTCAGGTGTGCGGTGACGAAAGCTCCCTCGGCAATGCTGTCCCCTTCGCCCTGTTTGAGAATCGAGATTCGTAACTCGTCGGGAATGGGTGCGTTGGGAAAGGTAAGCCCGTGGTGACCGGTGGGCGCTTGCGACACGGTGGGCAGCCCCGACTGCGGGAGCCGTGAGTCGCCTGTCGCGCTAGCCGGGTAGGTGTCGCGAACATCGACGACCACCACAATGGTGGAGTCTTGTTGGAGATAGTCATCTTCTCCAATCGGCCCGAACACATCGCCAACCGTCGACGTGATGACCACCGTGGCACCAGGCTTTTGGCACGCGAGAACTTCACCAAAGAATTCCGGAACGACTCCCGCAACGGGGCGACGAACAGGGTTGCCTTCCTGGTAGCTCGAGGCCGTCAGAAAAGCTTCGTCGGAGCCAACAAACACCGACACGTCAAAGTCAACAAAGCCACCGGATGGAGCGGGTGTTCCCGCACCCTCGTTGATGACGGTCAGTTGGCGACCATCGGTGACGAGCGGAGTAGGGAAACTCACCTCGGGAACGCCGTTGCCTGCCCCCGCGACCGCCACCAGGTCAGAAGTGGTGCCAGAGGCGAGAGGAAGAGCGCACTGGTCATCGGCATTGGCTGCCGACACGGCGAGGATCCCGGCGCCTCCGCCGACCAGGGCTATGGCTGAGGCAAGACCAAGAAGACGGGGCAGAGTGAACAGAGGCATAGCCCCATTCTACGGGAGGTCCGTTGAGGGGGCTTTGCGGGAACGGTCCGCTCTGGCCTGCGCTTGGCGCACTGTTTGTCGGATCTTCTTGTCGCTGCCATGGCGTTGACCCGTGGCGCCCGGAGTCCACAATTCGATGTCCTCCTCCGAATACTCAGGCTTGGCCTGGCGCCTCTTTGTTTCTGGCAAAACGGCTCCAGGTGCTAAGAGTCGGGCCGTCATGACAAAGCCGGTGTGACCGATCATGCGGTGCTCGGGCCGAACAGCCAACCCCTCGACGTGCCAGGGACGAATCAACACTTCTTCTGCCTGAGGTTCGGTGTAGCGCCCGGACACCCGGAAAGCCTCCACCACGCGCGACAATTGAGTCACCGTCGCCACGTACACCGTGACGACGCCGCCAGAAATGAGAGCGTGAGAGACTGCCTCGACACATTCCCAGGGGGCCAGCATGTCCAGCACCACCCGATCGACACTGCCTGCCTCACGCTCGAGAGCGCGCTCCTGAAAGTCGCCAATGAGGCAGTCCCAGTGGCTGGGGACCTCGCCGAGGAACGTGGCTACGTTGGCGGCGGCAATATCGGCAAACTCTTCTCGCCTCTCGATCGAAATGAGGTGGCCGCTCTCCCCTACCGCGCGCAACAGTGACAGCGTGAGCGAACCCGACCCCACACCAGCCTCCATGACGGTGTGACCCGGTGCGACGTCGGCTATTGCGACGATATGGGCGGCATCTTTCGGATAAATAATCGCTGCGCCGCGCGCCATGGACAACACAAAATCGCCGAGCAGAGGCCGAAGGGCAAGATAGGCCACGCCGGAATCGCTCGTGACCACCGAGCCCTCAGGTGACCCAATCAGGTCATCGTGGGAGATGACGCCCTTGTGGGTGTGAAACGCTCCCCCGGTTTCTAGGGTGATGGTGTGGAGCGTGCTCTTGGGTCCCCGGAGCTGGACGTGGTCGCCCTCCACAAAGGCCCCGCGCGCGGGGTTCATGCGCCACTCCGGTGCCGGGCGAAGGCCTCCTCAAGGTCCTGGAGGCGGATTCCTTCCAGCGACTCCCACTGCTCGTGGGTGGACCCCTGAGGAATCTCAACGTGCAGAGGGATTCCGATGGTGACCGAGCCTGCGGAAAACGCACTGGCCGCGCCGTAACTAGAGTCCTCAAAAGACAGTGTGTCCTGGATGCTCACGCCAATGGCGGCAGCACCGGACAAATAGGCTTCGGGGTCGGGTTTCGGTCGGGACACATCGTCCGCCGAAATGATTGCTCCAAACACTTTCTGCCCCAGTTCCTGATCAAGTGCCGTAGACAGAGCGCGGGCATTCAATCCAATGGACATGGTGACAAGAGCGATTGGCAAACCAGCTTCGAGCATTTCCGCCATCAGTTCGCGAACGCCTGGTCGCCAGGGAACGGATTCGACAATTTGCTCGCGGACACGGGCAGAGAGGTGATCGATAATCACCTCGTGTTCGAGATCTACTCCCGCTGAGCGGAGCAGGCTGGCTGAGTTCCAGAGTCCTGAGCCCACCAGGGCGTAGGCCTGCTCTTCCCCCCACGTTCCGCCGTAGCTTTCGACCAGTTCGCGCTCCGCGCGCATCCAATACGGCTCGGAGTCGATGATGGTGCCATCCATGTCAAAAAGAACGCCGCGAAGCTGATGGGAGGTCACAGGCGCCGAGTCTACTAGCGGGTCGGGAAGAGTAGAGTATGGCGAAAGAGACCGGAGGCTGCATGACTCGTGTCCCCCTCAGCGACCCCAGCGCACTGCTGATTGTCGCGTTTGAAGGCTGGAACGACGCGGGAGACTCAGCAACCACGGCCGCTCAAATGGTGGTGGATCAGAACGGGCACCAACCGGTGCTGGACATTGATCCCGAAGAGTTCTTCGATTTTCACATTGCTCGCCCCGAGGTAGAGCACGACTCCGATGGTTCCCGTTACCTGGTGTGGCCGACGGTCACGCTTTACGTGCCCAGCAAAGGCGATGATGAATCTCCCCTGGTCCTCCTCGGCCATGAGCCCTCTCGCTTGTGGAAGTCCTTTGCCTCCCAAATGGTGGATCACGCTCTGAGCCGAGGCGTCGAAGCGATTGTCTTCCTTGGCGCGATGCTGGCGGATGTTCCGCACTCTCGACCTGTGAAGGTCACGGCTACCAGTGATGACCCGGCGATCAGAGAACAGTTCGACATCGAAAAGTCCAGCTACGAGGGTCCTGTTGGCGTACTGACGGTTCTCTCCCTCGCTGCTCAGGAGGCGGGAATTCCCGCGCTACACCTGTGGGCTCATGTGCCGCACTACGTGCACACCTCACCCTCGCCCAAAGTCACTTTGGCGCTACTCGAGGAGCTGGAACACCGTGTCGGGATCGTCACCGAGCGCGAAGACCTGGAAGTGGAAGCGCAACGGTGGGAGGAAGGCATTGATGCCCTGGCCTCGGATGATGACGACATGAGTGCCTACATTGAGAGCTTGGAAAAAACGCGCGACGCGGCCGATGCGCCAGAAGCCAAAGGCGAAGCAATCGCGGAAGAGTTTGAAAAATACCTGCAGAGCAGGCCTGATCGACCAGGCTCCGGCGACAACTAGCTACAGCGGCGACAACACACCGGTGCTTAGCAGCACGAGTAGGAGCGATCCCAGCGCGACTCGGTACACCACAAAAGGCAAGAAGCTTCGGGTACTGATGTACCGCATCAGCCAGGCAATTACGGCAAGGCCCACACCAAACGCAATGAGGGTCGCTGTTGCCGTCTCGACAAGGTCGAAGGGGCCCGCCTGGGCGCCTTCGCCGAGTGCCGTTGTTAGTTCGTAGAGGCCACTGCCCATGACTGCTGGAATGGCAAGCAAAAACGAGTAGCGGGCTGCTGAGACCCGGTCATAGCCCAGTGTTCTACCCATGGCGATGGTGGCCCCCGACCGAGAAACCCCGGGAATCAGTGCCAGAGCTTGGGCAAAACCGTAAGCCAGGCCGTGGGGCAAGTTCAGCGATTGCAGGTCTCGATGCTTCCTCCCCCACAGATCCGCTGCGCCAAGAATCACGCCGAACACAATCAACACTGCGGCGACCAGCCAGAGCGAGCGAAACGTGCTGCGGATATATTCCTGCGCGGTGTAGCCAATCAGCACAATCGGTAGGGTTCCCACGATGATCAGCCAGCCCATACTGGCGTCGCTGCGCGCACTCGCAGCTGCGCTACTCCACCACGAGGATCCCGCTAGCGAGCGAAACCAGGCACTAAGGATGCGGCCGATATCTTTCGCAAAATAGACCAACACCGCTATCTCTGTGCCGATCTGCGTGATGGCGGTGAACGTGGCGCCGGGGTCTGTGGCGCTGGGGAGAAACTCTCCGACAATCCGCACGTGGGCACTCGAGGAAATCGGCAAAAATTCGGTCAGACCCTGGACGATTCCTAACAGCATCGCCTCAAGAAGACCCATACCTCCACGCTAGTGGCACCAACCCGGTGGTAGGCGGACTTTAGTGGTAATGTCATCACTTGGCTCGCTCACGAAAATTCAGGGCGAACTGCGCGCGGATGGCGGAATTGGTAGACGCGCTAGCTTGAGGTGCTAGTGCCCGTATTAGGGCGTGGGGGTTCAAGTCCCCCTTCGCGCACAGAAAGTAACACCACGGCACAAGCCGCAAAAACCCCCGGGAATGTGATTTCTGGGGGTTTTTTGTTGGGCCTGTGGCCTGATGTCACTCCCCGGAATGAGGAAACATCCAAGCGCTACAGTTACCCATCATGAGGACGATGTCACTAGCGACCGTGTTGCTAGTCCCAGGGATGTTCCTCACTGGGTGTTCCCCTCAAGCGGTTGCGGAGCGAGTGTCAACGACTCAGGTGTGTGCGGAATCCGCCAGTATTTTGGGCGACATGCGGGAAATTGTGGTTCTGGCGGCCACAAATCCTGCGGGGTTGGCGACCTATGCCGAGAAGCTCGGTCAGTTGCTGGATGATTTTGATGCGCTGGATCCCCTAGAGCCGGAGCTCAAAGCTGCGCACACCAAAGTTTCCCTCTCGATCAATGGACTATTGACCACTGTTGCTGACCCGAGCGCATCGGCGCTTGCCGAGGTGCCCACGCAGATTGCCGATGCTCAAATTGGACTTGTGGAGTTTGTTGACGCCTGCTCGTTGTAGCGCTTAATCCGAGTGGGCTGCACGTGCGCAACGTTCGCTTCAGCAAGAAAGCCCTCTGGGTTAGGATTTCACAATGAGCACACGAAAACTTCAGAACTTTGTCGGTGGTTCCTACGTTGAAACTTCTGCGCAGGAATCCATCTCTCTCGTTGATCCGGCGACAGAGGACGTGTATGCGGAAGCGCCGATCTCTAGCGCTCACGATGTTGACGTCGCGTACCGGGCTGCCTCAGCAGCTTTTGACGGGTGGAAAGATTCGACGCCTGGCGAGAGGCAGCTGGCGCTTTTCCGGATTGCGGACGAGATGGAAAAGCGCGCTGAGCAATTCGCAGACCTCGAGAGTCAAGACACCGGCAAGCCCCGGACCACACTCGTTGACGATGAAATCATGGTCAGTGTCGACCAAATTAGGTTTTTTGCGGGCGCAGCCCGAAATCTTGAAGGCCGTGGTGCTGCTGAATACATGAAAGACCACACGTC
Organism: Microbacteriaceae bacterium; assembly: GCA_024639925.1. Taxonomy (GTDB): domain Bacteria; phylum Actinomycetota; class Actinomycetes; order Actinomycetales; family Microbacteriaceae; genus Pontimonas. The sequence continues at coordinate 33,671 of JAHEGA010000001.1, forward strand.
GTATGTTCGACGGGAGCCCATCGGAGTGGTGGGCCAGGTAACCCCCTGGAATTACCCGCTCAACATGGCGGTCTGGAAATTTGCGCCGGCGGTCGCAGCAGGAAACACGACCGTTCTCAAGCCGTCGGACACCACCCCCCAAAGCACGTTGCTCTTGGCCGAGATTTGCGCGGAGCACCTACCCGCGGGAGTAGTGAATGTGCTTACCGGTGATCGGTCAACAGGAGCGTCGATGATCGACCACGAGGTCCCCCAGCTGGTGTCGATTACCGGCTCCGTCCGCGCAGGGATGGAGGTGGCAAAAGCTGCCTCTTCGGACTTAAAACGTGTCCACCTTGAGCTTGGGGGCAAGGCTCCCGTGATTGTGTTCGATGACGCTGACATCGCCAGCGCTGTCGAGGGCATCGCAACTGCCGGATATTTCAACGCTGGTCAGGACTGTACCGCCGCCACACGTGTGCTCGTCCACAAGGATGTGCATGATCAATTCGTATCTGCCTTGAAGGATTGGACTGCACAAAACGTCGCGACCGGCATGCCTTCCGATGCGGCAACGTTCTACGGGCCTGTAAATAGCGAAAGCCAAATGAGTCGCATTATTGAGGCAATTGAGCGAGTGCCCAGCCACGCGAGCATCGAAGCTGGAGGCGCTCGCCAGGGGACGTCTGGTTACTTTGTCTCTCCGACAATAATTACGGGCCTCCAGCAGAAAGATCCAGCGATTCAGGAGGAAATTTTCGGACCGGTCATCACGGTGCAGCGCTTTAGTACCGAATCAGAAGCGATGGCGATGGCAAACGATGTGAAATACGGCTTGGCCTCCAGCGTTTGGACGTCAGATCACGGCCGAGCTATGAGGACGTCCAAGGCGCTTGACTTTGGGGCCGTGTGGATCAATTGCCACATCCCGCTAGTCGCTGAGATGCCTCACGGCGGCTTCAAGCACTCGGGATATGGCAAAGACCTGTCCCACTACGGCTTCGAGGACTACACGCGAGTCAAGCACGTCATGTCGTACATCGGCGGTTAGTTGGTGGTGTGAACGCCGAAGAGGGCTAGTCCTCTTCGTCAGCGCGAGCGAGGCGCTGAGAAACGTAGACCGGAATCAGTGACAGCAAAATGACCACTGTCGCCACCACGTTGACAACGCTGGCTTGATTTGGTCGCGCCATCTCTTTGAGAATCCACAATGGAAGCGTGTCAACCCCGGGCGGTGCCGTAAAAATTGTGACGTAAACCTCATCAAAGCTCAGAGCAAACGCCAGGATCGCGCCGGCGATGAACGACGATCGGAACTGCGGAAACGTCACCAACCGGAAGGTTTCCCACAGTCCGGCTCCGAGATCAAGCGACGCTTCCTGAAGCGAAGGATTCATCCTCTTCATTCGGGCAAACACGTTATTGAAAACCATCACAATGCAGAAAGTTGCGTGGGAAACGATCAGGCCAAAATACCCAATGTCAATCCCAATGGGACTGAGGAAGTTTGAGTACGTATTCGAGAAGGCAACACCTGTCACCACACCGGGAAGGGCGATCGGCAGGACTACCAACAAATTGACCGTGCTTTTTCCGAAAAATTCATACCGGTTAAGCGCAAAGGCCACCAGAGTTCCCAATACCGCTGCAAAAACCATGGCGGCCGAGGCGACAATGAGGGAATTAAGGAGTGCCATCCGGATCGGTTCATAAGTGGCCGCAAATTCCCACCAGTCAAGAGAAAACTCGCGGATGGGCCACTCAGACAGTTGCGCCCGGTTGAAACTATTGAGAACCACAACGAGCAACGGCAGGTACATGAAGATGACAATTCCCGCAACGATTGCAAGCATCACGAACCGTGTTGGTTTCGAAAATCTCAGCATGTCTTACATCCGCTCCAGAGATCCGGTTCGTCTGGCCACCATCAGGTACATCACCACAAAAGCAATGGGCACCATTGAAAAAGCGGCCGCAACGGGAGGGTTGAGATTGATGTTGGCAGCGATGACGCTTCCAATCATCTGGGTTGCGCCGCCGGTGAACCTTGCTGCCAGGTAGTCACCAAGGCTTAAGGAAAAGGTAAACACCGAACCTGCGATGATTGCCGGCAGTATGAGGGGCAAGACGACACGGACAACCGTCGGGAAACCTCGCGCTCCAAGGTCTGCGGAAGCATCGAAAAGGTTGAGAGGTAGTTGCCGAATTGCTGTGAACACGGGCAAAGCCATGTAGGGGAACCAGAGATAGGTGAGCGTAATGATGGCGACCCAGATGTTGAAGCCCGGACTCGAGACCCCGAGGGGCCCTAAAGACCAATTAATGAAGCCATTTTCTGTAAACACCAACCGCATGGCCAGGATCTTGACGAGGTAGCCTGCCCAGAGAGGCAAGGTTATTGCGACCACAAGAAGGTTGCGAACGCGTGCAGACGCGAGCTTTGCCATGTATATGCCCAATGGAACGGCAAAGATCACCGAGAGTGCCGTCACTGCCAATGCCATTCCGAGTGTCCTCAGAGATGTGGATAAATACGCGGGAACCGTCACCAAACTCACAAAATTATCAAGAGTAAAGCCGGGGCTAACGCGTGAGGTGAATGGGTTGACTACCCAGAAAGCCGTAATTAGCAGCAGAAACAGAGAAACGATATACACGCCAACGAGCCATGTCATCGGGAGAGCGAGGAGCGCGCTGAGACGAAACCTTTCACGGTGATACAAAAAAGTGGAGATACGTTTTGGCTGCTGAACCACAGGTGCACTCTTCTGCGGCTTGCCCATCAAACTTTGCGCAGTGCTCTCGGTCATTTGTTCCTTGTCGGAAGGGAATGGCGGGGCCTTGCGGCCCCGCCACCGTAGTGATTTAGCCCTTAACGGTCAACCATGCGTTAGTCCAGTCTTGAAAACTGGTGCAGCTGACGTCGGTGCGTCCGTCGAGGCACTGCTCGATAGGAGTAGTCCATGCCCAAATGCGGTCAAAGAACTCTTCGTCCTCTGCAGCGTATTCGTCACAGTGGGCCTGTGCTTCCTCACTGGAGGCGCAGAACGCGGTGTTTGCCGGCGCCATGCCGAAGTTCATGGCGATGGCACCATTCACCGAGGGCTGACTTGTGTAGTCCATCCATGCGTACGCACAGTTCACGTTGGGCGTAGAGGAGCTCACCAACCAGGCGTCGTACCAGCCAGTCGAACCCTCTACAGGGAGGGTGGTCTTGATGCTGGGGGTGTCAGCGAACTTGCGGAGCACTTCCCACGAAGTTCCCACCACAGTGTTGCCACCGACGAACGAGGTGATCTGAGCGACCGCGTCAGACCAGTATTCACCGATGATCCCGTTCTGCTGCTTGAGGAGCTCAACAGCTGCATCCAGCTGAGTCTCATCAAGCGCGTACGGGTTCTCGATACCGAGGTCTGGTTGGTGGTACATCAGGTAGACCGCAGCGTCAGCGATGTAGATGGGAGCATCGTACGCGGTGATTTTGCCGGCATACGGGCTGTCAGATTCCCACACAACGTCCCAGCTTTCGGGAGCTCCACCAGTGACATCTTCGTTGTACTGAAGAAGGTTGGCTCCTCGACCAATCGGGACACCGTAGGGCATCCCGTTAACCGTGTCATAGAGCTGACCCTTCATGCCTTCGGCGATGTCATCACCGAAGTTAGGAATGAGCTCGACATTTAGGGGCTGAACGTCTCCGCCGACAATCAACCGAAGGGCGGCGTCGCCCGAGGCAGAAACGATGTCATATTCACCGGAACGCATTAACGTCACCATTTCATCCGACGTGCCTGCTGCACGCGAGTTAACGACACAACCTGTGTCGGTGGTGAATTGATCCGTCCATGCTGGCTCGACAAAACCAGCCCAGTTCACGATGTTGAGTTCACCTTCGAAATCACCAACATTTTCGATCATCGGAACGTCGGGGACGTCAAGGGTTAATTCACTGGTGCCGGAACAGGCACTCAGAATCAATGTCGAGACCGCAAGGAGCGATACGACACCTACTTTTTTGGTTTTCATGGATTGCTTCCTTCTGGCGTGAGCCTCTGGTTATTGGGAATTGCTGCCACATGGCTTTTTTGCCACATAGCAACAACTTTGTCGCCCGGCGCGAAGTCGACATAGTCGGCGGGCAATTCTTGATTGAGTCGCAATGCTGTGAGTCGCACTCCACCCTCTGACTCGACGATGTACATGGTGCTGGATCCGATGTAAGAAACGTCTTTTACTATCGCCGGGATGCTCTCATGTGATGTGTCATGATGCGTCCCTGCCCCAGATAGCGTGACGCGCTCGGGTCGAATATTCACGAGGTCGCTGACACCAAATAGCGCTTGGGCTTTGTCACCCTCCAGCAGGTTGGAGCTCCCTAAGAAGCCTGCGACAAAAGCGGTCTCTGGGCTCTCATACACTTCTTGCGGTGTACCTAGCTGTTCAATTTTTCCCATGTTGAAAACAGCTATTCGGTCACTCATGCGCATTGCTTCATCTTGGTCGTGTGTGACAAAAATGAACGTGATACCTGATTCACGTTGGATTCTTTTCAGCTCTGACTGCATTTCTTCTCGGAGCTGCTTGTCAAGTGCTCCAAGGGGTTCATCGAGTAACAGAACCTTTGGCCTCATGACGAGAGCCCGGGCGAGAGCAATCCGTTGACGCTGACCCCCAGAAAGTTGGTGGGGTTTACGTGTGGCCAGATGGGAAAGTTTGACCGATTCGATTGATTCGGAAGCTAATTGTGACCGCTCAGGTTTGGAAACTTTTTTTGCTCGCAGGCCATATTCGACGTTGTCCTGAATAGACATGTGCGGGAAAAGCGCATAATCCTGAAAAACGGTGTTGACCGTTCGGTCAAAAGGCGCAAAATTTGTGACATCTTCGCCATCAATGGTGATGGATCCGGCAGTTGCGGTTTCGAAGCCAGCAATAAGTCTCAGAACGGTGGTTTTTCCTGAGCCTGACGGCCCGAGCATGGAAAAAAACTCCCCCTGGGCGACATCCAAATTGAGGTTAGCGACTGCATTTATGTCCCCGAAAGACTTGTCTAGGTTTTTGAGTGAGACAAATCCCGGCTCGTGCTCAGATGAAGGTTTTTCTTTGTTCGCCACAGAACACTTTCCTGATTTTTCAATCCAATGAACGTAGCTAATAGTAGCCCCAAGTTTGTGGGTGGTTTGTTGGTTGGCCCTACTCAACCTCGGCGTGCGCCTCATTTTGTCCACTGTCAGTGGATATTGACAGAATCGAACAGATGTTCGAATATAGTCTCATGTCCCCCGCTCTCAGCCTTGAAGAGGCGCCGCCTAGGCGCCCCGATGTGCGTGCCCTGCAGCAGCGCATTCACGCGATGGAATCGGTGAGTGCGGATCATCACGTCTTTCCTGTGGGGTTTGGCCTGGAGAACCTTTTTCCCGAAAAAGGATTAAGCAAGGGTTCCATTTATCAGGTGGATTCTTCTGCCTCACTGCTCTGGAGCTTGATTGCTCAGGCAACAGCGGAAGGCACCTGGTGCGCTCTCGTGGGGATACCCGACGCCGGCCTTGCTGCCGCCGCTGAATTAGGGGTCAACGTTGATCGACTCGTCCTCGTCCCCTATCCGGGTACCCAATGGCTTTCCGTTGTGGGTGCCCTCATTGATGTTGTTGGCATTGTGGCTCTTGGCGCTGTGGGAGCACCCTCAGATCGCATGCTGTCGACGCTGAGTGGTCGCCTACGGGAGCGTGACGCAACGTTGCTGGTCCGCCAGGCCTGGCCTCGATGCGAATCCAGCATTGAAGTCCACCACCAGTGGAGTGGGGTCGCTGAAGGCGGTGGTCTGCTCAACGAACACATGGTTCGCATTCACGCCACTCCTCGCCACGGTCACCCGGTGCGCCATGCCGAGTTGATGATTGATGCCTGGGGCGCCCACGACACCGCACCACAGGCCCCTGTAATTGACATCACTACCCAGAGGCGGGTGGGCTAGTAATGCGGCGCACACTTGTCCTGTGGTGCCCCGGATGGTCTGTGGTGAGCGCTTACGGCGATGAGTCTCTTCCCGAAGTTACCCCAGGGGTTCCGGTAGCAACCCTGCACAAAGGCGTAGTGGAAGAATGTTCTGCTGAAGCTGCTGTGGCGGGTGTGCGGGTGGGAATGCGTCGTCGGGATGCCCACCTGATGTGCCCCACTTTGGTGCTGACGGCACGGGATCCCGAACGCGACCGTCACGCCTTTGATCGCGTTTTGGTGGATTTGGCCCACTGCGTATCGGATCATTCTTTGCTCTCCCCCGGACTTGTGGCCTTCCATGCCAGAGGGTTGGAGCGTTTTTACGGCAGCGAGGAAGCAGCCGCTCGAATGTTGATGGATGCTGTCGCTGTGAGTGAGCCTCTTGCCACCACACGAGTGGGTATTGCCGACGATGTGTTTAGTGCCGTGATTGCCGCTCGCCACACCACCAGTGAGTATCCGATGCGTCGTGTGGAACCAGAAGCGTCAGAAGAGTTCCTGGCAGATGTTTCTGTGGAGTTTTTAGAAGACGATGCCACCGTTTCTCTGCTCACCCGCTTGGGGATAACGACTCTGGGAGGTTTCGTCGCGCTTGGCCCTGACGCTATTCGTGACCGTTTGGGACACCTGGGCGAGAGGTTGTATCGACTAGCCCGAGGGCTAGGGGACAGTTTTTTGGATATGTCAGGAGCTCCCCTTGACCCGGTCACCCGAATGGACCTGCCCGATTCCGTAACCTCGGTGGATCAGGTGGGCTTTTCTCTTCGTGTTCCGCTGGAGGAATACACAGCAACACTTCGTGCTGCCGGAGTGGTGTGCACGCACGTGAAAATTACGGTGGGTTTTGATGATGGCACCACTCATGAGAGAGCGTGGCGTCACCCTCGTTTCTTTGATGCCCCCGACTTAGTGGATCGGGTGCGATGGCAGTTGGAGCAGTGCTTCAGCACCCACCACAAAGAAGGTGCTGAATATCCGCTTGCTGTGTCCTTTGTGGAGTGTGAAGCGCTCTCCCCTGAAGACGTGTCTGATCACGAACCAGGACTGTGGGGTCAAGGCCCCGATGCCAGGGTTCATCATGTCCTGTCGCGCGTTCAAAGCATGGTCGGTGCCCACGGTGTGGTGACGGCTAGCCCCCGTGTTGCGAGGGTGGCAGCAGAGACCCAGGTCTTGATTCCTTGGGGCGATAGTGCGCCACAGAAGGAAGCTCCCGGCCCGTTACCGGGTGCTTTACCAAGCCCCCTGCCGGGGACCGTATTTTCCACCCCCCGCGAGGTAACACTCCTCGGGGTGGATGGCGACCCGGTGGTGGTGGGCGAGAGCGCCCAACTTTCTAGCGCCCCACACGCCATGGTCTCCGGCACCAGCAGCGTGATTGTTTCCTCATGGGCGGGACCCTGGCCGGTGTGGGAAAAATGGTGGGACCCCGCGCAGAGCCGTTTCTTGCACCGTGTGCAACTGGTGGATGACCGCGGTATGGGGTGGCTTGTGAGCGCGCACGAGCAGTCCCGATGGGTCGTTGAAGCCCGGTATGACTAATGGGCTGGAGCAATCCCCCCATTCCCTGGTCGGAGCACGAAAAACTTCTTCGCGATGCGTCACGACCGGGCAATACGGTCCCCGAGGGCGCAGACGGTGGGGACTCCCCCGCATGGTCTGCCCATCGGCATCCTTATCGAGCACCGGTTGGGCAGCATTCCCCCGAGGAGGGTGTGCCCTACGCAGAACTTCACGCCCACAGCAGCTTTAGCTTTCTCGATGGGGTTTCCTCACCAGAAAAGCTTGTGGAGAGGGCCGCTGCTTTGGGGTTGACGGGAATGGGTTTGAGCGACCACAACGGTTTCTACGGTGCGGTGCGGTTTGCTGAAGCAGCGGCAGCCCATCGCATGCCCACTGTTTTGGGAGCAGAAATAACGCTCGGTACTTCGGATTCACGCTGGGGTGCCCCTGACCCCGAGGGAACACACCTGTTAGCTCTTGCCCGGGGTGCTGAGGGTTATCACCGACTCTCCAGCGCGCTGACCGATGCACACTTGGCCACAGAAGACAAAGGCACCATGACAGCGGATCTAGACGCTCTCGCGGATCGCGCTGAAGGCCACTGGATGATTCTCACGGGGTGCCGTAAAGGTGCCGTGAGACAACCACTCGCACACCATCGAATGCCCAGCGCGCTCGAGCAGGAGCGCTCGGAGGCGGCGCTGCTGATGCTGGTGGATCGTTTTGGCTCCGACAACGTCGTGGTGGAACTGTTTGACCACCAAGCGCCGCTGGATAGTGCACATAATCACTTTTTGGCAGATCTGGCACAGCGCCATCACCTACCCACGGTGGTCACCGGGTTGGTGCACTACGCCACAGCGGCTGAAGCTGACATGTCCCAGGCCATGGCGGCTGTGCGGGCACGCACCAGCATGGACGCCTTACATTCCTGGCTTCCTGCGTCTCCCGCGGGATATTTACGCTCCGGGGCTGAGCAACTGAAACGCTTCCCTCGTTATGTGGATGCGGTGACGCGCAGTGCTGACATAGCAAAAGAGCTAGCCTTTTCCCTCAAAAAAGTCTCTCCCGGTTTGCCCCGTTCGGTGTGCCCCGAAGGACACACACCTATGAGTTATTTGCGCCAGATCATCGACGAGGCAGTCCCCCGCCGTTACCCCCAAGCAACGCCCGCGGTGTGGGAGCGAATTGAGAAAGAACTGACACTCATTGAGACCAAAGACTTTGCCGGGTACTTCCTGATTGTCTATGACATCGTTCGCTTTGCCCGCTCTCGGGGGATTCTGTGTCAGGGCCGGGGATCCGCCGCCAATTCGGCAATCTGTTTTTTGCTGGATATCACCGCGGTGGATTCGATCTATTACAACCTGCCTTTTGAACGTTTCTTGTCCGCTCTGCGAGATGAGGAACCCGATATTGATGTTGATTTTGAATCCCGCCGTCGGGAAGAAGTGATCCAGTACGTTTTTGGTCGATACGGCAGGCTCCAGGCGGCTCAAGTCGCCACGGTGATCGAATATCGGGCAAAGAGCGCGGTTCGCGATATGGCGAGAGCCCTCGGGTATTCACCAGGCCAGCAGGATGCTCTCTCTCGCCAGATAGAACGCTCCTCTGCTCTGCGAAACGCGGACGAGAACACCATCCCCTCGCAGGTGAGCGATTTGGCAGCGCGAACCCTCAAAGCACCGAGGCACACCGGTATTCACTCGGGAGGAATGGTGCTCACGGACCGTCCCATTTCTGAGGTGGTGCCCATTGAGCGTGCCCGCATGAAGGATCGCACCGTGTTGCAGTGGGATAAAGACGATTGCGAATGGATGGGTCTGGTGAAGTTTGATCTTCTGGGGCTGGGCATTCTGGAGGCTATTCGTGACACGTTTGATTTAGCGACCACCCACCTGGGCGAAACGTGGGAGCTCGCCACTCTCCCCCGGGATGAAGCAGGCGTCTACGACATGCTGTGTCGCGCGGACTCCATCGGTGTCTTCCAGGTGGAATCCCGAGCGCAAATGGGACTCTTGCCCAGGCTGCAACCGCGGCGTTTTTACGATCTGGCCATCCAAATTGCGATGATTAGGCCCGGTCCCATACAGGGTGGCGCCGTGCATCCTTTCGTCCGTCGCAAAGCCGGTCTGGAGCCGGTGGAATATCCTCACCCCGCTCTCGAGGAGTGTTTGGAGCGCACATTGGGTGTACCCATTTTTCAGGAGCAACTCATGCAAATTGCGATGACGGTAGGTGGCTGCACGGGGGAAGATGCGGACCTCCTGCGCCGGGCAATGGGTTCCAAACGAGGCCTGGAGCGGATTGAGTCTCTGCGAGAAACATTGTTCGCAGGGATGGCGGAAAGCGGTTTAGATGACGACACCGCCCAGCGGGTGTATCGCATGATTCAAGCGTTTGCGGCTTTTGGTTTCGCCGAAAGCCACTCGCTCGCTTTTGCCCTGCTGGTGTATGCCAGCGCCTGGCAGAAACTGCACTATCCCGCCCTCTTTTTGGCGGGACTATTGCGCGCCCAACCGATGGGTTTCTACTCGGCGGCCTCGCTCGTCTCCGATGCGGAACGTCACGGCGTTGAGGTTCGAGCGCCCTCGGTTCAATACTCCGAGGTGGAGGCATCCGTTGAAGCGGTAGCTGACCCCACACAGACCGCGGTCTCCCCCACGGGTCTGGACACCTGCCTGGTCTATGACCAACCCACACCCTCCCAAGTTTTTGACCCTCAGGGGATCGATCCCACCACCACACACCGCAGAGATGCCCACCTTGCTACGCGTATGGGCCTGGCCAGTGTGCGCGGTCTGGGTAGCGAGACCGCTTCGCGCATCGTTGCTGCTCGTGCAGAAGGAGGGGCGTTTGCGAATGCCAGTGACCTGGCCAGACGTGTGGGACTGACCACAGCGCAGACCGAAGCGCTCGCCAGTGCCGGAGCCCTGGAGGATTGCGGAATGAGTAGACGAGAAGCACTGTGGGCAGCGGGTCATCTTGCCTCAGAGCACCCACAGTACCTTCCGCACACCAGCACGGCGGTGGAATTGCCGCTTTTTGAGGAGCTTTCTGCTCAGGAACGTATGGCGACAGATCGCCTGTTCACCGGAGTATCCCCAGGAGACCACCCCCTGAGATATTTACGTTCTTCCTTGAGCCAACGAGGAGTCGGTTCTGTCGCGGACATGACCGTGTTAGAACCTGGCCGCAGGGTCTGGGTGGCGGGAATAGTCACTCACCGACAGAGACCTGCCACCGCGATGGGTGTCACGTTTATGAACCTGGAAGACGAAACAGGGCTTGTCAACGTCGTGTGCAGCGTGGGTTTGTGGAAACGACACCGAGTGATGCTGCGAGAAAGCGGCGCCCTGATTATTCGAGGCTTGCTCCAGCGCAGCCCCGAAAACGTCGTATCGATTGTTGCCGATGACGCGGAGCGGCTACCGCTCGGGGTGCCCGATACGGCGCGAAACTTTCGTTAGCGAAGCGCCCACAGCGCCACCGCACTCGCGGCGGCAACATTCAGCGAATCCACCCCGTGAGTCATGGGAATACAGACCACGGAGTCCGCACTAGCCACTGCCTCAGCGCTCAGCCCCTCACCTTCGGTGCCCAATACGATCGCCAGGCGGTCGTGGGTTTCGGCGGCCATGTCCTCCAGCGAGCGAGCTCCCTCTTCGAGGGCAAATGCCGCGACATGAAAACCCGCAGCTCGGAGAGGTTCGCGCCAGTTATCGAATGAGGTGGCTCTGGTCCACGGCACCTGCATCACTGTGCCCATGCTGACCCTCACCGATCGCCGGTAGAGCGGGTCTGCGCACGAGGGTGAGACGATCACAGCATCGGCTCCTAAGCCCGCAACCGACCGGAACACCGCACCCACGTTGGTGTGATCCACGATGTTTTCCAACACCACCACTCTGCGCGCGCCCTTCACGAGGCTCGCGACGTCCGGGAGTGTGGGGCGTGTCATGCTCGCGAGAGTTCCGCGGTGAACGTGAAAGCCGGTGAGCTGTTCGACTATCGCGGCAGAGCCCACGTACACCGGGATCTCGGCGAGGGCAGCCTCATGGTTAGCCTCGAGATCGCGCAGTGGGGTGACCCACTGCTCGGTGGTAATGATGGACCGAGGATGATGCCCAGCACCGAGCGCGCGGCTCAAGACTTTGAGCGACTCCGCGATGTAGAGGCCTTCTGCGGGCTCTCGCACACTGCGCAGGGCGACATCCGTGAGACCGGTGTAATCCTTGAGGGCAACGTCATCAAGAGTGTCTAAAGTCAGCCACTGCACAGGAAACCCTTCGGTGTCGGAAACATGATGGAAAAGAACCGGCGATACGCTCCAGAGTACGCACTTGCCCAAGGAGTCACCGCATGACCGTTATGGACCTACCGGCGCCTGCCGTGGCGCCTGAGGTCGCCCAGGCGGCGTCAGTGCTCGGCGACAAGCAGGTAGCGGTGCTTACGGGCGCGGGAATTTCGACGGATTCTGGTATCCCCGACTATCGGGGCGAGGGCGCGCCGAAAGGTCACCCGATGTCGTTTCGTGATTTTCTTGGCTCACATTCTCATCGTCAGCGTTACTGGCTCGGTTCTCATCTGGGGTGGTCACGGTTTTCTGAGGCGCTCCCTAATGCGGGGCATCTCGCGATTGCTCGAGGTGAGGATCACGGGGTCTTCAGTGGAGTTGTGACCCAGAACGTGGATGCACTTCATCACAAAGCAGGCTCCAGCCGGGTTGTCGACCTCCACGGGCGACTCGATCGTGTCCGCTGTATTCACTGCAACCAGGCCTACGCGAGAAGTTTTATCGCCGAGGTACTCGAACAGGCCAACCCGTGGGTGGCGAGCCTGGTGATCACCGGAGCCACGCGGCCCGATGGGGATGTCGACGTCGAACAAGTGGCGGACATGGTGGTGCCCTCGTGCCCCAACTGCGGTGGCGTGGTAAAACCCGAGGTCGTGTTTTTTGGTGAGTTTGTCCCCCCGACCGTGTTCGAACAGGCCGCAGCGGTCGTCAGTCGCTCGGACGCCCTGCTGGTAGCGGGATCGTCGCTCGTGGTGAATACCGGGATGAGGCTTGTTGCGCTCGCCCACAAGCAGAAAAAGCCCATTGTCGTAGTGAATAGAGGCGACACCAAGGCTGACAGATTGGCATCGGTTAGGATTGAGGGTGGAGCTTCGGAAACGCTGGAACAGCTTGTCCATCTTCTGAGCCGCTAACTTTCAAGTCAGGGCGTGTAGCGCCCAAGGAGTGTTATGACCCGCTTTTTTCTCGTGCGCCACGGAGAAACGGAATGGAATCGCGTCCGCCGAATTCAGGGTGTGTCCGATATCCCTCTGAACGTCACGGGACGCTCTCAGGCCGCGGCACTGGGCAACATTCTGTCCCAGCACCGGTTTGACCTGATTGTGTCCTCGCCGCTGTCCCGGGCCATGGAAACAGCAACGATTGTTGCCCGACGACTAGGCATGCCCACCCCTCTGGCTATCCCTGATCTGATTGAGCGCAACTACGGCGAGGCGGAAGGTTCAAACGGGCAGGATTTGGATGCTCGTTACCCCAATGGCGCTGAAATCCCGGGCCGCGAACCACGTGAGGACGTCACCAAGCGAGTCGTCCGGACTATGGCGGATCTGGCAGTCCGCCACCCTGAGGCTGACATTATTGCGGTCTGCCATGGAGCTGTTATCCGATCTGTGGTCGAATATGCAGCTCCGGGGCTTCACAAAGAACCCATCAGCAACTGTTCCGTGCACAGCTTTTCTCACGTCGCCGGCAGCCTCGAGCTCGTCGCGTTTGATGACCCGATGGAGGTGCAGTCGCACACCCTCGCCGAGGAGGAATGGGTCGACCAAAACCCCGCGGAAGCGCGGGAAGAAGCGCGAAGCGCTCTCTAGTAGCCCCAGCGTTGCCGCTGCCCGGGCCGTACACTGGGCGGGCAGCATTTTCCCCACTCAGGAGCCTCATGGACTTTGCACTGCCCTACTCACGACGCGGGCTCGAGCACGATGCCCAGTGGTATCGCCGTGCGGTGTTCTACGAGGTGATGGTGCGGGCCTTCTACGACTCTGACGGCGACGGTGTGGGCGACATTCCTGGCCTGATCAGCAAGCTCGACTACCTCGAGTGGCTGGGAGTGGATGCGTTGTGGTTGCCGCCGTTCTACGCCTCTCCACTGCGAGACGGCGGGTATGACGTGTCCGACTTTATGACCGTGTTGCCAGAATTTGGCACAGTGGATGATTTCCAGGAGCTCGTGGCCCAGGCACACGCCAGAAACATGCGGATTGTCATGGATTTACCGCTAAACCACACCAGCGACCAACACCCGTGGTTCCAGGAATCTCGATCGGATCCCGAGGGCCCTTATGGCGACTACTACGTGTGGTCGGACACGGACAAAATTCGCGAACAGATCCGGGTGATTTTCACTGACACGGAGGATTCGAACTGGGCGTTTGATGCTGAGCGCCGACAGTTTTTCTTCCACCGGTTCTTTTCCCATCAACCAGACCTCAACTACCACCATCCTCGAGTGCACGAGGAAATGAGAGAGGTCGCCCGCTTCTGGCTTTCGATGGGGGTCGATGGCTTCCGGTTAGACGCCATCCCCTATCTCTACGAGTCCGATGAGGGCACAGGCGAGAGCGAACCCGAGACCCATGAATTCCTCCGGAGCTTTCGGGCGTTCCTGGATAATGAGTTCCCCGGTCGAGTGCTCATTGCCGAGGCAAACCAGTGGCCGCAAGAGGTTGCGGAGTACCTCGGCACAGAGGACGCTCCGGAGTGCCACATGGCCTTTGACTTTCCGATCATGCCGAGAATCTTCTATTCGTTGCGCTCGCAGCGGGCAGAGGGCCTCGCTGAAGTTCTCTCGGAGACCACAGCGGTCCCAGATGGCGCTGCGTGGGGTGTCTTCCTCAGAAACCACGATGAGTTGACTCTTGAAATGGTGACCGAGGAAGAGAAGCAAGCTCTTTATGGTTGGTACGCCTATGACCCGAGGATGCGTGTCAACGTCGGTATCCGACGACGACTTGCGCCTCTGTTAGATAACTCCCGAAGCGAGCTCCAGCTTGCTCACGCGCTGTTGCTGTCCCTGCCCGGCAGCCCTTTCCTTTACTACGGCGACGAAATCGGAATGGGCGACAATATCTGGCTGGAGGACCGTGATAGCTCGCGGACGCCCATGCAGTGGACTCCTGATCGAAACGCTGGATTCTCTGCGGCCGACCCGGGCAAGTTGTACTTGCCGGTTGTGCAGTCACTGGCATATCACTACAGCGCCTCGAACGTCGAGACCCAACTGGCGCAGGGCACGTCCTTGTTGCATTGGGTCCGCAACCTCGTCCACTTGAGGAAAGAGCACCCAGTGTTCGGAGTGGGCTCGCTCACGGTCGTTCCCACCGACAATCCCTCCGTATTGGCGTTCCTTCGTGATATGCCTGCTGAGGAATGCAAACCGGGGGAAGCCCCAGAGACGCTGTTATGTGTCTACTCATTTGCACACCAACCAGTTGCCGTGAATCTGACTCTTCCGGAGTCTTTCCGGGCCAACAAAGTGACAGAAATTACCGGTGGCGGCGCGTTTCCCGCTCCCAGCGAACAGGGCCAGCTGACGCTCACCCTCCCACCACAGGGTTTCTATTGGCTTGCGTTGGCAGGAATCAAGGCGTCAGTGGCGTGACCTAGGCTGGCCTTATGGGCCACTGGAGCGACTCGTTAGCCGTATTTGACACTGAGACCACGGGGATCGATACCCGTTTCTCTCGAATTGTCACCGCCTATGTCGGCCTTATTGACGCATCCGGAGGGGTGACAGAGTCTGCGGAGTGGCTCATTAACCCTGGGGTAGAAATCCCGGAGGCTGCCACCGCCGTCCACGGAATCAGTACTCAGTACGCCCGAGAGTACGGTGAGGAGCCCTCTGGCGCGGTTGCAGCCATAGCGGCGACTCTGGGACAGTACTTTGAACGTGGCATCCCTGTCGTTGCTTACAACGCGTCCTATGATTTTTCAATACTTCATCACGAAATGATTCGCCACGGTCATGATCCGATCACGAGCCCCCGGCCGATTGTTGACCCACTGGTGATCGACCGTGCTGTCGACCGCTACCGCCGGGGAAAGCGGACCCTACAAATGGCAACAGCCCACTACATGGTGTCGTTTGACGACGCCCACACCGCCGATGCAGATGCTGTGGCCGCAGGCCGGGTGGCCCAAGCGATCGTCCGCGCCCATGCCGACGCTCTTCCCCAGACGGCACAGGAGCTCCATGACCAGCAAATCGTCTGGTCAGAAGAGTGGGCAGAGAATTTTCAGGCGTTTCGACGCGGACGCGGCGAACCTGGTTTCACCGCAAGCGGTGAATGGCCGGTGCGGACCTAGTTACTGACCGAAGTTCTTGAAGCGCTGGTTGAACTTCTCCACACGACCAGCAGAGTCGAGGATGCGCTGCTTGCCGGTGTAGAACGGGTGGGATGCACTAGAGATTTCAACGTCGATCACAGGGTAGGTGTTCCCGTCTTCCCACTCCATGGTCTTGTCGCTGGTCGCGGTGGAGCGGGTGAGAAAAGTCTCCCCCGAGGTGAGGTCACGGAACACGATCGGTGCGTATTCGGGGTGAATATCAGTCTTCATGGCAAATCCTTTGTCAAACCGAGGCCAGCGAATCAGAATTCTGGCGAAGCTCCGACTTTACCAGGAAAATCACAATGCTGTGGCGTGAAAACGTCCATCATTCTGGGTAACCGAAAGTGGGCGCCCAAATGCATCCGAGAGCACGGCCCCGGTGAGCGTGTCCTCTAGGGGTCCCTGAGCGACGACCTCTCCCCCAGCGATCACCAAGAGATGGGTGAAGCCCGGGGGAATTTCTTCGACGTGGTGCGTCACCATCACCATGGCGGGCGAGGATTCTTCGCTGGCAAAATGGTCCAGCATTTCAATGACGTCTTCGCGAGCACCCACATCCAAGCTGCCCGCAGGCTCATCGAGGAGCAACACCTCCGGGTCCGTCATCACTGCCCTGGCAATTTGCACCCGTTTGCGCTCGCCATCAGACAGTGTTGCGATTCGCGCATCTGCGAGTTCGCCGAGATTCCACTCGTCCAAGACCCGCTTAGCGCGACGAATGTCGATATCTTCGTACTCTTCCCGCCATCGCCCGGTCACCCCGTAAGCAGCGGTCAGGATGATGTTGAGCACTGTTTCGTTCGGGGGGATTCGCTTGGCCATATCGCTCGAAGCAAAACCCACACGAGGCCTCAGCTCAAAAACATCCGTGGTGCCGAGCTTTTCTCCCAACACGGTGACACTCCCACTGGTGGGATGAACAAAAGACGCCAGCAAACTCAAGAGTGTTGTCTTCCCGGCACCGTTGGGGCCCACGATCACCCAGCGTTGCGAGGAATCGATCTCCCAGTCGATGTGGGAGAGGATGCTCTTCCCTTCTCTCACGACACTGACGTCGTCGAAAGAAGCAATCTGGGGCATAGTTCCCCCAGACTACTGCACGCCTTCCGACCAGCAGGAGGCTTTCCACTACGCTGAAAACGTGACCCAGACTAAAGCGTTTGGAATTGTTCTTGCCGGAGGTGAGGGCAAGCGACTGATGCCCTTGACAGCGGACCGTGCGAAGCCCGCCGTCCCCTTTGCCGGTCATTACCGCCTGGTCGATTTCGCGATTTCCAACCTGATTAATTCGAGTCTTCGGCAGGTCGTTGTTCTCACCCAGTACAAATCCCATTCGCTTGATCGGCATGTGTCCCAAATGTGGCGTCTCAGTGGCATGCTGAATGCTTATGTGGCGTCGGTTCCGGCCCAGCAGCGGTTGGGCAAGCGGTGGTTTGCCGGGTCCGCAGATGCCATTTTCCAGAGCCTGAATCTCATCGGCGACGAGAAACCAGACATTGTTGTCGTTGTGGGAGCAGACCACGTCTATCGCATGGACTTTCAGCAAATGATCGATGCGCACCTTGAGAGTGGTGCGGGTGTCACGGTCGCTGGAATACGCCAGCCCCGCGAGCTGTCTGATCAGTTCGGCGTGATCACCACGGATTCCGGCGATTCTTCGCGAATAAAGGCCTTCACGGAAAAGCCCACAGATCCCGAGGGTCTCGCTGACTCGCCTGATGAAGTGTTGGCGTCCATGGGCAACTACGTGTTCACCACGGAAGCTCTTGTGGACGCCGTCCGAGCAGATGCCAAGGATGTCGAATCTGATCACGACATGGGCGGTGACATCATTCCCGCGTTTGTAGAGCGTGGAGAAGCATTCGTCTATGACCTGAACCGCAACACGATTCCTGGCGCGCGAAAGACCGATCGTTTTTATTGGCGCGATGTCGGGACAATCGACGCGTTTTTCGACGCCCATCAGGATCTCATTTCGATTGACCCTGCCTTCAACTTGTTCAACGCGGAATGGCCTATCTATTCGCAGCAATGGAACTCCCCACCCGCCAAGTTTGTTCAAGACCAACACGGCAACCCCGGGTCACTCTCTGAATCGACGGTGTCACTGGGCTGTTATGTGGTGGGCGCTTCTGTGCTGCGCAGTGTTTTGGGTCCTTGGGTCAAGATCGACTCCGGCGCTACAGTCGAGGATTCCATCCTGTTTGAGAGAGTCGTCGTGGGCGCGGGAGCCAAAATTGCTCGGGCAATCCTTGACAAGAATGTTGTGGTGGAGCCAGGCGCTCATGTCGGAATTGATCCTGTGGCCGACCGGGAACGGGGTTTTACGCTGTCGGAGGGCGGCGTCACCGTCGTGGAGAAGGGCACCGTGGTTCGAGCGTGACCCAGGAGAGGAAACTGATCGTCCTCGACGTCGATTCCACGTTGACCCAGGATGAAGGAATCGACCTTCTGGCTCAGTATGTTTCTGCAGAGGCTGCTCAGCAGGTTGAAACAATCACTGCGCGAGCAATGGCCGGTGAGCTTGATTTTGCTGCCTCTCTGACTGCGCGTGTAGAAGCACTCGCAGGGCTCTCCTTGGCCGATGTGGCGGCGGCAACCGCGCGGGTGCGCCTCAGCGTGGGAGCACAAGTGCTCATAGACTGCGCCCACGCAGCGGGGCACCTCGTGGGCGCGGTGTCAGGTGGGTTTCACGAGATGATCGACCCGCTAGCGAGCGAACTGGGACTCGATATGCACCGTGCTAATCGGTTCGAGACGCGCGACGGACGCCTTACCGGTCGGGTTGACGGCCCCATCGTGGATGCCCGCACCAAGGAGGAAACCCTCCGGAAATGGGCCGAAGCATCCGGGATCCCCATGGGCAACACCGTGGCGGTGGGCGACGGGGGAAACGACGTGCTCATGCTGGCGGCTGCCGGCCTAGGTATTGCCTATATGGCTAAGCCGGTTACTCGGGACGCAGCTGATCGTGCGATTGACACCCCTGACTTGTCCTTGGTCCTCGACGAGGTGGGCATCCCGAGGGTTTAGTGCCCCATCCCCAGTCCACCATCGACCGGGATTACTGCCCCGGAAATATACGCAGATTCGTCACCAGCAAGCCAGACAACCGCGGCGGCAACCTCGTCCGGGGTGGCAAAGCGACCAGCGGGTATCGAGCCCAGATAGGCCTCACGCTGAGCTTCGGGGAGGGCTTGGGTCATATCGGTGTCAATAAACCCCGGTGCAACAACGTTGGCGGTAATCCCCCGGCCACCGAGCTCACGCGTCAAGGAGCGCGCGAGCCCTACCAAGCCCGCTTTGGCTGCCGAATAATTCACCTGACCAGGAGAGCCATACAGCCCGACGACGCTCGAGATCAGCACCACTCGGCCAAACTTCTGCTTCATCATGGATTTGATGCTGCGCTTCACGACGCGAAAAACACCGGACAGGTTCGTGTCGATGACGTCGTCAAAATCGTCATCGCTCATTCGGATGAGCAACATGTCCCTCGTAATTCCGGCATTGGCGACCACCACCTCGATGGGACCGAGAGCGGCCTCGACTTCGGAAATCGCAGCATCCAGGGATGCCCCATCAGTTACGTCAGCGACGACGGTCAGAGAGCCGGCAGGTCCCTCACCGGATCGTGCGGTCACAGCAACACGGTGGCCGTCCGCCACAAATCGCTCCGCGATGGAAAAACCGATCCCTCGGTTGCCGCCGGTAATTAGAACGGTACGTGGAGTTCCCATGCTCTCAAGCCTATTAGCAGGTGGGTGTCCTACGATGAGTCCAATGACTCAATTGCCATCAGCAACATCCCTGGGTGTTGCTCCCGAAGCGGAGCGCCGTGGGCGAATGCTCAAGTATTCGCTTGCGATGGGAATTCGCCTTGCCTGCATCGGAGCGTGTTTTCTGGTCTCCGGCTGGTGGTTACTGCTCCCAGCCTTGGGCGCCATTCTTCTACCGTATTTTGCCGTGGTTCTGGCCAATTCGGTGACGCCCTCGCGTTCTAGAGGGCCGGAACGACCCGGTGCGGTGGTCGTTACCTCACTGCGGTGATTATTCCCGGTGCTCCCGCACCTGACGTACGTTGTTCGCGAACCTCTTGTGGTTTAGGTCCCGAGTGGGAGATCCATTGGCGGAACCCCAAAATTCATACTGCTGATCGTGTGAAAGTGTGGCTGTCCTGCGGCGACCATAGGGATTACTTTGTGGGATACCTCGAGCAGCGAAATTTTCCTGTGTCCGCCGTTGCCTACGGAGGCGAGAAGTAGCGTGTTATCCCAGCTGTTTAGCTCGCGCTGGATGGGCTACTTCGCCCTGACGCTAGTCTTCGCTCTGGTCGCAACTTTCTTTGGACTCTGGCAGTGGGATCGACGCGGACAAGCCGTCGCTGCGATGGAGCTTGTGGAGAACAACTGGGATGCCGCCCCCGTGATGCTAGCCGAGTTCCGCGAGCAGCATTCTGTGGCGACAGAAGCTGAGCAATGGACTCCGATTAGCCTTGGAGGGCGTTACCTGGCGGACGAGCAGCTCCTCGTCCGGACCCGGCCACGCGCGGGAGTCGTCGGATTCGAGGTGCTGGTGCCCCTCGAGACAGCCTCAGAGACCGTGCTGATTTCTCGCGGGTGGGTGGCCACCGGAGAGAGCAGCGATTTTCCCGATCTGATTCCCGCGCCGCCCGCGGGCGATGTGCGAGTCATGGGTCGAGTGAAAATGTGGGAACCGGCGCTCAGAGGGCGCGGAGCCCCCGATGGGCAAGTAGCGACCATCAATAGAGAGGATGTCCAAGCCCAAGTTTCGGCAGAACTCACGGCCGACTTCTTCCTCGTGGTCGACAGCGAGACGCCTCGGCCCGCGGTAACGCCACTCGGGGCCCAGCGGCCCGTGCTCGACGAGGGCCCCCACCTCAGCTACACGTTTCAGTGGTTTCTTTTCGCCCTGATGGCGTTCATCGGTTACGGCTGGTTGTTTCGTCAGGAGTGGCGAGCAAGCAAAGGCCTGCCCGCTCGGCGTGAGCGAAAAGCGTCAGATGCCGAAGAAGAAGACGCGCTGCTGGAGCACAGCGGCTACTAAGCCAGTGCCACAAGGTCGGCGTATTCGTCACTCCAGTGATCCTCGACGCCATCCGGCATGATCAGAACTCGCTCGGGGTTGAGCGCCAATACCGCACCGTCATCGTGGCTGACCAGAATTACTGATCCCGAATAGTGCGCCAACGCATCCAGGATTTCTTCCCTAGACGCTGGGTCAAGGTTGTTCGTCGGCTCATCCAACAGGAGAACGTTCGCCTTGGACACGACCAAGGTGGCGAGAGAAAGCCTGGTTTTTTCGCCGCCGGAAAGAACACCGGCGGGTTTCAGAACATCATCACCCGTGAACAGGAACGAGCCGAGCACCGATCGCGCTTCTCGCTCTCCGATGTTCGGGGCAGACGAAAGCATGTTGGCCAAAACTGTGCGGTCAACGTCGAGGGTTTCGTGCTCCTGGGCGTAGTAGCCGATGCGCAAACCGTGACCAGCTTCAATGACACCGGTGTCGGGTTGGTCGACGCCGGCAAGAATTCGCAACAGTGTCGTCTTGCCCGCGCCGTTGAGCCCGACAATAACGACTTTGGACCCTCGGTCAATGGCGAGGTCTACCGCGGTGAAGATTTCGAGCGAACCGTAGCTCTTGGAGAGGTTGTGCCCATAGAGGGGGGTCTTCCCGCACGCCGCGGGCTCGGGGAAGCGCAACTTCGCCACCCGCTCAGTTCCTCGGACGTCTTCGAGCCCTGACAACATCTTCTCGGCACGGGCCGCCATCTGGTGGGCGGCTGAGGCTTTACTGGCTTTGGCGCCGAAACGCGCGGCCTGTTGCTGAAGCGCCGTTGCCTTCTTCTCTGTGATGCTGCGCTCTTTGCGTCGCCGCTCTTCGTCCGCTTCGCGTTGCCGCAGGTAATGCTTCCACGACATGTTGTAGACGTCGATCGTCGAACGGAGGGCGTCGAGGTAAAACACGCGGTTCACCGTTTCTTCCACTAGTCCAACGTCGTGGGAGATGACGATCACTCCTCCCTGGTAGCTCTGCAGAAAGTTACGCAACCACACAACCGAGTCTGCGTCGAGGTGATTGGTGGGTTCGTCCAACACCATCAACGGTGCGTTCTGGAAGAGGATTCTTGCCAGTTCGATACGCCGCCGCTGACCTCCGGACAGTGTCCCCAACGCCTGGTCCAAGATTGCGGGAGGAAGATTCAAATGCGAAGCGATGGTGGCGGCCTCTGCTTCGGCTTGATAACCGCCTGCGGCCAGGAATTCGTCATTGACGCGGCCATACTTTTTCATGGCGCTGGCGGATATCGCGTCGTCAGGACTCGCCATGTCCGCCGTGGCTTTGCCCATCGCCTCCATGAGATCACCTAAACCGCGGGCGTTCAGGATTCGAGTCCGCGCGGACTCCTCCGGGTTCGCTGCCCGCGGATCCTGAGGGAGGTATCCCACGTTGCCGGATACTCGGGCGAACCCCTCGGTCGCGGGAAAGTCCCCGGCGATGACCTTGGTGAGCGTTGTTTTCCCGGCACCATTGCGGCCGACAAGTCCCACCTTGTCACCGACGTCAACGCGGAAGGACACCCCATCTAGCAGGACGCGCGCGCCAATTCGAATTTGGAGGTCACTAACCTCGAGCATTATTCACCGCCGTGCCCTGGGCCCACGCGGGACATCAAATGGAGAATCCGAGGGCCCTCATCATGTCTCGACCATCAGCGGTAATGCGCTCCTGGCCCCACGGGGGCATCCACACCCAGTTAATGCGAAAGCGCTCAACAATCCCGTCCATACTCTTGGTGATTTCTTCTTCAATCACATCGGTTAACGGGCATCCCGCCGACGTCAAGGTCATGCTCACGATGAGTGCGTCTTCCTCGTCGTCCCAAGAGAGGTCATAAATGAGGCCGAGGTCAACGATATTGACCCCCAACTCGGGGTCGATGACGTCTTTGAGGCCTTCTTCGACCTGGTCAAACTTCGCGGGTTCTAGAGCGATCGTAGCCATCGTCTACTGCGCTGACGCCGAAGTGCTCTGGTAACGGTCATAGCCCTCATCCTCCAGCTTGGTGGCGAGTTCCGGCCCACCACTCTCGGCCACGACACCGTCGACCATGACATGGACGAAGTCGGGGGTGATGTATTTGAGAATGCGCGTGTAGTGGGTAATCAGAAGTACGCCCAAGCCCGTGTTCGCTTTCGCCCGGTTGACTCCTGCTCCTACAATCTTGAGAGCATCGACATCGAGGCCCGAGTCGGTCTCATCCAAGACCGCAAACTTCGGTCGAAGGAGCTCCAGCTGCATAATCTCGTGGCGCTTCTTCTCGCCGCCGGAGAACCCTTCGTTGACGTTCCTCTGGGCAAAACCAGGTTCCATCTTGAGCTCTTCCATCGCACCGTTGAGTTCTTTCACCCAGTCGCGCAGTGCAGGAGCAGTGCCGTCGATCGCTGTTTTTGCGGTTCGCAAGAAGTTGGTCACGGTCACTCCCGGAATCTCCACCGGATACTGCATTGCCAGGAAGAGCCCGGCTTTTGCACGTTCGTCGGGCGACATCGCAAGGACATCTTCGCCATCCAGTGTGATTGAGCCCTCAGTCACCGCATACCGGGGGTGTCCAGCAATCGTGTAGGCGAGAGTGGATTTACCAGAGCCGTTGGGACCCATGATCGCGTGGGTGGCGTTCTGATCAAGCGAGAGGGTAACTCCCTTGAGGATGTTGATCGGGCCGCTGTCGGTCTCGATGGAAACGTGGAGGTTCGTGATGTCCAGGGTGCTCATGCGGGGGTGCTTTCTGGGGTGTGGGGTGT
This sequence comes from Microbacteriaceae bacterium, assembly GCA_024639925.1. Lineage (GTDB taxonomy): Bacteria > Actinomycetota > Actinomycetes > Actinomycetales > Microbacteriaceae > Pontimonas. Next base: position 57,383 of record JAHEGA010000001.1, read on the forward strand.
GGGGTCGATGTAAACGTCACCATCGGTGATGGTGACTGAGTAGACGGGAACGGGCTCGAAAGCCGGAAAATTCTGAGGCTTGCCGGTGGAGAGGTCAAACTTTGAGCCGTGAGCCCAACACTCCAACGTATTGTCTTCCACGAACCCCTCAGCAAGAGAGATTTCTCCGTGGCTGCAGGTGTCCCCAATCGCATGGATATCCCCGGCTGAGTCCTTCACCAGAGCAATCGGAACACCGTCGATCGTGACTTTGACCGCCGTGGAGACAGTGATGTCCTCTGCGGAACAGACTTTTACAGCACTCATGAAGCGTCCTCCGTTTTCGTCAGCTTCACCTGCATGGCATCCGTAAGTTCTGACACCAGATCGGGAACGTCGATCTTTTGCAACACTTCGAGGAGGAAACCGAGGACCACCAATCGGCGGGCCTCCAGTTCTTCAATTCCTCGAGACTGAAGATAAAACAACTGCTCGTCGTCGAATCGTCCGGTGGCGCTCGCGTGTCCCGCGCCCTGAATATCGCCAGTCTTTATTTCCAGGTTGGGAATCGAATCAGCTCGCGTTCCCTCGCTCAGCACCAGGTTACGGTTCTGCTCGTACGAGTCCGTACCCACGGCATCCGGTCCAATCAGCACGTCCCCCACCCAGACTGTGCGTGCGCCACGACCGTGCAGCGCACCCTTGTAGTTCACCCGAGACACCGTCTGAGGGCCCACGTGGTTGACGTAGACACGGTGCTCGTGGTGTTGCGTCGAGTCGGCAAAATAGGCTCCGAGCAGGTGAGCTTCGGAGCGCTCCCCCACCAGATGGGCGTTGGGGTTGACCACAACGATGTCGCCACCGAGGTCGACGGCGATGTGGCTGAAAATTGCCCCCTCACCGATCGACGCTGAATGCGTCGCGTATTGGATTGCTCCCGGTGCCCAATCCCCCACAAATACCGCGTGAAGTG
>JAHEGA010000031.1 GCA_024639925.1 Microbacteriaceae bacterium
GCAAATAGCTTTCCGTTGCCGACAGGTGCGCTGTCAGCCTACTGGCGAGAGCCCTCTGGGGAGAACGCCAACGAACCTATGGTGGGCGATACTGGGATCGAACCAGTGACCTCTTCCGTGTGAAGGAAGCGCGCTACCCCTGCGCCAATCGCCCTGAGCCCCTTATCTTGCCACATTGAGCGGCCCGAGGTTTTGAGCAGTCGTGATCTTTGACTCAACACTCCGGAGCGAGGTTTGTGCGGTGGTGTACTCCTCGGCTAGAGTTCTCTCGCACCCCTTCGGTGCGTGCGGATGTGGCGCAGTGGTAGCGCATCACCTTGCCAAGGTGAGGGTCGCGAGTTCGAATCTCGTCATCCGCTCGGAGAAGCCTCGAGGTGGGGCTTTCCTGCGGTGGTGTGGCCGAGAGGCGAGGCAGCGGCCTGCAAAGCCGTTTACACGGGTTCGAATCCCGTCGCCACCTCGGACAATTCAATATGGGCGATTGGCGCAGCGGTAGCGCGCTTCCCTGACACGGAAGAGGTCACTGGTTCGATCCCAGTATCGCCCACTGTTCAGAGGCGGGGTGTCCCGTCACAGAAAACGGAGGGGCGAGAGTGAACAGTCCCCGTCTTCTAACTTTTTATGGTGCGAGGCCGGACAGAACGGTCGCTGGACACGTTCTCAACGCGATTCGTCGCGGGCTAAGACGCACGAACAGCAAAGCTCTGGGATACCTCGCACGATCGGCCTACATTCGCGCGACCACCCGTCGCGGCAAACATTTACGCGAACCTCGCCGAGTCCTTGTGTCGCTTCTGCAACCACACGACCCTCTAAAGCGGGAGAAATCGCTACCGTCGATTGACCTAGTGGTGCCCTTTGTAGAGAAGGATTTACGGTCTCTCGAGTTGGTTCTGGCTCAAGCACTCAAGAACGTTCGGAACCCGATTAGCGCCATCGTGCTCATTACGCCACAAAATCAGGACAACACAGGGCCACGATTTGTCCGAGGAGAATCACACGAGCTCCTGTCGTCGATAGTTGCCTCGCACCCCAACATCGTGGTGCGCTATGACCAAGACGTTCTTGGCCCGGAAATCCTGGCTGAACTCGAAACCCGTTTTGGGAAAGGCGATCGGAACGCAGGGTGGGTGACACAACAACTCATCAAACTCTCGGCCGCACTGATGTCCGAAGCGCCGGCATCACTCATCCTCGACGCCGACACCCTCCTGTTGTCTAGGAAAACTTGGCTGAGCTCATCGCGGCGACAGTTGTTGCAGCTGGCCAACGAGTACCATACCGACTTCATGAAGCACACTCTGAAGCATTTTGGTGTGCCCAAAGAGCTCAAGATGAGCTTTGTGACCCACCACCAACTGATGCAGACCGATGTCGTACACCACATGTTCCCCGACGGTGCGGCATCACTGCTCGCGTGGTGGACATCGTCGACCGATCCGATTGGTCGAGACCTCGGCGACTACGAGGCTTACGGAGCTTTCCTCGCGCACCATTACCCCGAGCGGGTCGCTTACGGTTCGTTCGCGAACCTCTTCGCACCCCATCTCACCTCGTTTCTCGCTGATAGAGACAGCACCGGTTCTTCTCCAGAACAGCTGATTCCCGGCTACTGCTCAGTGTCTTTCCATAGTTGGGCCCAGGTCGACCGGGCAGACCGCGGGGACTAAAGCACGAACGAGTAGGCGAAAAGATAGAGCCCCAGCCCGATTAGTGCCACGCCTCCCCCAAGCCTTACTCCGGCCAAACGCTCCGGGGACCGAACAAACCAGGTCCGAGCGCTTCCCGCAATCAGAGCCCACACCATGTCGCTGACCACCCCGATCACAAAGAACAGACCACCGAGAAAAAGCATTTGGCTCCACGGCGCAGCACCTGCCTGATCAACAAACAGCGGCAGCGTGGCAATGAAGAACACCAAGGTTTTCGCATTGGTCAACCCGACCACAATGCTGTCGCCCAACACGCGCTGGGAGCCTCCCTCCGGCTTGTCGCTCAGGCTTGTGGCGAAACGTTTGCGCTGAAGAATTCCCTGGACCCCGAGATACACGAGAAAAGCGGCGCCGAGAAACTTGATCACCGCGAAAACCACCTCCGACGAGGCGACCAGCACACCGACCCCGACAGCGACACCGAGGATTTGGACCCCCACACCTAACGCGTTTCCCCACACACTCACCAGAGCGCCCTTGGTGCCGAGAATCATCGCGCGGCCGATCACAAAAATGACACTCGGTCCCGGCACCACAATGATGACCAGCGAGACAAGCAGGAAAGAAAGGATCGCGGGAGTGTCAGGCACCGCGTCAGTTTATGCGCCTTCCGCCGTCTCAGAGGAACGACCAAGCAAGCCCAACCGAACCCGGACATGACTGTGGGGAGGGGCTGAGCCCCTCCCCACAGTTGGTGATCTTTTAGACCCGAGCGTCTTCCTCGAGCTGGTAGCCCTCTTCACCGTGAACCACAGTGTCGATTCCGGCAACCTCGTCCTCATTGGTGATGCGGAAGCCCATGGTCTTCTCGATCGCGAAGCCAAGGACCAGCGCCACGACGAACGAGTAGATCAGGATCCCGAAGGCCGCAATCGCCTGGACGGTGAGCTGACCGAAGTCGCCTCCGGTGAACAAACCGGTGTCCGTAGCGAAGAAGCCGAGGTACAAAGTTCCGAACATACCCGCGACAAGGTGAATTCCCACAACGTCGAGTGAGTCGTCGTAACCCAGCTTGAATTTGAGGTCAACCGCCCAGGCAGAGATTGCCCCAGCGACAACACCTAACACGAGTGCCCAACCCGGCGTAAGGTTTGCGCACGCCGGCGTGATGGCCACCAGACCGGTCACAGCGCCGGACGCGGCGCCCACGGCCGTGGCTTTGCCATCCTTGAGCTTCTCGATAATCATCCAACCAAGGATCGCTGCGGCTGTGGCACCCAAGGTGTTGACGACAATGAGGCCGACACCCGGCATTCCCTCTGCGAGGAACTCTGCCCCAGCATTGAACCCGAACCAGCCGAACCACAGCAGCGCTGCACCCAACAGCACCAAGGGAACGTTGTGGGGCTTGTGTGCGCCCTTGCTGAAGACGACGCGTCGCCCCAGAACCAGCGAGAGAGCGAGGGCTGCTGCACCCGCGTTGATGTGGACTGCAGTACCGCCGGCGTAGTCAATGACACCAGGGTAATCGCCGAGCAGAGAACCAAGCTCCAGCACCCAGCCGCCACCCCAGACCCACGCAGCCACGGGGAAATACACGACGGTGACCCAAATACCTGCGAACACCATCCAGGAACCGAACTTTGCCCGGTCGGCGATGGCGCCGGAAATCAGTGCCACGGTAATGATGGCGAAGGTCGCGCCAAACGCTGCACCCAGCAGGTCTTCGTTACCCAACCCGGCGAGTCCGAAACTGGCGAACGGGCTACCGGCGAACTGGCCAGGCCCATCGACCGCAGACATGCTGTAGCCGAACAACACCCACAGAACTCCCACGAGCGCGAGCGCCCCGAAGCTCATCATCATCATGCTGATGACGCTCTTGGCCTTCACGAGACCACCGTAAAAAAAGGCAACGCCGGGTGTCATCAACAACACCAAGGCGGTAGCGGTAATTCCCCACGCGAGTTGACCGGTATCCATGTACTTCTCCCTGACTCCTGTTGGTTACCAAGCGCAAATGCACCCGGACCCCTTCAGTGTGTGCGAGCGGAGTTTCTCGGAGAGGGCACCGATGTTACGAAAACGTGTCGCCGAGGCCCCGTGTGTTACGACTGTGTGTCGTCAGTGTCCTGATAGACATCGGGGACGCCGTCACGGTCGCGGTCCACTGTCTCCTCAGCCCGCAGGGCACGATAGTGCCGATTCCGGCTCGAGAGGACGAGCGCTGCCAGCAGGGCAGCCAGGATTGACCCGAACAAAATACCGATCTTGGCTTCATCTCCCAGCAGGTTGCCCACCCCAAAACTCAGCTCACCAATAAGCAGCGAAACGGTAAAGCCGATACCCGCCAGCAGAGAGATTCCCAGCAGGTCGATCCACGCCATCCCCTTGGGGAGGGACACCCCAGGCACCCTGGTGACCAACCACGTGGCAATCAGAACACCCACAGGCTTACCAATCACCAACGAAGCAATGATCGCCACCGACACGGGCTGGGTCAGCAGGTACCAGAAGGTTTGCTCACCGTTGCCCAAACTCACCCCCGCGGCAAAAAAAGCAAAAAGCGGCACGGCAATGCCCGCCGACAGCGGCCGGAAGCGGTGCTCGAACACCTCCGCAAGACCCTCGTCTGTCGAGTCAGGGTGAGACAGACGATCCTTCTTGGGGCGCAACACAGGAACGGTCATCGCCAGAAGAACTCCGGCAATAGTTGCGTGAACGCCCGAGCCGTACATAAAGAACCACGCCACCAGCCCCAGGGGCACGAGGATCACCCAAGCGGCACCGGGACGAATATGGAACAGGGCGCTGTAACGCTGAGCGATCACGCCGTAGAGAACGACAAAAGCAAGCGACAAGGCGAGGTTTCCGAGGATCACCTCGTCGGTATAGACCAAGGCAATGATCGTGATCCCGATAAGGTCATCCACCACAGCGAGCGTCAACAAGAAGGTCCTCAGCGCGAGCGGGAGCCATGTGCCCACGAGTGCGAGGACCGCGAGAGCAAACGCGATGTCGGTCGCAATGGGGATTGCCCAGCCGCGTGCCGCGTCTGGCTCCCCCATGGAGTTCACGATGAAGAGGTAGAGCCCTGCGGGCACCAACACGCCGCCAACAGCGGCGACAACGGGGACTAGTGCTTTGCGCGGGTCGCGCAACTCCCCCGACACGAACTCACGCTTGAGCTCAAGCCCCACCAAGAAAAAGAAGATGGCCAGCAGGCCATCGGCCGTGAACTTGCCGACCGAAATTTTCCAAGCCAATTCACCAAAGCCCAGGGTGATGTAGGTCTCACGCAAACCGAAATAGTCCTCACCCAGCGGCGAGTTCGCGAGCACAACGGCAATCAACGCAGCACCGACGATGATGAGACCGCCGATGGTCTCCTGTCGGAGAATCCGTTCGATCCAGAGCGCTTCGCGGTACTTAGAGTTGGCGAGGGCGCTGGAAGAGGAAGGTGACTGTGCCATGAAAAACCCGTTCTGTCGGTGGCCCCATTCTAGGGAAGCAGCTGTGCCTATTCCTGAGCTGAGGCAGCGCGCCTGGTGAGAGAAATCATGCGTGACGTAGCCCGCAGATACTTTTTGCGGTATCCGCCACCGAGCATCGTGGCATCAAAAACTTCGTCCAGCGGGATTCCCGTGTTGATGATGCCGACCTGGGCGTCGTACAGACGGTCGACCAGTGCCACCAACCGAAGCGCCTGGGCCTGGTCGTGCAGTTGAACAACGTCTCGCCACGCCACGTAGTCGAATCCTTCGACGAGTCCCACGAAGCGGCTGGGGTGAATGGTGGCCAGGTGACCGATGACGGCTGAGAACGTATCGTCGGCAACGACGCCCGCTAAAGCGCCAACCTGTGCATCGAAATCCTCACTCGCGGCTACCACAGCGTGACCCTCGAAATCGCGTTTCCTGTAGTCCTCGCCATCGATACGGATGGTGTCGAACTTTTCCGCCAGGGCCGTAATTTCTCGCAAAAAGTCTTCCGCCGCAAACCGGCCCTCTCCCAGCGCAGCCGGCGGGGTGTTGGAGGTTGCCGCAACCCGAGTACCGGAAGCCACGAGTTCCCCGAGTAACCGGGACATGACCATGGTGTCCCCCGGATCGTCTAACTCGAATTCATCAATGGCGAGAAAGGAGGCGCCTTTCAGGTGATCAACCGCGCCCCGGTAGCCCAGTGCTCCCACGAGAGCGGTGAACTCAATGAACGTTCCGTAGTAGGTGCGCCCCGGAATCACATGCCACATCGCGGCAAGAAGGTGCGTCTTCCCTACACCGAAGCCACCGTCCAGGTATATCCCGGGACGAGAAGACCCGGATTTTGTTGCGCTGCCCCAGAGCTTCTTGGGCTTTGCGCCGCCGTTTCCCGCCGCGAACGCCAGCGCTTTCTGACGAGCGTTTTCCTGGCTGGGATAGGCCGGGTCTGGCATGTAGTTCTCGAGCGTGGAATCGCGAAACTGCTCGGGTGGCACAAAATGTTGGAGCATTGCCTCCACCGACATCGCCGGATGGATATCCAGCAGACTCACACGGGAGTGCGCGCGATCGCGCGGAGAAGACATGGGACTCGCTTCGTCATATCCCCGGCAGAGTTCAGGGGGTGCTGGCAGAATAGAGCTCCAGAGTAGCGGGGTCCCCTGGGCCTTGCGTGTTCAAGGAGAAGCCGTGCCCGTCCCCACCGACCCCTCACCGGAACTAGCTGATTATTCCCATCCAGAGCGCCTGGTGAGCGTTCCCTGGCTTGCATCGAATCTGACGACGCCCGGCCTCAAGGTCGTGGAATCTAACGAGGACATTCTTTTGTACGACACCGGTCACATTCCCGGCGCGATCAAAGTCGACTGGCACACCGAGCTGAACGACCCGGTCGTGCGCGACTATGTCGACGGCGAGGGCTTTGCCGCGCTCATGAGCGCCAAAGGAATTTCTCGCGACGACACCGTCGTGATCTACGGGGACAAGAGCAACTGGTGGGCGAGCTACGCACTGTGGGTTTTTACCCTCTTTGGGCACCCAGATGTCCGACTGCTCAACGGGGGGCGTGACGCCTGGATTGCCTCAGGCGGAGAACTCACGAGGGATGTCCCCGCTTTGGCGGCCACGGACTACCCGGTGATTGCCCGGGAAGACTCGGAGTTTCGTGCATTCAAAGAGGACGTCCTGAGCCACCTTGGTCAACCGCTGATCGACGTGCGCAGCCCGGAAGAGTACAGCGGGGAAAGAACTCATATGCCCGCCTACCCTGAAGAGGGAGCGCTGAGAGGCGGCCACATTCCCACCGCACGAAGCATCCCCTGGGCGAAAGCTGCTCAGGATGATGGAACGTTCAAGCCGGCGTCCGAACTGCGAGATCTCTACGTCGACCAGCAGGACTTTGACCCCAATGCCGAGGTCATCACGTACTGCAGAATTGGTGAGCGATCCAGCCACACGTGGTTTGTGATGAAGTACCTCTTGGGCTTTGACTCCGTCAAAAACTACGACGGGTCCTGGACAGAGTGGGGTTCTGCGGTGCGGGTTCCGATTCACACAGGGACCGAACCAGGCGAGGCGCCCTAAGCGGTGTCGGCAACACACACACTCGATTCCATCCGAGCAGACTTTCTGGCACTAGACGTGCCCGATCGTCTGCAATTGCTCCTCGAGTTCTCAGACTCGCTTCCCGATGTTCCGGAGGGGGCTGTCCCGGAGGACCACTGGGAACGGGTAGAGGAGTGCCAGTCTCCCGTGTTTATCTCGGTGGTGAAGGAGGCCGGTGACATTATCGTGCGGGCGGCAGCGCCAGCCGAGGCACCGACAACCCGCGGATTTGCCTCGATCCTTGTGCAGGGACTAAAGGGACTCAGTGCTCAGCAGATTCTGGACGTGCCGGCCGATTTCCCACTCAGCCTGGGTTTACAAAATGCTGTCAGCATGTTGCGCCTACGAGGAATGTCGGGCATGTTGTGGCGAATCAAACGCCACGTTCAAGAACTCGCGGCGTGAGCCTCCACCGACTGGCGCCCCAGCCCTCGCGGGAGTTTGACCTCGGCACCGCAGAGGGCAGAGCGTCTCTTGAGGAGATCATCACCCCACCCAGCGACACCTGGACGCGGGCAATTATGGTCACGACAGCAGCAGGCGCAACCGTCGATGCGCGAGGAACCAGTGGTGGCCTCAGCAAAGGTGACGACCGGGCGATACTTCACCTGCACAGAAACGTCAGCGACGCCATCGTTCTGGGCGCAGGGACTGTGCGCAGCGAACGCATCCCCGTCCCCTCCTCCACCCCACTGGTCGTGTTGTCATCATCGGGCCTCATCGCCACGGAAAACCTTCTATTCCCGGACAAGTCGGACAACCCAGTGGTCGTCGTGACAACTCCGGAGGGAGAAGGGAGCGCCCGCGGTGCACTGGCAAACGTTCCCCATCACATCCTGGTGGTGGAGCCGGACACGGATGCCGAGACGCTCTCGACCATGATCCGTACCCATGTCTCCGGGGGGAGACTCCTGATTGAAGGTGGAGAGCGCACGTGGCGGTCGTTTATTCCTCAGTGCGATGATCTCTGGTTGGCCGTAACGCCCCCGCCCACCAACGATCGCGCCGGACTGCCCTCATGGTGGCCCGAGAACAAGTGGCCTCGTGATGGCGCATCGGTCTACACCGATGAAGCGCGGATGCTCTACTACCACCACCAACTTCCCCGCGGCGCGCCCCCGGAAGATGAGACACCACGCGTTCTAGGGTAAAAACGTGAACACCACCGCAGAACCTGCCGAGTTTGTTGAGGCTCTCGCCAGCGCGGAGACCGCGACCTTCCGCCCTGAACTGCGAGTGTTCGAGACGGCGGCCCCGGAAGGTCTTGCGCCTTTTCAGCGCGCGTGGGCGGCGGATGTTGAGCCCAGCGCTGCCACCGACGACCACGAATACGGAACCGGGCGCCTCGTGTTTCTCTGTGACCCCCATGCCCCTGAGGCATGGAGTTCGGTCTACCGCATGGTGGTATTCGCTCAAGCCCCGATCGACCAGGACATGGGTTCAGACCAATTTCTTCCCGACGTTGCGTGGTCGTGGCTCATGGATGCCCTGGACACGCGGGAGGCGCAGTACCGGCGTCCCTCTGGCACGACGACAACCGTACTTTCGACGGGGTTTGGAGACCTCGCCTCCGAAGGCTCGGGTGCGCAGGTCGAAGTGCGAGCATCCTGGAGCCCCACGTCAGCCCAGCTTGCTCCCCATTTAGAAGCCTGGAGCGAATTCGTATGCATGCTCGCAGGGTTCCCGCCGACTCCCGAGGGCGTATCGACGCTCCCGCCCAACCGCCCGTCAGCATGACGGAAAGCCCCAACCAAGAACCAGCGCCCGCTCCCTCCCCGGCTGCACGTCTCGCCGAGCCGATCGTGTTGGTCGACTCGGAGTCCGCCTGGGAAGGTGCGCTGGAAACCCTTGTCGCCGGGCACGGTCCGCTCGCAGTGGATGCGGAGCGGGCGAGTGGATTTCGCTACTCTCAGCGTGCCTACCTCGTGCAGCTTTATCGCCGTGGGGGGCCGAACTACCTCGTGGATCCCATCGCCGTCACCGATCTCTCTGAACTCACGAATGTCCTTGGCGACGAGGAATGGATCATCCATGCTGCACACCAAGACTTGCCCTGCCTCCGAGAGGTGGGCATCAATCCTTCTCGAGTCTTTGACACCGAGTTGGCGGGCAGGCTTGCCGGCCTGGCCCGCGTTGGCCTCCAGGGCGCTGTCGAAGACCTGATGGGGATGGCGCTCGCGAAGGAACACTCCGCTGCAGACTGGTCGACAAGACCTATTCCTGACTCGTGGCTAACCTATGCGGCACTGGATGTTGAACTCCTCCCCGACCTGCGAGACATTCTTGGCGACATTTTGGAAGAACGTGGGTTGACCGAGATTGCCCAGGAAGAATTCGAGGCTGCCTTAGCTGCACCCCCGCCCACTCCGCGAGAAGAACCGTGGCGCAGGCTTTCGGGCCTCCACCAAGTGCGGGGTCCCCGACAGTTGGCAATCGCTAGGTCACTCTGGCAGGCCCGCGATTCCTACGCACAAAAGATTGACCGTGCACCTGGCCGGTTGGTTCCTGACCGGTCACTCGTAGCCGCTGTCCTCGCCCAACCGAAATCAGCCAGGGAACTGGGCTCGCTGAAGGCGTTTCATGGGCGGGCTTCGCGAAGCGAACTCCCGCGATGGTGGGCGGCAATTGACGAAGGAAATTCGACCGAGGACCTGCCGCTGGCACGAGTGTCAACGGGCGGCCTTCCTCCCCCGCGGGTCTGGGCCGATAAGAACCCCGAGGCGGCCGCGCGCCTGACCGGCGCAAAGGCGGCAATGGAAGATCTCTCACAGCAGACCGGTATCCCGATGGAAAACCTGCTCACTCCCGATCATCTGCGGCGCGTGTGTTGGGAGCCTCCCAGCCCGATCACCGAAGAAACCCTGGCCCAGGACCTCACCGAAAGAGGGGCACGCAGGTGGCAACGCGAAAAGGTGGTGCCCCTGCTCTTCGCGGCTTTTGTCACTGACGTCCAATAAGGCACACCCCCATCGCCGTTAGTTTGTGCGGGCAACCAGACGAGAGCGCCGCCCTCACGTTTTTCTCTAGCATGGAGATGTTCAGGGAGAAGAGGTAACCATGAAATCACAGAGCGTTGTCTTCGTTGATGGAGCGAGAACACCCTTCGGTCGCGCAGGTGAGAAGGGTATGTACTGGCGCACACGGGCAGACGACATGGTTGTTGCCGCCATCATCGGCTTGCTCGAGCGAAACCCCGGCATCTCTCCTGACGCCATTGAAGAAGTTGCTATCGCCGCCACCACGCAAGAGGGCGACCAAGGGCTCACCTTGGGTCGCACCGCCGCAATCCTCGCGGGGCTACCCCAGAGCGTCCCCGGATACGCGCTCGACCGGATGTGCGCAGGCGCCATGACCACGGTCACGACGATCGGTAGCGCCATTGGTATTGGAGCCATTGACATCGGACTTGCCGGTGGCGTTGAGCACATGGGTCGTCACCCGCTGGGTGCAGACGTCGACCCCAACCCCCGCTTCCTCTCCGAAAAGCTCGTAAGCCCCGACGCTCTGAACATGGGCATCACCGCGGAACGTCTTCACGACCGCTTTCCCCACCTGACGAAGGAGCGTGCTGACGCTTTCGGTATGGCTTCTCAACTCAAGGCTGAGGCCGCGTATCAAGATGGGCACATTCAGAAAGACCTTATCCCCGTAGCACTGCGCAGCGATGCGGGTTATGGGCTTGCGACCGAAGACGAAGGGCGACGTCCAGGGACGACCATGGAGGCTCTTGCAGAGCTCAAGACCCCTTTCCGGCCCCACGGAAAAGTAACCGCAGGCAACGCGTCACCCCTCACCGACGGGGCGACAGTGGCCGCTCTGGCTTCCGAGGAGATGGCCACAAAACTGGGGCTGGGCATCAAAATGCGCATGGTGTCGTTTGGCTTTGCCGGAGTGGAACCAGAAGTGATGGGCCTTGGCCCCATTCCCTCCACACAGAAGGCCCTCGAGAAAGCCGGGCTCTCGATTAGTGACATCGGGTTATTCGAACTCAACGAGGCTTTTGCCGTCCAGGTTCTCAGCTTCCTGGACCACTACGGCATTGCCGATGATGACCCCCGGGTCAACCCGTGGGGCGGGGCGATTGCCGTTGGTCACCCCCTGGCAGCGTCCGGCGTTCGTTTGATGATTCAGCTGGCACGCCAGTTTGAACAGCGTCCAGATGTTCGTTACGGACTCACCGCCATGTGTGTCGGCCTGGGACAGGGCGGCTCGGTCATCTGGGAGAACCCCCACTACGCGGGAGGAAAATAGATGCCGAAAAGCGCCGTTGCCCAGTACGACTCCCTAGACGTCAGCTCGCTCCTCTCCCACTCGAGTGATGAAGTCATCACTCACTCTTTGGTACAGAAGGTCGCGCTCACACACAGCGATAAACCCTTAGCTCTCATTACCCTCGACAACGGCAAAGACCACACGCGTCCCAACACCCTGGGCCCCCATAGCCTGGTCGAGTTGCGCGAGGTGCTGTGGGGACTTCAAAAAGAAGCTAAGAACGGCGAGATCAGCGCCGTTGCGATCACCGGCAACCCCTTCATTCTCGCGGCCGGAGCAGACCTATCAAAGGTCGGGGACATCCCGGATGTCGCTACAGGCCTCACCATGGTCCAGTTGGGTCATCAAACCCTCGGCCTTCTGGGTGAAATGGGCGTGCCATCCTTCTGCTTCATCAACGGTTTGGCGCTCGGTGGTGGCTTAGAAATTGCACTGAACTGTGACTATCGGACACTCTCCAGCAGTGCCGCTGCCCTCGCGCTTCCGGAGGTCTTCCTGGGTCTCATCCCCGGGTGGGGTGGCGCATGGTTGCTCCCCAACCTCATTGGCATCAAAAACGCGCTCACGGTGATGGTCGAAAACCCCCTGAAAACCAACCGGACTCTCAAGCCTGCCCAAGCACTCGAATTGGGCATTGCGGATGTCATGTTCCCGCCCGCGCGTTTTCTGGAAGATTCGATTTCCTGGGTCGACGCCGTGGTTTCGGGAAACACTAAAGTCAAGCGTCCTGATCAGCCGGGCGCTGTTGAGCGCAGCACGCTGTGGCCCATGGCAATAAACGTCGCTCGCAAGAGCTTGCGAGAAAAGATTGGAACGGTCGCGCTCGCGCCATACGCCGCCCTGGACCTCCTCCAGTCCGCTAAGTCGTCCAGCAAAGCGAAAGGATTTGCGGACGAGGATGCAGCGCTTGCGACCCTGATTGCTGGCGACCAATTCCGGGCGAGTGTGTACTCGTTCCAGTTGGTCCAAAAACGTCAGAAAAAGACACCCGGAGCGCCCGACCCCCAGCTGGCCAGCCGAATCACGAAAGTGGGTGTGGTGGGCGGTGGCCTGATGGCGCGACAGTTTGCGCTGGAAATTCTTCGGCGCCTTGAGGTCCCGGTCGTCATTAGCGATGTGTCCGAGGAGCGCGCGGCTCAAGCCACCGAATGGATAACAGGAGAACTCGACACACTGCACGCCAAGGGCCGGCTTCACACCGATGGGCTGCAGAAGCTGAAGGCGATGATCACTGGCACCACAGGCATGGCCTCCTTCGCCGATTGCGACCTCGTGATCGAGGCCGTGTTCGAGGAGCTGTCCGTGAAACAGGACGTCTTCACCGAGCTGGAGAAACACGTCCGCGCCGATGCCGTCCTCGCCTCCAACACGAGCTCACTGTCCATCGGAGACATTGCACGCGTGATGAAACACCCGGAGCGCATGGTGGGCATCCACTTCTTCAACCCGGTGGCCGTCATGCCGCTGGTCGAAGTGGTGAGAGCCGAGCATTCGAGTGACCACGCCATCGCCACAGCTCTGAGTGCAGTTCGGAAGCTCAGGAAAACCCCAATCGTGACCGCTGACACGACAGGCTTTGTCGTGAACAGGCTATTAGCGAAGCTGCTGGGCGAAGCGATGCACGCAATCGAGAACGGGACGCCCTATGACGTTGTCACCGAATCCGTACAGCCGTTGGGACTTCCCATGGGTCCCTTCGAGCTACTGGAGCTCGTGGGTCTTCAAGTGGGTGCCCACGTCCTAGACACCCACCACAACGCCTTTCCCGAGCGCTTTTTCGCCAGCGAAGCCCTCCACGCATTGGTGGGTATCGGAAAGATCTATGACCGGGATGCCAAGAAGAAAATCAAAGGTGTCTCTCGCGAGGCCGCGGCGTTAGTGGGATCAGGGCCAGGACTGAGCGCCGAGGAGCTCCGCCACCGCGTCCACGAGGGTCTCGCCGATGAAGTCTGGCGGATGCTGGAAGAAGGGGTCGTTGAGAGCGCCGAGGATATTGATGTCGGCATGATTCTTG
>JAHEGA010000074.1 GCA_024639925.1 Microbacteriaceae bacterium
GCCCAGGGCCCGCAACCGTCACCGCAGGTGTCCAAGAAGTTTGCTTGCTCCAGTTCCATTCGCGAGGCATCGACCACTTCGTTGAGCCCATACCCGCGTTGCAACCACGCGATGAGAGCGAAGATTTTGTAGGTCGACCCCACCTGGAAACCGCTTGAGCCGCCGAAGTCACGGTCAGTGTTGAAGTTCACCGCGGTCGTGGTAATTCCACCACCCTCTTCGGAGTCATCAAAGATCTTGTTTTGCGCCATCGCAAGAACCCGTCCAGTTCCCACCTCCACACTGGTGCTGGCGCTACCGAGCTGGAAGCGCTCCTCATCGTTGGGCACAAGCTCCCAGATGCGGTCTTGCGCGGTGATCTGCAAAGACATATTCAAGGTGGTGTACACGTCAAGGCCGCCCTTGCGCCACCGTTCGTTGCGCTCCTGAGGCGTGGCGCCAAGGGTCTCGAAGTTCTCGACATTCTTAATGACGTAGTCGCAGAAGAAACGGGCATAGGTGTCGGCGGCCAAACACCCCGCCGTAGGTGGGGACAGGTTCACAAAGTTTTCGTCCACGGGGGTGCTGATCGCTGCCTGGTACTCCGCCTCGGTGAGATAGTCCTCGGCATACATCGCAGCAAGAATGATGTCGCGTCGCTCTTGGTTGGCGGGGAAGTTCTTGGGGTCTTCTAGGTTTCTCGTCGTCGGGTACTGCACGATGGCCATCAAGCTGGCGGATTCAGCAGCGTTCAACTCTTTCGCTGTCTTTCCGAAATATTTCTGCGCAGCAGCTTGAACGCCATAGGTGTTCCCGCCAAAGCCCGTAATGTTCAGGTACGCCTCCAGGATTTGATCCTTCGTATAGGCCTTTTCCAAACCGATGGCCAGCTTCATTTCGTTGAGCTTGCGATCGAAGCTAGTTTCAATTGCCGTGGCGTACGCCGCTTGGCGCTCCTCAACGGTGGGAAGGTACTGGGACCGCTGGATGTAGGTGTTTTTCACCAGCTGCATGGAAAGTGTCGAGGCACCACTTTCGATCCCGCCGGAAAATACATTGCCGAGTGCTGCGCGAACGACAGAGTTCACGTCCACGCCGGTGTGGTCATAGAAACGTCGGTCTTCTCCGGCAACCGCGGCGTGAGCGAGGTGAGGGGACATGTCGGCCAGCCTGATTTCCTCACGGTCTTGCCAGTACACCTCCGCAAAGGGAACGTAACCCTCCGACGGGTCGGAAGAGGCCGTCGCCCACAGGGTATTCTTTTGCGCCTGTTCCCCCAGCTCAATAAACTCGGGAAGGGCATCAAAAACACCGATGGCGCTGTTTGCTCCCACACTGGTCACCGCGAGCGCTGGCGAAATCATCGCCGTGACCATCACGCCTGCAAGAGCCCCGAAACCCGTTATCGTGGCGAGTGCCTGGAAGATTCCTTTGGGCCGCGAGTCGGGAGATGCCATACCCTCCAGGGTAGGGGATGACCCCTAAATTTCACGGAAAAGAGGCACCACCATGACGCGCTGGGAATATTTCACCACCCCGCTCATCATTCACAACACCACCGCCATCTTGAACAACTGGGGCGACCAGGGTTGGGAGCTTGTCCAGGTCGTCACCGGACCGGAAGGTGGACTTGTCGCCTATTTCAAACGTCCCAAGGAGGATGTCTAAATGGGTCACATCGATGCACGTCTGAGCGAACTGGGAATTACCCTGCCGGCAGTAGCCAAGCCGGTGGCGTCCTACGTCCCCGCCATGACCACCGGGAACCTCCTCTACACCGCCGGCCAACTGCCCTTTGTTGATGGCAAACTCGTCAAAACCGGAAAGGTCGGTGCTGAGGTATCTGCGAGCGAAGCAGCCGAGCTTGCGCGCATTTGCACCCTGAATGCCTTGGCCGCAGCCAAGGGCGAACTGGGGTCGCTAGACCGCGTCACGCGGATAGTGAAAGTCAATGGTTTTGTGGCTTCCACGCCGGACTTCATTGGTCAGCCTCAAGTCCTGAACGGTGCCTCCGAAGTCCTCGGAGAGATCTTCGGTGACCGTGGAGCGCACGCCCGGGCCGCGGTGGGGGTTGCGGTATTGCCGCTCGATGCCCCGGTTGAGGTCGAGCTGATTGTGGAGTTTGGCGCTTAGTCGTTCACCGAGGTGTTGATCGTCCGAATGACGGACGTATCGGTCAGTGTTGTGGTGTCGCCCACTTCGCGGCCCTCCGCGATATCGCGGAGCAGTCGGCGCATGATTTTGCCTGAGCGCGTCTTCGGCAGCTCCTGAACAATAAACACTGTGCGCGGTTTTGCGATCGGGCCAATTTGTTCTCCCACCCACGCCCGTAATTGCTTCTCAAGCTCGTCATCGCTTTCAGAACCCACGTAGCGCGACTTGAGAATCACAAAGGCCACAACCGCCTGACCGGTGGTGTCATCGCTGGCCCCCACGACTGCGGCTTCGGCGGTCATGGGGTGGGCAACAAGAGCCGACTCAATCTCCATGGTGGAAAGGCGGTGACCCGACACATTCATCACATCATCCACGCGCCCCAGCAGCCACACGTCGTTGTCCGCGTCGAGGTGAGCCCCATCTCCGGCGAAATACGTGTTCTCAAAAGTGGACCAGTAGGTTTCCTTGAACCTCTCCGGGTCACCCCAGATCCCCCGGAGCATCGAGGGCCAGGGTTCCGTCACGACCAGCAGGCCACCGGCCT
>JAHEGA010000036.1 GCA_024639925.1 Microbacteriaceae bacterium
AACCCTCGTACCCTGTATCCGTGGGAAGTTCAGGGACAACGTTCTTATTGGTGGTCGCGGCCATCCTCTGGCTTGTTTACCTTGTCCCCTTGTGGCTGAAACGCAACGAGTACTACGCCACCGAACGTAACGCCACCCGTTTGGGCCAAACGCTCCGGATGCTCGCCAACACCAGCGAAGCCTCCGACGAAATCAAAGCAGAACTCAAAGCCCGCTCCATCGCCAAGAAGGAGCGAGAAGCCGAGCGCAAGCTTCGCACACTCTCCTCACCTGCTCTCTCCCTCGCGGAGCGCAGGCGTCGCACCAAGCAGGTCTTCGCGATGACCCTCTTGATTGGGATCACCGCTGCCAGCATTGCCTTCTTAGCGGGCTGGCCACTGCAGGTCATCTGGGCCTCCAGCACCGCCGTCACCATTTCCTTGGCCGTTCTGGGACGGCTCAACCGCGTCACGGCGGATGCTCGTGCCGCAGCTCCCGCGCAGACGATGCAGCGCCCTGCGTCTCGGCCCACTGTCCGGAACGCTGTGCCGGATGTTCCGGCACCCCTAGCGCACCGTTCCACAACGGAGAATCCTGTTCTTCCTTCGCGCGATGAGCTCGTCCGTGAAGCACGCAAAGCCGCTTTGGCTAATCGCCCTGAAGACTTTGCTGATGAGAACCTAGCCGTGGTTTCGGATTTTGCGGCCATGGGTCAGGTGGACACAGGCGAAACTCGCACGCTGAACCTCGATGAGGTTCTCCAGCGCCGTCGCGCTGTCTAGAAGACTTCTGGGCGAGAGCGCGACCTCAATTCAACCGGTCACCGGTGGTATTCTTCTGGCTTCGGGCCTGTGGCGCAGTTGGTAGCGCGCCTCGTTCGCAATGAGGAGGTCACGGGTTCAATTCCCGTCAGGTCCACAACTTACTGACTACGCTGAGCGAGCGTCCCTCACCTCGGGTATTCCGAGATTTAGGATTCTCTCGTCAGCCGTTTCGAACCACAGTGATCTCTCACTGGCTTGCGCGAGTAGTAAGCGGTCGAAGGGGTCGTGACGGTAGAGGGCAGGATAACGAGCAATATCTTTTGCCGCACGGGCGCTCAACGGTAATTCCCAGAAGCCCAGCGCGCCCAGGCGCTCTGTGAGATCGGGGGGAGTGGTGAGTTTGCCGAGTGATGTTTTTAGTGAGACCTCGGCAATGGATACCGCTGAGAAGTAGAGGGGGCCTTCGGCGTCGATGAGGCTTCGTGTGCGATCGCCCAGAAGCGAAGAGCCAGTGAGGCACCAGAGTAGGACCTGGGTGTCCAGCAGAACCCCGGGGCGGGAACTCATGCGTCAAAAAGCTTGGCGACTGCCGCATCGGAGTCGCTCCACTCCGCTTCGGAGACTCCTGCGATTTCGCCCGCCATTGCACCAAACCGCTGAGGGAAAGCGGGGGGAGAGTAGGCAACAAGCTTGGCGACGGGCACTCCGGCTTTCGCCAAAATGATGTCGTCACCGCGATGGGCTCTGACGACCAGCTGGGACAACTGAGATTTAGCGTCGTGCATGTTGACGATGTCGGCCATGGCGCCATCATAACCTAGCCCGGTTAGCTAGGCAATGGTTTATCCCCAAGGCTAGTTCAGCTTTGTTTCACTCGGGCGGGTTCGGCTTGCCCTGAGCGGGTTCCTCTGGTTTCCTGTTGTTCGTGAGTTTTTCTCGGACGATGGGCCTTTGTCTCGCAGTGGCTGTCAGCTTGACTGCGGTGTCGTGTGCGCCGGTGGAAGACGAACTTCCGGAAGGCGTTGTTGACGCAGTAGAGGTGCTCGAGGAAGTCGAAGAACCAGAGCCTGAGATCATCCGCACTCCACCCGAGTGGGAGCAGTCGGTTTCCACCGCTGATTTTGCTCGCTGCAAATTAGCGGATCCGAGGCCAGCATCGGTTCGAGATCTGCATCGAGGCCAGGAACGAAATGGCGTTGTCGGGCGTGACAATGTCGGGTTCCCCCGGACAGAGCGAGAGATCCCCGGGTTAGGGGAGGGAAAAATCATTCTCGCCAAGGTTGCCTTTGATGACGCGCCGCCCTCTGGTGAGCTTCCCGATGACTTTTTGGAAACTAACGCCGCTTTCATGACGGAATGGAGCGAATTCTTCTCACAAGGGAAGTTCCGCTACGACTTCGAGGTGGTCCCCGGCTGGGTAGAGGTTCCCCTCGACCACGCCGATTACGAGATCGACCCGGGCGCCGCGGATAACGAATACGACCAAGAGGAGTTCAACCGCCAGTCAAAAGCCCGAATGAAGACCATCATCACGGAGGTAATCAAGGCTTTCCCCGACACTGTCGATTTCGAGGGTGTCGACACGGTCTTTTTGTATTGGACCCCCGAGATGTTCGCGTTCAAGCAGACGATCAGTGCGCGGGATGAGTTTTACCAAACCCCACAAGGACGCCAACAATTTTCGGTCCAAGGCGGTGGGACCTATCACACGACCGATTCCGGTCAAGTGACCGCCGAGATGAAGCGTGATTTCGCCTGGTCGTATTACCTTCACGACATCATGCACTGGCAGGGCATGAATGGTCACGCCCCGGGTAATGGGTGGAAAACAGGAATTGGCCAGGGTGCCTATCCCGTGGGATCCGGAGAGTATTCTGGTGTGATCGCCGCCTGGGAAGCGTTCTTGTTCGAGTGGTACGAAGACTCCCAGGTGCACTGTGCAGATATCGACACCTTGGGCAGCCAGGAGCGCATCATGCTGACCCCGCTCGAGGTCTATGGCGGTGATCGCAAAATGGTCGCCATTCGCACCGTGGATTACAAGCTTTTGGTGGTGGAGTCCCGCAGACCCATTGGGTATTCCCAATGGTGGTACCCCGAGAATTCCGGATTGCTGGTCTATGAGGTCGATGCCGATGGCATCCAGAAAGACCACCTGCCTGAAGACTGCGGGAACGACCCCGAGAAACCCAAGTGGGCGTATTACATCTATCCCGACTGGGTCACCGATCGCTCCTGCAAGCCCAATGACATCTCGGACATGCTCGTGAGAGAGGGCATGAGCGTGACCCACTCGGGAGTCAAGATTTCCCTCGAATTCTCGGATGAGCTAATGGACTACGTGACGATCGAGAGGGTTGATGATGCCTAAAGTAGCGCTTGCCATTCTGTTGACCGGCGTTCTCACCTTGGCGGGCTGCACGACTGCGGTTGAAGAGCCCGAGCAGGCAGTCGAGACTGCCGCCGTGAGCCCCCCTTCCGAACCGGAGGAGGTCATCGAAGAAGAGGTACGCATCCCGCCGGCCTGGACCCAGCAGGACTCCCCAAGCGCGGTTGATGTGTGCAAAGTGGCGGATAACCGCGGATCTGCGGGGGGGAACAGCCAAGCCCGTCAGGCAGTGGGGTTCCCGGTCTCCAAGAGCACGCTTCCCACGCAGGGTGTAGCCAACATCATCACCGCCATGGTGGCTTTTGATGATGCGCCACCGAGTGACCTCACCGCTGAGGGTTACCTCGTGCCCCAGGTGGAGAAAATTACGCAGTGGAGTGATCACTGGGCACAGGGTGCTTTTCGATACGAATTTCAGGTGGTGGAGGACTGGGTGAGAGTCCCGGTGAACCACGCGGACTACGTGATCAACTCTCGTGAGGACTATCCGACCTCCCGGAGGAACAGCGCTGCCATTATTCAATTGGTCATCGATAACCTCCCCGAGGACCTCGATTACGCCGGTGCCGATGGTTTTCTTGTGTATTGGGCCCCTGGTATTGATGAGTTTCACACCGACGTTGCTGTTCGGGGTGATGAGGGTGTGACCTTGCGCACCCCCGATGGTCCGCGTCAGATGTTCTTCTGGAGCGGCAACAACTGGCATTACCGTGATTCCGGCCAGATGACCGCCGAGATCAAAAAAGACCACACCTGGAGCCTCTGGATCTATTTCTTGCTTCTGTCGCAGGGCTTGATGCTTCACGCACCCGGTAACGGGTGGGCTACGGGGCTGGGGCAGTCTCAGATTCCCAACCCGGACTTTTCCGCAGCAATTCCCGTGTGGGATGCCTTTCGATTGGGCTGGGTGACCGATAGCCAAGTTCACTGTGTGACCCCGGAAAACCTCGGGGAAGGTCCCGTCGAGGTTCTCCTCACCCCCCAAGAGGTTTATGGCGGGGAACGGCGCACGATTGTGTTGCCACTCGATGCCAAAACCGAGGTGTTGGTGGTGGAATCCAGAAGGCCCATAGGGTATTCCGACTGGTCGCCGAGTGAGTCAGGCCTGCTGGTTTACACGGTGAATCCCAGTGCGGGAACCCTGGAGATGATGAGCCAAGAGTCACAGCGCAGTTGCGGCAACACGGATGACTTCTCCAAATGGGCCTACTATCTGTATCCGGATCACGTCGATGTGCAGAACGTCAATTGCAACGACTTCAGACAGGCCTTTGTGCGTGAGGGTGACACCCTCACGCATGAGGGAGTAACAATCTCTCTGGAGTTCTCGGACGAGGAACTCGACTACGTGTCCATCCGGGCGCAGTAGCTCGGCCACACCAATGTCTCGACACGGAGCTGTCTAGACTCGCCCTATGACCCAGGTCTGCAAGGTTGTTGTTCCGATAACCCCGCTCGAGGGGTGCCGCCAGAGCGTTCTTGACCTCTTCGACGAGGTCCTGCCCTCCATCCGTCAGGGCGAAGGCCTCATCCGCTATGACCTCTTTGAGCGCCCGGAGGGCGCTCTGGTCTTGATCGAGGAGTGGGAATCTAGGGATGCCTGGCAGGCACATTTCGCGTGGGAACCCATTGTGAGGTTGAAAGCGGAGCTTCCCGCGCTGGTGGAGATGCCCGTGGAGCGTTGGGAAATGTATGAACATCGGGGCGCCTAGGCTAGAAACCCACTCCCAGAAAGCCCGGTGACCGGTAATGCCTCAACCTCCTGGCCCCGTCCTCACGCTTGTCGTGGCGATCTTTGCGCTGTTTTCGATAGGAATCCCGATTCTTGCGGTGGCGCTGGCCATTATTGGGCTAGCGCTGTCGAACCGGTTGTTCCGAGTAGCCAAAGACGAAGGCACCAAAGCCCCCAAACTGGCCTGGGCGGCACGGATCCTCTGCATCTTGGCGGTGGTGGGCACCACCACGTTGATTGTCTTGGCTGCTCCGATTGCCTTAGGTCTGTAGCGCGAAGCGCAAGGCTGTGTACTGCGCCTAAGCGCTGAGCCAGCCTCGCTCGTCCGCGCTGAGTTTTCGAGGCGCACCACTGGTGAAATCGTAAGCAACGAGCGAGACAAAGCCTTCGGCAAAAACCACCTCGGAGGTGGCATCGAAGATGCGGCAGGCAAGACGAAAAGATGACCCGCCTATGTGATCCACCGTCATCCCCACCTGGACGGGGCCTCGTCGATAGTGAAGAGGCGCGGTGTATTTCAGCGATTGCTCTGCCACCACTAATCCAGCACTGAGGATGGTGGAACCGGGGCCTTCGGTGGGAATAACCCGGGCACGTGCTTCCTCCAACAGCCGGAAGAACACCACGTTGTTGACGTGAGCGAAGGCGTCGCTGTCGCCCCAGCGAAGATCAACATCAACGACTCGTTCTGTGCTCACGGCACCCCTTTCCGGCCCCACGATAGCGAAGAGTGGCCATCGAGTCCTCACTGCCGCCAGGACTTAATGAGCATTAATTGCTTAACGCCCGGAGAACTGGCACGCTGTCGGGCACACGGGATTCAATCTCTGAATGCACTCCCTGGGGGCGGTTTTCTCTCGTAGACCGTTGATCAAAGGAGATCGCATGTCCGCACGCATCATTACCCGCACGATTGCCCCGGTCAGCCTGTTGGCTCTGGCCTCCCTTGCGCTGGCGCCCGCCAGCGCAACAGGTTCTGGCACCTGGGCGCAAAAGGGCAGCACCCTCGTGGGATCTGCTGCCAACGATCTTTTCGGTGTTGCACTGAGTATCGATGCCGATGGTGACACGATCGCCATCGGTGCTTCCGACAATGACGACACTTTTTCGAATGCCGGTCAGGTTCGCGTGCTCGGGTTCGCCGACGGTGCCTGGTCAGCGCTCGGGTCCGCCATCGACGGCGCTGCAAGCGAGGACTATTTTGGATCGGCTCTCTCCCTGAGCGATGACGGAACCCGCGTTGCCGTGGGGGCGCCGTTTTACGGCGCCGGGGATACCGGCCGTGTTCGGGTCTTTGAGTCTTCCGGCGGAAGTTGGACCCTCATGGGTTCGGCTATTGATGGCGAAGACGCCGGTGAACGTGCGGGGGGCTCTGTTGCCATCAGTGGCGATGGATCCACTGTCGTGATCGGGGCGGCGTTCAACGACGATGCGGGCACAGACCGCGGTGAGGTGCGGGTGTATCGGTGGAACAGCGGCACCACTACCTGGGATAGACGGGGAAGCCTTGATATTGCCGGCGAGCGTGACCAAGATCGCTTGGGCTACTCCGTAGCGATCAACGAAAACGGCACGATCATTGCCGCTGGCGCCCGGGACAATGACGGCGCTGCTGGGTCGTCGAGTAACGCAGGCCATGCCCGGGCCTATTACTTCAATACCGGAACCAACCAATGGGCTCAGCGTGGTGGAGACATCGACGCGGAGGCAGCCGGTGACCGGTTGGGAACCGCAGTGTCCCTGGATTCCGCAGGAGATGTGTTGGCAATAGGTGCTCCCAACAATGACATTGGCGCTACCGCCACCGACGCCGGTCACACCGTGGTCTATGCCTGGGACGCTGACTCGACTGACTGGGTTCAGCGCGGTACGGACATTGACGGTGCCGCGGGAGACGACAGTGGAACCTCTGTCAGCGTGAGCGCCGATGGAACTAGCGTGTTGGTGGGATCTCCCGGCAACAACAGTGATGCTGGATCAGCCAACTTGTATGCCTGGGATGGTGCCGCATGGACCGTCAGCGCACCCACGCGAGTGGGCACTGCAGGCGATGCCGCGGGGACCGCGGTGTCCCTCTCGAGTGACGGCAACACCGTGGTGGTGGGACTTCCGGAGAATGACACCACTGCTTCCAATGCGGGTGCGGTGGTGGTCTTTGGTTACACGCTTACCGTGACGGAGAGCGCAGTGGCGGGGACACCCGGTATCTACTTGCACGTGGCGGGGCCTGTGGGCAGAAGCGCCCAGGGCTCCCCGGTGTATTTCGGTTCGGATCGAGTGGCGCACACCTCCACGTATATGTTGAGCATCACCTCGCCCACCGGTGTGGTCACGCGCGTACTGGCCTCTGGCACCGTGGATGCCAGGGGCAACTTGGAGGCGATGGTCCGTCTGCCCCATCTGGCTCCGGGTCAATATGACGTGGTGATGAGCGGAAAACACCTCGGCGGACATGGGTTGTGGCTGAGTGCTCGCCTACGTGTCGATGACAGCGGAAGGATTGCTGAACTGGGCGATAACCGACCGGCAATGAATTAGTACATGAGCAGTTTTGAGCGCAGAATGCGCTCATACCGCTCGATGTCGCCATCGGCGAGGGAGAGGTCATTCCAATCGGCGATCATGGCGACATCGCCGTGGTCATCATCGATCAAAATGCAGGGCTCCCGACCTGCACTGGCCTGAGAGATCGCCGGGCTGGCGGATTTCGGGGACACCAGTTCGTGGTGGTGTCCGTCAGCGGCCAGGCGGTCCACCATGGCTTTCCAGGCCGGTGAAAGACCGGTGCGGTTTTCACTCAGTCTTGCGAGATCACAGGAATATGCGCCCAAGAACCGAGCCAGGGGGTACAGCGCCCCGCGAGAACCGCGATAGACCCCGATCAAGTGCGCCATGGTTCCTCCTGCCACCAGCCTAGGGTCGCAGCGATGCGAGAAGGCCTAGTCACCAAGAGCCCACGCGGTGGCGTACTGGGCGTGCAGTGCTGTGGTGGGGAAATACGGCAGGGAGATGTCTTCGCCAGAGACCAGAAGCTCGATTTCGGTGCACCCGGCGATGACACCCTGCGCACCGGAGGCTGCCAGATCGGCAATCACCGAGACCATGAAAGCTCTGGATGTGTCCGAGATGATGCCTTGTACGAGCTCCTGGTAGATGATGCGCTGAATCTCTGCACGCTCGGCGGGACCGGGAACGAGGGCGCTAAAGCCCAGAGAGGCAAGCCGGTCCACATAGAACGAATCTTCCATTGTGTAGGCAGTCGCCAGAAGCGCAACCGTCTTCACCCCTGCCTGGGACATCGCTTCTGCCGTGGGGTCGACGATGTGCAACAGGGGGATACTGATGGCCGCCTCGATAGCGGGGGCCACCTTATGCATGGTGTTCGTGCACAACACAATGGCCTCGGCCCCGGCTGCCTCCAAGACCTGCGCTTCGCGCGCTAAGAGATCACCTGCGTCATTCCAGGCGCCGCGCGCCTGGAGTTTTTCGATGACTGCAAAGTCAACACTGCGCATGATCAAATCGGCCGAGTGTGTGCCACCGAGCGCTTCGCGAACACCCTCATGGATGAGGCGTTCGTAGTGAATGGAGGACTCCCAAGACATCCCACCGAGCAAGCCAAGCTTCTTCACCCCACCAGACTAGGGCGGTGCTCGATTAGACCAAAGAATCCATCCAGGCGCTGTGGAGCGAGGCAAACCTGCCTTCGCCACTGCGAAGTTCTGCAGGGGAGCCATCTTCCACAATGCGACCGTTCTCCATCACGAGGATGCGGTCGGCGATATCCACCGTCGAGAGACGGTGGGCAATGATGATGGCTGTGCGATCGGCGAGAAGCGTTTTCAACCCGTGTTGGACGAGTCTTTCACTGGGGATATCGAGCGATGCGGTGGCTTCATCAAGGATGAGCACCCGAGGATCGGCGATGAAGGCGCGAGCAAAGGACACCAGCTGCCGCTGCCCTGCGGAAAGCCTGCCACCGCGCTTGTTCACATCGGTGTCATAACCTTCGGGCAAGGCCTCGATGAAGTCGTGGGCACCCACGGCGCGCGCTGCCTTTTGCACTTCGGCAAAGCTGGCGTCTGGTTTACCCAGGCGAATGTTCTCCGAGACGCTGCCGGAGAACATGTAAGCCTCCTGGGTGACCAGCACAACCGAGCGCCGCAGGTCCTGATCCGCGATGGTGGGCAGTTCTCGCCCATCCAGGGTCACGGTTCCCTCGGAGGGGTCATAAAAGCGTGCAACCAGCTTCGCCACGGTTGATTTACCAGCACCGGTAGCACCCACCAAAGCGACGATTTGGCCCCCGGGAATATCGAGGTCGAATCGTGGCAACACCTCGACCCCGTCGTTATAGGAGAAGCTCACCCCGCTAAACGACACCGCACCGGTGGTGGAGCTAAACGCTTCAGGTTGTGCGGGATCCTCCAGCGCTGGCGTTTCTTCCAGCACACCGGAGATCTTTTCCAACGCTGCAGAAGCGGATTGGAAGGAGTTATAAAACATGGCCAAGTTTTCGATGGGGCTAAAGAAGTTCCTGGTGTACAACACGGCCGCCAGCAGCACACCAATTTCAATTCCGCCTTCCAGAACACGGAAGGCCCCGGCGAGGAGCACCACGGCGACCGTGATGCTGCCGATGACTTTCAACATGGGGTCATAGATGCCAAAAATGGCGATGGTGCGGCGGGTGGCCTCCCGATAGTCCTCCACTTTTTCGGCATAGGTTTCTTCGTTGATGGCTTCACGGCGAAACGACTTGACGGCGCGGATACCGGCCATGCTTTCCACGAACTGAATAATCAGGCGAGCAGAGAATGTGCGCGAGTTTCTAAACTCGCGCCTCGAGGCGATGGAAAACCACCAGGTGGCGGCGACGACCGGGAGGATCGCGCCCACCAGCGGTAGGGCACTCCAGGGGTCAAGAAGTAACAAGGCCCCGGTGGTGAAGGCCATAAACAAGACACCTTGGACGAGGTTTCCCACACCACCATTGAGCAGTTCACCCAGCGTCGAGATGTCGCTGGTTTGGCGGGCAATAATGCGTCCCGAGGTGTATTTCTCGTGAAAGCTCATGCTCAGTCGCTGGGTGTGAGCGAAGATCCGCAACCGCAGCTCGTGCATGATGTCTTGGCTGATGGCAATGGACCACTTCGTGTAGACGGAGAGCAGCGCAGCAGCCCCAAAGCCGGTGATCAAAAATCCGCCGACAATCAGCCATAGCGGGGTGAAGTCACCCTGCTGTGCTGCGGGTAAACCCCGGTCAATGCCCGCGGCAATTAGTGCAGGCCCAGCGACCTGCATTCCCACACTGAAGACCACCACCACCATGGTCGCGATGAAGCGGCGCCGATGGGGTTTCACAATGTCCAGGAGCAGCGCGAACGATCGCCGGCGAAGCCGTTTGCTCTCGTCTTTACTGAGCGTGCTGCGATCTTCGCCCGAAACCCCCTGCATACTCATCGGGCGTCCTCGTCATCCCGACGAATCAGTCGCGCATCATCGTCAAGTCCGGTGGATTCAATGATTTCGAGCTCGATCGTCGAATCGGTCACGGCCCGATCTTCCCGGGGCGCCTGGTCAGTATCCGCGAGGGAGGAAATCACACTGCGATAGGCAGCGGAGGATTCCAGAAGCTCGCTGTGGGTGCCCACCGCAGCAATCCGGCCTTCGTGCAACAAGGCCACCCGGTCTGCCAGCATCACCGTGGAGGGGCGGTGGGCGACCACCAGGGCGGTGGTCGTGGCCAACACCTTCCGCAGAGCTGATTCAACCCGCGCTTCGGTTTGAACATCGAGTGCTGAGAGCGGGTCATCGAGCACCAACACTTCGGGGTCCGCAGCGATTGCTCGAGCCAGCGCTAGGCGCTGGCGTTGCCCACCGGAGAGGCTGAGCCCCTGTTCGCCGATGATGGTGTCGACACCCTCGGGCAGGTCATAGACAAAGCCGGCTTCGGCCACCTCGAGGGCCTCGGTCAGGATGGCGTGGGCTTCGGGACTCTCGAGATCGCTGACATCGTGGCGACCCAGCATCACGTTGTCTTTGACCCGGGCAGAAAACAAGGTCGCATCCTCAAACGCCATGGCGATTCGGGTGCGCAAGGCATTCAACGGGATGGTGGCGATATCGACCCCATCCAGCAGAATTCGACCACCGGTGACGTCATAAAGCCTGGCGGGAAGAGCGGTGACCGTTGTTTTCCCGCTACCGGTCACCCCCACGAGAGCCATGGTTTCGCCCGGCTTGATGTGCAGCGAGATTCCGTTGATGAGATCCGGGCGATCAGCCTCGGTGTCCTCGTGCCTGAAGTGCACATCCTCAAACACCAGCTCGCCTCGACCGCGCTCTGGCGCGCTCGATTCGGCGACATCGAGGATGGGATTGGTGGCATCCATCACCTCGAAGATGCGGTCCAGTCCGCTTCGGGCTTCAAAGGTCAGAGCCAGGAGGAAAGAAATCGACGCAATAGGGCCTGCTAAGACGGCAGCGGTGGCAAAGAAGGCGAAGAGCTCCCCGGTGCTCAAGGAACCAGCGCTGGCGAGCCAGACGCCCAAGGCAAGACAGCTGGCGAGGGCAAAGTCGGGCACCCATCCCAACCAGAACGTCAAAGTAGCAAGCGTGCTGCCCTTGTCGATCTCGAGATCCCGCCCGCGCGACGCGCGGGTGGTGAAGCGTCCGAGCGCGTCCTGGCCACGACCAAACGACTTGAGGATGCGAATACCGTGAACGGATTCTTCCACTGACGTTGCCACATCGCCCCACTGGTCCTGGGTGATCCGCGCAAGCCCGGAGAACCGGGTGCGAAAGCGGGAGCCAAAGATCAACATCGGCAAAGAGGCAACGATAAACACGGTGGCCAGCAGCGGACTCCAGGTGAAGAGGATCACCACACCCAGAATGATGGTGATGGAGTTGGAGACCAGCATGACCAGCCCAAACGACATCCACCGTCGGACCAGGCTGATATCTGTTTGGGCGCGGGAGAGAAGCTGCCCGCTCTGCCAGGAATCGTGGAACGCAACCGGCAAGTCTTGAACATGCTGATAGATCGCATTGCGCATCTTTGCGTCAATACGTGTCCCCGGTGTGAGTACGGTGACCCGGCGCAGATACACAAAGAGTGCTTCGAGCAACCCCAGGAGCGCAATGAGTCCCGCAGAACCCCAAATCAGGGTGGTGTTCCCGGTTTGCAGGGGACCATCCACCAGAGCTTCGAGGGTGAGCGGGATGGCCAGAGCGAATGCGCTGGCGAGCAAACCCACCAGAGTTCCAAACCCCAGACGAGGCAATTCGGCTTTGGCGTAGGGGAGGACGCGGGCTAGGGATCGAAACACCCCCTGGTCAACCGGGGGTGAGGAAGCAAGCTGCGTCATAAGGTACCCACACTACTCCCGGCCTCTGGCACTCAGCCTGGCGCTAGCGAGCAGGCAGGGTTCCCACCCGCGCGTGCTACTTTGCGTAGGTGGCGAGAATTCTCACGGTGGAGCCGGCACTGCCCGCTTACCAACACGCCCAAAAAGAGATCACCGAGCAACTGGTGGAAGGCCTCGCCACCGATAAGACGATGGCGGAAGTCATTCGACGCATTCACGCGTCAACCGGGGTGGATACCCGTCACCTGGTCATGCCAATTGCGGATTACCGCACCATCGAAAGCTTCACCCACGCCAACACACTTTTTCGCGAGCATGCGCTAGCACTTTCCCGGACGGCCGTTGAAGGCGCGCTTGAGCAGGCCGGTGTGAGCCCGGCGGATGTCGACTACCTGTTTTTCACCACCGTGACCGGTGTTGGGGCGCCCTCTTTGGATGTCGACCTGGTGACCACGATGGGCTTTCGGCCAAACGTCGTTCGGGTGCCCAGTTTTGGGTTGGGGTGTGTGGCTGGCGCTTCTGCCATTGCCCGTGTGGCCGATTACTTGGAGGGTCACCCGAAAGCACTGGGCCTGGTGGTGTCGGTGGAGCTGTGTTCCCTGACCGTCCAGTGGGATGACCCTTCCATGGCCAACATTGTGGGGACAGGCTTGTTTGGTGATGGTGCCGCGGCTGTGGTGATGGTCGGTGATGACTCACCCCACCGCGGGGGCATCACCCTTCGAGGCTCTCGCAGTGCCATCTATCCCGACAGCGCAGAAGCCATCGGCTGGAAAATCGGCACCACAGG
>JAHEGA010000080.1 GCA_024639925.1 Microbacteriaceae bacterium
TCGCTCTATGTGAAGTTGGGCGAAACGGTGGTGACCGGGCAGCTGATTGGGCGGATCGGCACTACGGGCGGATCTACCGGGTGCCACCTGCACTTAGAGACCCGAAAGAACATGGTCTCGCAGGACCCGTACCCGTTCTTCCTGAACCGGGGTATTCGCCTGGGCTAGTGCCCGGGAAAAGCAGCGATACCCGCTTCAATCACGGCTTCGGCGTCGGCACGAGATCCCCAGCCTTCGGTCTTGACCCATTTGCCGGGCTCCAAGTCCTTGTAGTGCTCGAAGAAGTGCTCAATCGCTTTGCGCGTGTACTCGGGGATGTCGTTGACATCTTGGATGTGATCCCAGCGGGGGTCACCGGCGGGAACGGCAACCACTTTGGCGTCGCTTCCACCATCGTCGGTCATGTTGAACACTCCCACGGGACGTGCTGACAAACCCACTCCCGGGAACAACGGGTATTCGGTGAGCACCAAAACATCGACGGGGTCACCGTCAAGACCCAGGGTGTTCTCGAAGAACCCGTAGTCGGTGGGGTACACAAAGTTTGTGTAAAGCACGCGATCGAGGAATACCCGCCCTGTTTCGTGGTCCACTTCGTACTTGTTTCTGCTGCCACGGGGGATTTCAATCACTGCGGGGTATTCGGCCATCGCTCGAGCGCTCCTTAGGGGGAAAAGTTTCGTGAAGTAACCTTACCGGGTGGCGCAGAAGCGGGGTTTAGGGGGTCGCAGACCTCGGTTGAGCCCCGCCATGGCGGATATTCGCCGAACTGTTCGCGAATGGGCGGCTGAGCATGCGGACCCCTCCACGCGATACCTCGTGGCGGTGAGCGGTGGGGGTGATTCACTCGCCTTGGCATGGGCATTCGCCCAAGAAGCTCCCGGCCTGGGGATCTCCATAGGAGCGGTAGTAGTGGACCACCAGTTGCAAGAGGGGTCCAATCAGCGCGCCCACGACGCCGCAGGGACGATTGCGGGTTGGGGCCTCGCTCCCGTCATCATCAAGCAGGTTGAGGTGGGCACAGCCGGTGGACCAGAAGATGCCGCCAGGACTGCTCGGTATGAGGCGTTCTCCGAGGCTATGAAGGAAACTGGTGCTGGTGGAGTTTTGCTGGCCCACACTAAAGACGACCAAGCCGAAACGGTGCTGTTGGGAATGACGCGAGGAAGCGGGCCCTCGGGTTTGAAGGGCATGCCGGAATCTGACGGTGCTTTCCACCGACCACTGTTGGGAATTTCGCGCGACACGTTGCGACAGGCACTCTCGGACGCCGGGGTTGACTGGTGGGACGACCCGCACAACACCGATGAGCGCTTCACGCGCTCTCGGGTGCGCAATCGGGTAATGAAGGTTCTGGAGGATGAGCTCGGACCGGGTGTTTCCGATGCTCTTGCTCGAACGGCAGCACTGTTTCGACAAGACTCGGAAGCGTTGGATGTCCTTGCCGCTCGCGAGTATGACGCGCAAGTGGATTCGACAGAGCCCGGTGTGCGGTCTGTTCCTGTTTCTCAGCTACTCGAGCACGACCCTGCGATTTCTTCACGCATGATTCGGAGCATGGTGAGCGCTGTCGGTGGCGCCCCGCCTACTTTTGCTCACATGAAGCAGGTGGAGACCCTTCTGTGGCGCTGGAACGGGCAATCCTCGCTCGACTTATCCGGCGCTACCCTGGAGAGACTCGAGGGACTGATTGTGGTTCGCTCGGCTGAAAATCGCCCCGCGAAAGGAACCCGACGTGGACTTTAGTGATGCACACACCGACATTGTCTCGACTGTCGTGAGCGAAGAAGAGATCGCCAAGGGGTTAGCGCGGATGGCGCGCGCCATTGAGGCTGACCTGGCGGACAAGACGCCGTTACTGGTGGGTGTGCTCAAAGGTGCCATCATGGTGATGGCGGACTTGGCCCGTGAACTACGCATCCCCGTCGAGATGGACTGGATGGCGGTGTCGAGCTACGGCCGCTCCACAAAATCCAGCGGCGTGGTGCGCATTCTGAAAGACCTGGACTCTTCGCTGGAGGGACGCCACGTCCTCATCGTGGAGGACATCGTGGACTCGGGTCTCACTCTGTCGTGGTTGCTTGAAAACTTTGAGTCGCGGGGCGCTGCATCCATCAGAGTCGCATCGCTGTTGCGTAAACCCGATGCGATGGCCGTCGAGGTCCCCATCGACTACCTCGGTTTTGATATCCCCAATGAATTTGTGGTGGGCTTCGGGCTCGATTTCGCAGAGCGATACCGCAATTTGAAGGGCATCGGGGTGCTCAACCCCGAGGTGTACCGGGACGAAGCCTAACTCTCTGCCCGAGGCGAACAACTCGGTGCACGTCGGTGACAGGCAGTAGCCTTACTACTTCGCGATTTTCTCGTTTGGAAAGGTTCCTTGAGCCGCTATGGCCACGAAACGTCCCACTCTGAAGGCACTGCTCAAAGGGCCTCTCCCGTACATCGTTGTTGGCATCGCCGTTATTGTGATCGGCTTCTCACTGCTGGGTGCCGGAGGTTTCCGCCCGATTAGTACCCAACAGGGGCTGGAGTTGCTCCTGGAGAACCAGGTGGAAGAAGTCACCAT
>JAHEGA010000045.1 GCA_024639925.1 Microbacteriaceae bacterium
AGAAGAGTGAGGGAGGGTGACTGCGAAAACTCGTTCATAGTGGGAAATAAGTGCGTCTCGGGCTCAGTGATTGTCGGAAGTGTGCTCGCGCACAAGCCTTAGATACTACTCCCCTTTGTCCGTGGGATATTTCCTCACGAATTGCCGAGCGAACGAACCCAGTTGCGCAGCAGGCGAATCCCCGCGGGACCGGATTTTTCGGGGTGAAACTGGGTGGCACAGAGCGGGCCATTTTCGACGGCCGCCACAAACCTTTGACCGTGTGTGCTCCACGTCACGATGGGTTCCTGGAGAGGCCCACCCCCTGGCAAGTCCCACTGCGTCAAAGCATACGAGTGGACGAAGTAGAACCGCTCCTCTTCTACGCCCTCAAACAGAACACTGCCCGAGCCCACCTCGACCGTGTTCCACCCCATGTGAGGGAGGATCGGCGCGTCGAGCTTTGTCACTTGCCCCGGCCACTGACCGAGGCCTTCGGTGCGCACGCCGTGCTCCAGTCCTTCGTCGCACATGACCTGCAGCCCCACACAAATCCCCATCACCGGTCGGCCTCCGGCCAGACGCTTTTCGATCAGGCTGTCTCCGCGGGCTTCGCGCAGACCCGACATAACCGTGGCGAATGCTCCCACACCGGGAACGAGCAAGCCATCGGCCTCAAGAGCCAGGTCGCTGTCGTTGGTGAGAGTGACAGACGCCCCCGCAGCTTCGACGGCTTTGAGAGCCGAGTGAACGTTGCCCGATCCGTAGTCAAAAACAACTACCCGAGGGGCCACAGCTACAGGGCACCCTTGGTGGAGGGAATGCCGTGAACACGATCGTCTTTGGCGATGGCGGTGCGCAACGCTCGGGCAAACGCTTTGAATTCCGCCTCCGCAATGTGGTGCGGGTCCCGGCCATCCAACACCGTGATGTGGACGGTGAGGTGAGCGTGCATCGTGAGTGCTTCAAACACGTGGCGAACGAGGGACCCGGTGAAGTGCCCCCCAATGGCGTGATATTCGAAGCCTTCGGGTTCTCCCGTGTGAACGAGGTAGGGGCGTCCAGAAACATCCACGACTGCCCTCGCCAGGGCATCATCCAGTGGCACGAGCGCATCACCATAACGGCCGATGCCTGCCTTGTCCCCCAGGGCTTCGCGAATGGCTTGGCCCAAGACAATGGCCGTGTCTTCCACCGTGTGGTGCACATCGATATCGGTGTCACCCCGGGAGGAGATCTCGAGGTCCATGAGCGAGTGCTTCGACAACGCCGTGAGCATGTGGTCAAAAAACGGCACCGTCGTCTCGATCGTGGACGTGCCTGTCCCATCAAGGTTGACGCTGACTCTCACTTGGGATTCTGAGGTTGACCGCTCGAGGGAGGCGGTGCGGGGTAGTGAATTCACGTCCGAAGTCTAGCGAGAGTGTCCAGGAAAACGGTGGTTTCCTCTTCTGTTCCGGCGGTCACCCGGAGGTGTCCCTCAATGCCCACGTCGCGAATCAGGATGTCGTGCTCAAGCAAATCTTGGAAAAGCTGCTGGGGGTCATCGATTCCGCCAAAGAGCACAAAGTTGGCTGCCGACTCACGTGCCGTGAAGCCCAGTTCCGGCAATTCCCGCAACAACCGATCCCGCTGCTCTCGGATATCGCTCACCATCGACAACATGATCTCGGCATGCTGCAGGGCTCCGAGCGCCGCCGCCTGGGTGATTCCCGACAGGTGATACGGCAACCGGACAAGACGCAGAGCGTCGATGGCTGCGGGATCCGCCAACAGATACCCGACTCGAGCGCCGGCGAAAGCAAATGCTTTCGACATGGTGCGGGAAATCACGAGGCGTTCCCGGCCGGGCAATAACTCCGAAGCCGTGGGAGCGCCCTCGGGCCGGAACTCCACATAGGCCTCATCCACGAGCACGATCCCGTCGGTGGCGTCGTATGCCGCCTCGATGGTCTCGAGAGACACCGGGGTCCCCGTCGGGTTGTTCGGAGCGCACAGAAACACCAAATTTGGAGTGGTAAGGCGGATCGCGCTCTGCACCCCGGCAGGGGTGAGGGAAAAGTCACTCTCGCGACTACCGACGCTCCAGGAGGTTCCCGTGGACTCAGCAATGATTGGGTGCATCGAATAGCTTGGCGGAAAGCCCAGAACGGACCGGCCCGGTCCCCCGAAGGCTTGCAACACCTGCTGGATGACTTCGTTGGACCCGTTAGCAGCCCACACCATGTCGGGGTCAATGGCGCCCGCGACGCGCTCGTGCGAGGCGTACTCTGCGAGGGAGGCCCGCAGCGCGGTGAACTCTCGATCCGGATACCGGTTGACGGATTCGAGAGCCTGGGAAATCTCGGCGAGAATCGCCTGCCGCACTCCCTCGGGAACCGGATGCGTGTTCTCGTTGACGTTGAGTGCGTACTTCACCGGATTCATCGGCGCACCGTAGGGAGCTTTTCCGCGCAAATCATCGCGCAGGGGAAGATCGGACAGTGAGGCCATTACCTCAGCGTAACTGGTGGCCCTCGTGACTATTGGGGAAGGGCGATCTCCTGGCCCGGGGTGAGAACGGCGCTGTCCAGTTGGTTGAGGGAAATAATGTCCTCAACCACGTCCCTAGGGTCTGCAGCGGGGTCAATCAACGTGGCGATGCTCCAGAGCGTGTCGCCCGACAAAACGGTCATGTACTCGAAGTCGTTCGCGGCTACCTCGCTGTCGGCGAGCGCGCCCGGCGACGCTAAGAACACGGAGAGGGCAATCACGGGCAGTGCGAGCGCGAAACCCAAAACGGCTCGACCGCGAGTGGTGATGCGCAATGTGGGGGTGGTGTTCATAGTGTCCTCCTTGGTTGAGAGTTCGGACCCGACCCTCGGCCGGGAGGGCCAGGTCCGAATTTCTGTTTCGAATATATGTTCGAATGTTTGACATGTCAAGCATTGAACGTGACCAATTTGACACCCAACCACCGACACGCTCGATCCATATTCGAACGCATGTATAGAAAAACTGTTCGAAACAGGGTACGGTGAAGACATGTTGAGCGAAAAGCAGCAGAAAATCCAAGCCTTCATCGAGTTGTCCCTGGACTCCAGAGGCGTTCCGCCGAGCATGCGGGAGATTTGTGAGAACACGGGTCTGGCCTCGACTTCAAGCGTGTCTCACCAGCTGAGCCAACTGGAGCGCGCCGGCTACATCAAACGTCACGCCAACACCGCGCGAACTTTGGAAGTTCTCAAACGACTCACCCCGGAGCACTCTTCTCCGGTGGTCGACATCTCCCCGGCGGACACCAACGCTGTGGCGGTTCCTCTCGTCGGTCAGATTGCTGCCGGTGTTCCGATCACCGCTGAACAGCATGTCGAAGATGTGATGTCACTACCCCGACAGCTGGTGGGCAATGGCGAGCTCTTCATGTTGAAGGTTGTCGGTGATTCGATGATTGATGCGGCAATTTGCGACGGTGACTGGGTTGTCGTGCGTCAGCAGCACACAGCGGACAACGGAGACATCGTCGCCGCAATGTTGGACGAGGAGGCCACCGTGAAGGTCTTCAAGCAGCGCGACGGCCACACATGGCTATTGCCGCAAAACAGCGCCTACGAGCCCATCATGGGCGATCACGCCACCGTCATGGGCAAGGTCGTTACGGTTCTGCGCAGCGTTTCTTAGTGTTGGAGGGGGCCAGCCGATACGCCGGGTTCTGTCCCGGGGCGAACCCCGTGGGCAATCATCTTTCTCGGGGAGCTGTTACCAGATCCCTCTAGCGGCCTACCCGACACTCAGGCGAGCAACCTGATGGGTGTCTGTTTGACCTTGCTCCGGATGAGGTTTACCAAGCAGATTTGGTCACCCAAACCTCTGGTGGTCTCTTACACCACCGTTTCACCCTTACCCGGAAAACCGGGCGGTCTATTTTCTGTGGCACTATCTCGCGGATTACTCCGGGTGGGTGTTACCCACCATCCTGCTCTGGGGAGCCCGGACGTTCCTCGGCGCTGCTTGCGCAGCGACGCGATTGCCTGGCCAACCCCTCCAACCCTTCCAGGGTAGGGCAGCAGCCACAAACTGGCTAGCGCTCGAGAAAAGATTCTCGGCGATCAAGCGCCGCATTACCCGCGGCGTCCGCTCGGGCATTTTTCTCTCGAGGAACCCACTCAAACGTGACGGGACCCTCTCCCACGAGCGCGCGAGCTTCGCGGGCAAGAGCCTGCATGTCCGGGTGTTTGATTTTCCATCTCCCCGACATCTGCTCCACCACCAGCTTGGAATCCATCAACACACGCAGAGAAGCACCCGGTGCAATCTCCCAGGCAGCGCGGATTCCTGCAATCATTCCGCGGTACTCGGCGACATTGTTGGACGCCGTGCCGCAGAGCTCACCCACGGTAGCAATTGTCTCCTGGGTCTCCGGGTCCACCACGACGGCTCCCCCGGCGGCGTCCCCCGGGTTTCCCCTCGAGGCGCCATCTGCTTCGACAATCAGTTTCTCGTAGCTCACAGCCCAGACTCCGCCGTGCGGACGAGGATGGCGTTGCTGTCAGGACACATCACCACGGTGTCTTCGGGGGTTTCCCGAATCGTTTGAAGATCCGACTCCGTCAACGCAACACCCGTTGCGCTCGAAATCCTGGCACGCAGGTGAGAAGCTCCTATCCCGTAACGCTCACGCTGGCGGTCATAGAGTGCTACCAGATCGCTCGGAAGAGACGCGACCACTTCCTCGCGCTCGCGGTTGAGCTGGGCGATCTTTTCAGTAAGGTCCTGGCTTTGGGAGCTGTGTTGCTCTCGAGCGTCCCCAAGGGCACCCTCGGCGCTGGCCAGCTGCTCCTCGAGCGAGCCGAACGCTGCAGTGGCCTCGTCCAGTCTTTCCATGATGGCGAGTTCAATATCTTCTAGATCTGATTTGCGGGTGGCCAGGCTTTCGAGCTCGTGTTCGAGACCCTGCGCATCCTTGGCGGAGGATGTCTGCGCCAACCGCTCGGAGTCTTTCGCGATGCGCGCATCCACCAGCGACACATCCGATTCCGCCCGAGAGAGCTCAGCCTGGATGCCATCACGCTCCACCATGGCGTCATGACGTCGGGCACGAATGTCTTCGACGGCTTTTTCGAGTGTGCCGATGCTCAGTGCTTCGACCAAGCCCCTCACGGTGGCCTGATGGCGGGTGATGGCAAGATCGATGTCCGCCAGGCTCAACAGGTGTTTTTGGCTTTCAGCTGGTGCGGTGAGCGCCATTTATTCATCCCCTACGCGTTGCACTTGGAAGGTCCACGGATCCGTATTGAGGTCACTCACCACAATCGGAATACTGACGCGAGCCTCGAGTTCGCTCGCCGCTTGGCTTAACCAGAGCCATTCGGCCGAGAAGTGGGAAATCGTAATGAGCGCCGGACCACCCAGCAGTTGCGCTTGCTCTCTGGCTTCGGAGGCGACATGGTGACGCAGGTCACTGGTGATGTAGACATCACTGGCGGTGACCGTGGGGTGCGCAATTAGGGAATCTCCTGCACCCGCACACAGCGACACCGTGGTGATGAGTGCTTCCGGGTCTCCCGAAACCACTGGGCCCACGGCAGTGTGCGGCAATAATTCTCCGAGCGCCACCGCGACCTCATAAAGGCTACGGGGTTCCGCGAGCGTCCCCACGCGACCCAGCCCATGACCCGGGGTTACCCCAGCGGTAATCGGCTCGTGGTGGCGGAGCTCCAGTAGCTCCGCCAGTCGAGCAGAAGTCCCTGTGGGAACAGCATCCGCATTGGTGTGCGCAGTAACCAGGGCGCATCCCGCCCTGATCAGTGTGGCGATGATGTGTCCCTTGTAGGTGGACTCCGCCACCGTGGTGACACCCTTCAACAACAGCGGGTGGTGGGCGATAATCAGATCAGCGCCCTGCTCCAGAGCCTCCTCGACACTTTCCGGGGTGACATCCACCATGAGGTGGATCGAGGTCACCGGAGATTCGGGATCGCCGACGACGAGGCCTGGCGCATCCCACTCTTCTGCTCCCGCTTCGGGCCAGAGAGATTCGAGGACCTCCAGCACCCCCGCCAGCGAGAGTGCAGCATTGTCAGGCTTCGACACGGGGGGTTCCTTTCCGGGCCAGAGAAAACACGAACGACAGGAGGGCGGCAAGTGCTCCCGCAGCAAGCGCAAGAAGAACTCCCATCGAGCCCTGCGTCAGGCCACCCAAGCCTTCCACGGTGACAAAGTCGACCAGGAAGCCCTGCCACGAAAGCCAGGACACGCTCGAGCTCGTAACTCCCAGTCCCAGGGCAACAGCGACGGCGAGACCGATGAGGTTGCCCCACCGAACGGCCGGGGTGCCGTGACCGGAGGGTCGCTGTGGCACCATCGCGTTCATCGCCGTGACACCTGCCCAGGCAGCAATCGCGACACCCAGGGTGGTCACAAGATCGGGTAGCGCTTCCCGCAACGCGTCTGACCAAAGGAAACTCGCGAGCACAGCGGCCCCGAAAAGGACCGTCACGATGCTGGCGATTAGCGTGGTGGGTCCAGGGAGCGACATATCGCGCAGCGAGGAGGCCGCAGAGCTAAGCCCCACCGCCAGCAGGCCCACAAACGGCAGGACCAGTGCAATGAGGGCGGGAACGGGGAACCAGGTTCCCAAACCCACGACCAACGTGCGGATCGGGTCCTCGAGGAACGCCTGAGCGAACCGTGGCGCACTTGTGGCAAGAACGACAACAAACGTGACCAAGGCTGCCATCGGCACCGTCGCCGCCAGTGCCGCCCAGAGACCCTGTGCTCGAACTCGCCGGAAGGCAACGAGACCCGCCAGATTGGGGGCAATCGGGGCAAACAGAGCGACACCAACAGCGACAATCAGCGCAGAGACGGACAGCACCGCCACCGCTTCACCGGGGACTTCCCACACCGGAAGCACGGAGATCTTGGAAGCAGTGCGAACAACGAGTGCCACAGCTCCCAGAACCCCGAGGGTTGCGCTTGCCCACAGAGTGACCCGCAGAACCGGAGCGCTGACGAATAGGTGCGCGGCAGCACTGCCACCCATCAGAACAGCCGCCACAATCTGGGCTTCCTCGAGGCTTCCCGGCCACCAACCAGAGAGAGCAGCGATGTTTGCCGCAAGAGATGATGACCACCACACGAGAACAGCTAAAACGCTCAGGCGGAGAACCAACACAAGGGCACCGGGAACACTGCTACCGGCTGTGCCAAAGGTGTCACGAAGCGGGGTTCGTGCCCGGGTGAGTCCGGCGATCACGAGACCGAGAATCACCGCGGCTATCGCTGTGGCGGTGATGGCCTGGGAGAAGTCCGCGCCTCCGCCTACCAGCCACACGCCCAGCGTCAAGGCTCCCGCTGGGAGGACAGCAATCATCCATGTTGATACGAGCGACCACCGTGTCGGCGAGAGGACTCCCGGAACTCGGACCGGTTTCCGGGCGGCAGCAGGAACGACGGGTGTGTCATCGGCCCCCGCCTTCGGGTCACCCTCGGTTGGGATCGACGACGATTCTTGTTCGTCCGCGAGGACCTCAGCGATGTCTTCCTGAGCGATAACAGCCGGCTTCTCTGGCTCACTCGGCGCCTCCGCCTCAACTTCAGCAGTTTCTTCGGCTAGAGGCTCGATACGGAACTCCTGGCGCTGCCCACCATCGAAAATTGCCCGCTCGTGGACGATAATTGCCTCCGCAAGCTCCGGATGGCTCTGGCGAATCTGTTCGGACCAGTCGTGAAAAGCCTCTTCTTCTTCGCGTTTCAGCACGAGCTGGAGCTCGAGGCGATCCATCATCGCCGCTATGTCCGATGCGTCTCCCTCCGCGAAGACCGCACTCGGCGGTAGTGACCGCCTCACGGGAGCGGGCGGGTACACGAGGGAGTTATCCGCGGAGGGCTGTGGGAGTGCAGCAGCAGAGGGTGCAGGGGGTGCGCCCTGCGCCGCAACTTCGGCGATAACATCCTCATCCGCGAGGGAATCATCGATGGGCGGCACATACGTCGAACGCCTCGGACCCGAGGTGTTGTTGCCTGGTTCTTCGTCACCCATCATGCCCCCAGCGTACGGGCAATTAGCGGGAGCTGCCTGGCGAAACGAGGCTTCGCTACAGTGTCAGGAGAACGAGACAAGGAGTGAGGAATGACACCGGAACAACGTGACGTGTGGCTCGAGCACCGAAAAACCATCGTCATTTCCCAAATAGCGCCGACGTTGTTGCTGATTACCACGGTGGCTCTCCTTCAGTTCGGGCTTGCCGAAACCGCCCTGGCAGTGCGAGTGGCGACCGCGGGGATTCTTTTGGCGTCAGGCATTCTCGGCGCGCTGGTCCAGTTCCAATCCGCCACCGAGGCTCAAGCGCTCGCCGCCTCCAGCCCGGACGCGCTGCGCGACTGGATGTGGGTGGTCAAGTATGTGACCCCGACCGTGTTTGTCGTCATCTACGCAGCGCTCATGGTCGCGCTGTTTGGCTAAATCTTTGGTGGGCCCGGAGGGACTCGAACCCCCGGCATCCACGGTGTAAACGTGGCGCTCTAACCAACTGAGCTACAGGCCCAAGCCTCAATGCTAGACCACCGGGCAACGCTTCGGGCCCGCGAACTTCAGGCGGTCTGGGTCTAGACTGAGTGGGCTTTCGCGAAGCGACCCTTCGCGAAATTCGACTTCTGGATCTACCACACACAGGAAGAGGTCAGGATGGCTGTCAACGACCAAGACCCCTATTCGTCTCACCGCATGGACTCCGACCCGGTGGAGACGCAAGAGTGGCAACAATCCCTCGACGCAGTCGTCGCTGGCTCAGGTCATCAGCGCGGGCGCGAGATCATGTTGAGCCTCCTCAAACGCTCCAAAGAGCTCCACCTGGGCGTCCCGATGGTGCCCACCACGGACTACCTCAACACCATTGCTCCCGAGTCCGAGCCAGAGTTCCCCGGTAATGAGGAGCTGGAGCGTCGCTATCGTGCCTGGATTCGCTGGAACGCCGCCATTACGGTGCACCGCGCCCAACGGCCCGGTATTGCCGTGGGCGGGCACATTTCCACGTACGCCTCCTCGGCAGCGCTCTACGAAGTAGGCCACAACCACTTCTTCCGCGGCGCGGACCACCCCGGTGGTGGCGACCAGATTTTCTATCAGGGGCACGCTTCCCCAGGAATGTATGCCAGGGCGTACCTCGAAGGTCGCCTCAGCGAAGACCAGCTCGACGGTTTCCGCCAGGAAAAGTCTCACTCCTCGGGTGGACTGTCCTCCTACCCGCACCCGCGGTTGATGCCGGAGTTCTGGCAGTTCCCCACGGTGTCGATGGGCTTGGGGCCGATCAACGCGATCTACCAGGCGCAAGCAAACCGTTACCTCCACAACCGCGGCATCAAAGACACGTCCCAGCAACACGTGTGGGCGTTCCTCGGTGATGGCGAGATGGACGAGGTCGAGAGCCGTGGAGCCCTCCAGCTCGCCGCGAACGACGACCTCGACAATTTGACATTTGTGATCAACTGCAACCTGCAACGACTCGATGGACCGGTGCGTGGCAACGGAAAAATCATCCAGGAGCTCGAGAGCTTCTTCCGCGGAGCAGGCTGGAACGTCATCAAAGTGGTGTGGGGTCGCGAATGGGATGCCCTCCTGTCACAGGACCACGAGGGTGCACTTCGGGACCTGATGAACACCACACCCGATGGCGATTTCCAAACGTATAAAGCCGAAAGCGGAGCGTACATTCGGGAAAACTTCTTCGGTCGCGACCCTCGTACCGCCGCCATGGTGGCAGGCATGAGCGACGACGATATTTGGCGCCTCAAACGGGGTGGCCACGATTACCGCAAGGTCTACGCTGCCTTCAAAGCAGCCACCGAGCACAAAGGCCAGCCCACGGTGATTCTCGCAAAGACGGTGAAGGGCTACGGGCTGGGTCCCAGCTTCGAGGGTCGCAACGCTACCCACCAAATGAAGAAACTCACACTGGAAAACCTCAAAACCTTCCGGGACGACATGCGTATTCCGATTTCGGATCAGGCGTTGGATGCCGACGTGTATCAGCCGCCCTACTTCCACCCCGGGGACAACGACGAAGCCTTGCAGTACATGCACGAACGGCGGCGTGAGTTGGGTGGATACCTGCCAGAACGTCGTTCGCGATACACCCAGGTCTCGTTGCCGAGTGCCGACACGTACGCGTCGGTGAAAAAGGGTTCCGGCAAGCAAGAAATTGCCACCACCATGGCGTTCGCCCGTTTGCTCAAGGACCTCCTCAAGAACCCGGACTTTGGCCACCGGTTGGTGCCAATCATCCCCGATGAAGCCCGCACCTTCGGAATGGACGCGTACTTCCCGACGTCCAAGATTTACAACCCGCACGGCCAGGAATACACCTCGGTTGACCGTGAGCTGCTCTTGGCCTACAAGGAAAGCCCCGAAGGACAGATACTTCACACCGGCATCAACGAGGCCGGTGCGTTTGCTGCATTCACCGCGGTGGGAACCAGTTACGCCACCCACGGCGAACCGATGGTGCCGATCTACGTGTTCTATTCCATGTTCGGGTTCCAGCGCACCGGGGATGCCATGTGGGCAGCAGGCGATCAAATGGCCCGAGGCTTCATCATGGGCGCTACCGCCGGTCGCACAACCCTCACCGGAGAGGGCCTCCAGCACGCGGATGGCCACTCTCCCTTGTTGGCGTCGACCAATGCTGCGGTCATCACCTATGACCCGGCGTACTCGTACGAGCTTGCTCACATTGTGGCGGCCGGTATGGAACGGATGTACGGCGGGCAGCACCCCGACCCCAACGTGATGTACTACCTCACCATTTATAACGAGCCGATCGTGCAACCCGAGGAACCCGCGGACGTGGATGTCGAGGGAATCCTGAAGGGCCTGCACCGTATCAGTGCTGGCTCCGGAGCAGGGCCCAAGGCGACAATTCTTGCCTCTGGAGTGGGAGTTCCCTGGGCACTCGAGGCTCAAGCTTTGCTGGCTGAGGACTGGGGCGTGAGCGCCGAGGTGTGGTCGGTCACCTCCTGGAATGAGCTCAGGCGCGACGGCGTGGCCGCAGAACGCCACAACTTCCTGCACCCCGATCAACCCGCCGCAGTGCCCTACGTCACCACGCGCCTGTCCGAGAGCGAGGGCCCGGTCATTGCGGTCAGCGACTTCATGCACAGCGTTCAGGATCAAATTCGCGAGTTTGTGCCACGTCCCTACCTCACTCTGGGGGCGGATGGTTTTGGGTTTAGTGACACCCGCCCTGCCGCGCGACGCTACTTCGCGATTGACGGCCCTTCGGTTGCCGCCCGGGTGTTGCAGCAACTCGCCAAAGACGGTGCTGTAGCGCCGGATGCGCTTGCTCAGGCAATCCAGAAATACCAGCTGCACGACGTCACCGCGGGAACGAGCGGTTCCGCCGGT
Source organism: Microbacteriaceae bacterium (assembly GCA_024639925.1). GTDB lineage: Bacteria > Actinomycetota > Actinomycetes > Actinomycetales > Microbacteriaceae > Pontimonas. Next base: position 11,363 of record JAHEGA010000045.1, read on the forward strand.
GGTGAAGCCTAAGCGAATAGTGTCTCGCCGGGAGTAGCCATGGCCATGACCAAGAAGCAAACGCTCGCGTGGCTTCGCAACATCTCCGGGGAGATGGCGACCACCACGCTGGCGACGCTTGAAGCGGAATTACCCTGGTACCGGGCCATGCCTCCCGGTCGCCGATCGGCGGTCGGAATGGTGGCACAAACCGGCATCACCTCGTTCATCGCCTGGCATGAAAATCCCCAGTCGACACCCTGGATTGCCTCCGATGTCTTTGGCGTAGCACCGCGGGAGCTTCTTCGCTCCGTGAGCCTTCAACAAACCCTTCAGTTGATCAAAGTGACCGTGGAGGTTGTGGAGAAGGAACTGCTCAAGGGGCCGCCAGAGCTGCGGGAGTCAATCCTCCACTACTCGCGGGAAATCGCTTTTGCCGCCGCTGATGTGTATGCCAGGGCAGCAGAGTCCCGGGGTTTGTGGGATGCACGCTTAGAAGCACTTGCGGTGGATTCGATCCTCAGTGGCGAATATGACCAGGAGCTACCCTCTCGCATCGCGGCGCTGGGATGGCTCGGTCACGGCGAGGTAGCTGTGGTCGTGGGGACGAGCCCCCGCATGGTCGATGTCGACATCATCCGCCGCACCGCTCGACACCGCGATGCCGACGTGTTGGTTGGGGTCCAAGGAAACCGCCTCGTGGTCGTTATCGGAAGACGGGTTGACGAGGACCACACTCCCGAGCACCCCGCACCGTTCCTCGAGATCGTTGCTGATATGCACGAAAGTTTTGGCCCGGGTGCGCTGGTCGTGGGGCCCGCGGTGTCGTCCGTCGTCGACGCAGCCAAGAGCGCGAAAGCAGCGCTGGCCGGGTTTTCGGTCGCCAAAGCGCGGCGTGAACTTCCCCGCCCTCTCTCCGCAGCCGATGTTCTCCCCGAGCGCGCTCTCGCCGGGGATCCCCTAGCGCGCAGGGCGCTCGTCACCGATATCTACGAACCCCTTCGCGACCACCAGCTCGACCTGCTGGGAACACTGTGGACATACCTCGAGACCGGTCACTCGTTGGAATCAACAGCGCGCGAGCTCTACGTGCACCCCAACACGGTGCGCTACCGCCTCAAAAAGGTGTCGCAGGTAGTGGCGTGGGACCCCGGTAACCCGAGGGATGCGCTGACCCTCCACTTGGCCATCATTTTGGGAAGCATGAGCGAACCGCATTCGTCCTAACCCCCTGTGCACTGTTG
>JAHEGA010000048.1 GCA_024639925.1 Microbacteriaceae bacterium
TTGATCGAGGTGGCAAACCTTCATTCGGCGCTGGAGCGTGGCGGGGATTAATCGCGCGAGCGCTTGCTAGTCTTTCCCCACAACTTCACACTGGGCCTTACGCCATGCGGGAGAGACATCACTGATGTCACCGAAGGAGCAAGCATCCCCGCCAATCTCTCAGGTTCCCTGTACCGCATGGAGTGGCCACTCTGAAAAGTGGAAGTACGCTTCCCGCCGACGGTGAAAGCGCGAAACATCGCGTGAAACTCTCAGGCCCATGACAGAGGGGGAGTCGGACAGGATGTTTTCCTGTGCCACAGACTCCAGGAGAACCGTGAGCAAGCAGACCCCCCTTCATGCCGCACACCAGCGTGCTGGTGCGTCGTTCACGGATTTTGCCGGGTATGACATGCCCGTGCGATACGAATCCGACCTGGTGGAACACCACGCGGTGCGCGAAGCAGCGGGCATGTTCGATCTGTCGCATATGGCCGAAATTTCGGTGGTCGGCGCTGGTGCCGGTGATTTTCTTGATTACGCGCTGAGTAACAAATTGTCGGTTTTGGAGAACCATCAGGCGAAATATTCGCTGCTCTTGAGCCCCGAGGGTGGTGTCGTTGATGACCTGATTGTGTATCGACTGGCGGAGGATCGCTATTTGATTGTGGCCAATGCCGCCAACCGCGATGCCGCGGTCACGGCATTGTCAGAGCGGACCACAGGTTTTGATGTCACCGTCCGTGATGAGAGTGATGACTGGGCGCTGATCGCGGTGCAAGGGCCCCACTCCCGGCTCATCCTGGAGGCGGCCGGAATTGAGCTTGCCGAGAGTCTGGATGAGCTTCGGTACTACCGGATCACGACCGGAACCTTCAACACCGAACAGGTGCTGATTGCCCGCACCGGGTACACCGGTGAGGATGGCTATGAAGTGTATGTGGCAGACACCCACGCACAGGCCCTGTGGGATGAACTGGAAGCTACGGGGGCTGGCCACGGAATGCGCCTGTGTGGGCTTGCCTGCAGGGATACTCTCCGCTTGGAGGCGGGTATGCCGCTGTATGGTCACGAACTGAGCCTTGAATGGACACCGCAGCAGGCGGGGCTGGGCAAAGTGGTGGTGGCTAAAGAATCGTTTGTGGGAATGCCCGCACTGGAGCCATCGGCCACCGATGCCAGAGTGCTGGTGGGCCTGGTGGCCGAGGGTAAACGAGCCGCGCGCGCCGGGTATGCGGTGCGCTCGCCGGAGGGCGACACCATTGGTGAGGTCACTTCGGGGGCTCTGTCGCCCACCCTCGGGTATCCCATCGCGATGGCCTATGTCGACCCGCATTATGCCGAGCTCGACACTGACCTGGTGGTCGATGTCCGAGGCTCAGACGTGGGAGTTAGAGTTCAACCACTGCCGTTCTATCAGCGAAAGAAGGCCGCATCATGAGCGCCGTTCCCGACAACCTGCTCTACACGAAAGACCACGAGTGGATTGCCATTGAGGGCGATATCGCCACTGTGGGCATCACACAGCACGCGGCCGAAGCGCTGGGTGACGTCGTGTTTGTTGCCCTGCCCAACGTGGGCGATTCGATTAGTCACGGAGCCATCGTGGGAGAAGTGGAGTCCACCAAGTCCGTGGGAGAAATCTTTGCCCCCGTGGCCGGTGAAGTGGTGGAAGCCAACGACGCTGTGGTGTCTGCTCCCGACACCGTCAATGCTGATCCCTATGGAGCGGGATGGCTGATCAAAGTTCGATTTAGTGACCAACCAGATGCCCTCGATGCTGCCGCCTACAAGGCGTTGATTGGAGAGTAAGAACATGACTGGCTTCGCTCGCAGGCACATCGGTACGGATGACTCAGCCCAGGCGTTGATGCTCAACGCCCTGGGTTTTGACTCGATGGCGGCTTTCATGGCAGCCGCTGTGCCCGGTCACCTCCGGATGAAAGACATCGCCCGTTCGGCTATTCCCGCCGCTGCTAGCGAAGCGGAGACCCTTGCTGAACTGCGCGCCCTCGCTGATGCGAACACGGTGCGACGCTCGCTCATCGGGCAGGGGTATTACGGCACCCACACGCCTTCCGTCATCAAACGCAATGTGTTGGAAAACCCGAGTTGGTACACGGCATACACGCCCTACCAACCCGAAATTTCCCAGGGGCGCCTTGAAGCGCTGTTGAACTTCCAAACCATGGTCGCTGATCTGACCGGGATGGGTACCGCGAACGCGTCCATGCTCGATGAGGCCACGGCTGTCGCCGAAGCCATGCTGGTCGCCAAGCGCGCCACCTCAACCGCCAGCAACGTCTTCCTGCTGGATGCGGACACACTCGAGCAGACCAAAGCCATTGTGCGCGGACGCGCCGAACCCCTCGGTATCGACATTGTGGAAACAGACTTCTCCGGTGAGATTCCCGAATGCTTCGGTGGTTTTATTCAGTACCCCGGAGCGTCAGGTCGCATCCGCAGCCCTCGTTCCGCCATTGAGGCTCTTCACGGCCACCAGGCGCTGGCGATTGTGGCTGCCGATTTGTTGGCTATGACGCTTCTCGTGCCACCGGGAGAAATGGGGGCTGATATCGCTGTGGGCACCACGCAGCGTTTTGGGATTCCTCTGGGCTTTGGTGGACCCCACGCGGGCTACCTCGCTGTGCGCAGCGGCCTCGAGCGCCAAATGCCCGGTCGTCTGATCGGTGTCTCCAAAGACGCCGATGGTAACCCCGCCTACCGCCTCACACTCCAGACCCGGGAACAGCACATCCGCCGCGACAAAGCCACCAGCAACATCTGTACCGCGCAGGTGTTGCTGGCCGTCATGGCGGGGATGTTTGCGGTCTACCACGGCCCTGAGGGGCTTCGCGAAATCGCGCGTGGGGTTGCGGCAAAGACCGCGGGTCTTGCTGCTGCACTGCGGGCAGCAGGTCACGATGTCGTTCACGAGCACCTGTTTGACACGATCTTGGTCAAGGCGCCAGGCCAAGCACAGGCCATTGTGGCTGCCGCAGCAGCACACGATGTTCTGCTGCACCTGGTGGACCAGGACCACCTCAGCATTTCCCTGGACGAGACCACTGCGGGGGAACACACGGGTGTGCTTGCCGGTGATCTCGAACAAAAACTGGCACAGATTTTTGAGCTACCGAATTACCGCGGCGAAGACGGGGAGATCAACCTCGGTTCGGATGTCGCTCGCAAGAGCGGTTTCCTAGAGCACCCGGTCTTCCACTCGCACCATTCGGAAACCGCGATGATGCGCTACCTCAAGTCACTCGCGGACAAGGATTATGCGCTTGATCGCGGCATGATTCCTCTCGGTAGTTGCACCATGAAGCTGAATGCCGCCACCGAGATGGAGGCCGTCAGTTGGCCTGAATTCTCCGGATTGCATCCGTTTGCCCCCCTTGATGACACCGAGGGCTATCTGGTGATGATGTCCCACCTTGAAGAGTGGTTGTCGGAGCTCACCGGGTATGACTCGGTGTCTCTTCAGCCGAACGCCGGAAGCCAGGGTGAGTACGCCGGGTTGTTGGCCATTCGCGGCTATCACCGCTCGCGCGGTGATGATCACCGCGATGTTTGTTTGATTCCCTCCAGCGCTCACGGCACCAACGCGGCCAGTGCTGTTTTGGCCGGTATGAAGGTCGTCGTTTTGGCGTGTAACGACCGAGGCGACGTGGACATCGATGATGTGCACCAGAAGATCGCCGAACACGGCGACTCACTGGCCGCCTTGATGGTGACCTACCCCTCCACGCACGGTGTGTATGAAGCGGGCATTACCGACATCACGGCGGCCGTGCACGCTGCCGGCGGTCAGGTGTACATCGATGGCGCGAACCTCAACGCCCTGGTGGGTTTCTCCCGCTACGGCGACATCGGCGGCGATGTGTCCCACCTGAACCTGCACAAGACTTTCTGTATCCCACACGGCGGTGGCGGACCCGGTGTTGGTCCGGTCGGCGCAAAAGCACACCTTGCTCCCTTCCTGCCCGGCCACCCTCTCGCTCAGATGGATAACCACCCGCCGTTTGATAGCGCAACCGGTAAGCCTGGTGCCATGACCCACGGCGGTGTCCCGGTGTCCGCTGCGCCCTATGGCAGCGCCAGCATCTTGCCGATCCCCTGGGCGTATGTGCGGATGATGGGCCCGGACGGCCTCGCCGATGCCACGGCTGCAGCTGTGTTGGCTGCCAACTATGTGGCGTTGCGTCTGCGCGATCACTATGACGTCCTCTACACCGGCGATAGCGGTCTGGTCGCTCACGAGGCGGTCATTGATATTCGCCCGCTGACCCAAAGCACCGGGGTAACGGTCGACGATGTGGCTAAGCGACTCGTGGACTACGGTTTCCACGCTCCCACCATGTCGTTCCCCGTGGCCGGCACCTTGATGATCGAGCCCACCGAATCCGAGGACCTCGGCGAGCTCGAGCGCTTCATTGCCGCGATGATTGCTATCCGGGAAGAAGCCAGCCAGGTTGCTGCCGGGCTCTGGCCCGCAGAGGACAACCCGTTGGTCAACGCCCCCCACACCGCAGCTGCCGTTACCGCGACACAGTGGGATCACCCGTACTCCCGCGAGCTTGCCTGCTACCCCGCGGATCAGTTGACCCGCGGCGATGCCGAGGGCTCGCGGGGTGGAGCACCGGCTGTGGTTGGAAAGTATTGGCCACCGGTTCGCCGAGTGGATCAAGCTTTTGGGGATCGCAACCTAGTGTGCGCGTGCCCGCCGATTGAAGCTTTCGCCTAAACCTTCGCTAGTTCGCGTTTGAGCGTCTCAGCGCTCTGGAAGGTGACGCCGACCAGGGCGACGTGCTTCCAGGCAATTTTGCCCTCTTCGTCGATGATGAAAATGCTGCGGCGGATTCCAATGCCCATCAAGCCGACACCATAAGCGGCGACCACGTCACCCTTTTCGTCGGAGAGCAGCGGGAATCCCAATCGCTTGGAGCGGGCAAACTTTTCGTGGCTACCGGATGCCTGACGCGAGATACCCCAGACTTCTGCGCCGAGTTCCCGAAATGAATCCAGTTCGTCCTGGTAGCTACACAACTGGGCGGTGCAGCCGGGGGAGTTGTCCGCGGGGTAAAAAGCGAGGACAACTTTGTGTCCACGACGCTCGGAAAGGGTGAAGTGGGACTTCTGGGGTTCCCCGTCGACCATCGTGATGCCCGAGAGAGTGAAGTCTGGGGCGAGGTCGCCGACATCGAGTGTGGTCACGAGGGAAAAACCTAACCTAGCTACCCGAGAATTTCCGGATAGAGCTCCACGGCCACCGGGTACCCGACAAAGGCGACCGCATCAATGAGGGTGTGGCCGACAATCAGAGGGGCTAACCGTCCCGTTCGGGCATAGATGGCACCAAAAATCAGGCCCATCGCGATGTTGCCGATGAACGCACCAAAGCCCTGGTACAGGTGGTAGGTACCGCGCAGCAGAGCTTGCGCGACGATGATCGCCCAGAGTGGCACGGCAAGCTCTCGCAATCGGGCAAACAGGTAACCCACCGCAATGACCTCCTCGACCAGGCCAGCGCGCAGGGCGAGCAATAACAACATCGGAACGGTCCACCAGTAGGTGCCAAGCGCTGTGGGAACCACGCTGACGGTCAGGTCCAGCTCGCGCCCCACGAAATACACACCCAGGCCGGGGATCCCGATGAGCGCTGCGAGACCAAAACCCTGCACCCCATCTCGAACCGGTCGGGTGGCATCCAGACCTAGTGCGCCAAAGCGAGGTTTCGTGGCGCGATAGAGCAGGAAAAGAACCAGAGCAACCGGCACCAAGCTCTGGACAATGCCGAGGATTTGGTAAGCAAAATCCGCCCACTCCACCGAGCTTGCGGCGCGGTTCAGGGTGGCGGTCTGCTCAGACAGGGGTTCATCGCGGCCCACCCGGACGGCAATGCCAATAATCGAATAGAGGGCGCTGGTCCCCAGGCTCAGCCCCAACACCAGGGCAATTTCGATCCAGAGGCACCGTCTGCTCACGATTTAGCGGCTGGGCTTGGCGGGGTCGCAGGTGGGGGTGCCGCCGGGAAGCTTGCCGCGAAACCTCGCCACAAACGCGTATCCCGCGGCGGCAAGCCACGAGATGGGTGGGGTGGCCATCAGCCCGCCGAGGAGACGGAGGCCAAACCTGGGTTGAATGCGGAACAGAGCGCTTGCCGCCAGGTGGCCTGCGTATTGGTGGGAAGGTGTGAGGTACCAGGCGTAGCGCTCCACATCCTCCGAGGTCAGCGCGTAATCTTCGAGCGTGAGCGACTGTGAGGTGCGAATTGGGGGAAACACCGGTAACCATCCTTGGAGGCGATTGACCCAGGTGGTGCAGAACGCGCAATCGCCGTCATAGACCAGCATGTGCTGGTCGAGAGTGGCTGTGTGGGTCATAGCTCCATGCTAGGACGCCTGACTGGATGACCGGTAAGATAAGGGAGCAGGGCTTCGGTGAAGACGTTTCTGCACTTCCCGCCCCAAAAAAGGACATCTCATGGCTGTTGCCACCCGTAGTGACGTGCGAAACGTCGCGATTGTTGCTCACGTTGACCACGGAAAAACCACCCTGGTGGATGCCATGCTCCGTCAGACGGGCGCGTTCTCCGATCACGGTCCGGTGACCGAGCGCGCCATGGACTCCGGTGACCTCGAAAAGGAAAAAGGCATCACGATTCTGGCCAAGAACACGGCCGTCTCTTACAACGGAGCCCACGCGGGTGGGAACCCGATCACCATCAACGTCATTGACACCCCCGGCCACGCAGACTTCGGTGGCGAGGTGGAGCGCGGGCTCAGCATGGTCGATGGTGTGGTCCTGCTCGTGGATGCCAGCGAGGGGCCCCTTCCCCAGACCCGTTTTGTGTTGCGTAAAGCCCTGGCCGCAAAACTCCCCGTTATTTTGCTCGTGAACAAGACTGACCGGCCCGACTCTCGTATCGATGAGGTGGTTCACGAAACCCAGGACTTGCTGTTGGGTCTTGCGAGCGATCTTGCCGATGAAGTGCCCGACGTGGACGTCGATTCGTTGCTCGATCTGCCGATCATTTACGCCTCGGGCCGCGAGGGTGCCGCCAGCACCCAGCAGCCCGCTGATGGCACGTTGCCGGATAACGCGGATCTGGAACCTCTCTTTGGCGCCATCGTGGAGCACATCCCCGCCCCCACCTATGACGATGAGCACCCACTTCAGGCACACGTCACCAACCTCGATGCGTCGCCCTTCTTGGGTCGTATCGCCCTGCTGCGGATTTTCCAGGGCACCATCACAAAAGGCCAGACGGTGGCCTGGGTTCGTCACGACGGCAGCGTGTCAAATGTTCGCATCACCGAGTTGTTGATGACCGAAGCCCTCGAACGGGTGCCGGCAACCAGTGCTTCAGCGGGAGACATTGTCGCGGTGGCAGGAATCGAAGACATCACCATCGGTGAGACCATCGCTGACCCGGATGATGTTCGTCCGCTTCCCGCAATCACTGTGGATCACCCGGCCATCTCGATGACCATTGGAACTAACACGTCTCCGCTGGCAGGAACGGTGAAAGGCCACAAGCTCACTGGCCGCATGGTCAAAGACCGACTCGACCGAGAACTGATCGGAAACGTGTCCATCAAAGTGGTCGACACCGAGCGCCCTGACGCCTGGGAGGTTCAGGGACGCGGCGAGCTCGCGCTGGCCATTTTGGTCGAAAACATGCGGCGCGAAGGCTTCGAGTTGACGGTGGGGAAACCCCAGGTGGTTACTCAGGTGATCGACGGTTCGGTGCACGAGCCCTTTGAGTCGCTCACCATCGACGCCCCGGAGGATTTTGTCGGGGGGATCACCCAGTTGTTAGCCTCTCGCAGGGGCCGAATGGACACCATGTCCAACCACGGGACGGGCTGGGTCCGCATGGAATTCACGGTTCCCTCGCGTGGTCTCATTGGTTTCCGGACGGACTTTCTCACCCTGACCCGCGGTCAAGGTATCGCTAATGCGATTTCTGCGGGAATGGAAAAGTGGGCGGGTTCCATCGTTGCCCGAAACACTGGATCCATTGTGTCGGATCGCTCGGGGGCTGTCACCACGAACGCCATGATGACGCTTCAGGAGCGCATGACCTTCTTTGTGAAGCCGGGTGACGCTGTTTACGAAGGCATGGTGGTGGGAGAAAACTCTCGTGCCGATGACATGGATGTCAACATCACGAAAGAGAAGAAACTCAACAACATTCGCTCCTCTACCGCAGAGGAATTGGAGCGCCTCACCCCTCCCCGCGAGTTGTCTCTCGAGGAGTGCCTCGAGTTTGCGCGTGAAGACGAGTGCGTGGAGGTGACACCGGAAGTCGTTCGGATTCGCAAGGTGGAGCTGGACCAAACGGCACGTGGTCGCCTCGCATCGCGCCTCAAGCGCCAAGATGCTTCGGCGAGTTAGTCGGTAGGTACGCTGAAGAGATGAAGGTCGCACGGTTTAGCCTCGGCGAGGGAGAACCCCTCTACGGTGTCCTCGACGGGGACGACCTGGTTGTCCTCGGCGGCGACCCCCTGTTTCACGGGATTCACCCGACCGACAAGCGCGTACCCCTGGATCAGGCAAAACTGCTGGCGCCGGTCATTCCTCGGTCCAAAGTGGTGTGCGTGGGAATGAACTACGCCGAGCACGCCAAAGACATGGCGCACGAGGGGCCTGATAACCCCCTCATTTTCTTGAAACCCAACACTGCCGTGGTGGGGCCGGGAGATCCCATCATCATTCCGCCGGTCGAGGGTCGCATTGTTCACGAAGGTGAGCTCGCCATCGTGATTGGTTCTGTGGCCAAGCGGGTTAAAGCGAAAGACTGGAAAGACGTCGTTTTTGGTTTCACCATCGCTAATGACGTGTCCGCGCGCGACGTCATGTTCGCCGATGGGCAGTGGGCGCGAGCCAAAGGCTATGACTCGTTCTGCCCTCTGGGGCCCTACATCGACACCGAATTTGATCCTTTTGATGCTCAGATTGAGACCTATGTGGATGGAGAGCTGCGTCGGCAAGGCAGCACCAAAGACTTGATCTACTCGATTCCGGAGATCATCGAATTCTGCTCGGATGTCTGGACACTTCTGCCCGGCGACGTGATTTGCACGGGAACCCCGTCTGGTTTGGGGGGCTTCGTGGATGGTCAAACCATCGACATCACCATCGCCGGTCTGGGCACACTCTCCAACCCCGCGAGAAACCGTGATGACCGCACAGACTGACTCCATCGACCTTCCCACCCTCCAGCGCAAGGTGCGCAACACCCTGATCCTGGGGCAAATCATGGGGGGACTCGGGATGGGCGCAACCCTCTCGATGGGTGCGATTCTTGCCGGGCGCCTCTCTGGTTCCGACGCCTGGTCGGGGATGGCCGCCAGTGTTGCCACCCTGGGGGCCGCGCTCGCGGCTATTCCGCTGGCCCGATTGGCGGCTCGTTACGGCAGGCGTGCGTCCCTCACCTCTGGCGCAGTGGTGGCCTCCATTGGGGCTTTGGTGACCATCATCTCGGTGATTCTCGGGTGGTTTGCGCTGTTGTTGCTGGGTTTGATGATGATTGGTGTTGCCACCGCGGTGAACCTGCAATCGCGGTTTGCCGCTACTGACCTCGCTGCAGCGGAAACCCGGGGACGGGATCTGTCGCTGGTTGTCTGGGCAACCACGGTTGGTGCTGTGTCCGGACCCAACCTCTTGGTTCCCGGTGAAGCTTTGGGCGAGTTCCTGGGGTTGCCCGAACTGGCCGGACCGTTTGTCTTTAGTTTGGTGGCCCAAGTGGCAGCTGCGATCTTCTACTTCGTCGCACTTCGCCCTGACCCGCTGGTCGTTGCTGGCGAGCTCGCGCGAGCAGAGGATGCGGGGGGAGAGAAGCTTCTCGCCCGCGTAGAAGACAACCCTGTTGCCGCGCGAACCGCAATCATGTCGGTGGCACTCAGCCACGCCACCATGGTGTCGGTGATGGCAATGACGCCGGTTCACCTCGTGAATCATGGGGCATCCCTTGCGCTTGTTGGGTTCACCATCAGCCTTCACATTGCCGGCATGTATGCGCTCTCGCCCGTGTTTGGAATGATCGCCGACCGGATGGGGCGTATCCCGACGATTGTTTTGGGTCAGGCGATTCTTGCTCTGAGCCTGGCCTTTACCGGGTTTGGTTCGGAGAACGAGACAGCCGTGTTGATCGGTCTTATCTTGTTGGGGTTGGGCTGGAGTTCGGCAACGGTCGCCGGGTCCACACTGCTCAGCGAATCCACCGTGATCGAGCAGCGGGCGCGACGTCAGGGTTTCTCGGACTTGCTAACGAGTGGGTCGGGCGCTCTAGGCGGCGCTCTCGCAGGGATCGCTCTGGCCTTGCTCGGATACAGCGGGTTGTCTTTTGTGGCACTCATCCTGGTGGCGGCGGTTCTGGTGCGAATCTTCCTCACTCTCAGAGCAACACCAGCAAATTCCGGCGCTCTCGCGGAACACGTCACGTATCAGATTTAGCCAACGACAAGGACTGGTGGGATGACCGATTTGACGACAACAGCAACCGGCGCGGACGTCCGCGTTCGCTTCTGTCCCTCACCCACGGGAACACCGCACGTGGGATTGGTGCGCACAGCGCTCTTCAACTGGGCTTTTGCTCGGCACCACGGGGGAAAATTCGTGTTTCGCATCGAAGACACCGATGCGGAGCGTGACAGTGAAGAAAGCTACGGGCAACTCGTGGAGGCACTCGCATGGTTGGGGCTCGACTGGGATGAAGGCCCCAACATTGGTGGACCGCATGCGCCTTACCGACAGTCCGAGCGCTCCGAGATTTATCAGGAGATCATCACCCGTCTTCTGGAAGCCGGTCACCTCTACGAGAGCTTCGTCACCAATGATGAAATGGCGGCGCGTAACGAATCTCTCGGACGCGACCCCAAACAGGGGTATGACAACCACGAACGTGACCTGACTCCCGAGCAGCGCCAAGCCTTCCGGGACGAGGGTCGCGAGCCCGCTTTGCGATTGCGGGTTCCCGAGCTCGACCGGGGCTTTGATGACCTCGTCCGCGGCGAAGTCGTGTTCCCGGCCACCTCCACCACCGACTTTGTGTTGGTGCGCGCCGGTGGAAAACCGCTCTACACGTTCGTGAACCCCGTCGATGATGCCCTCATGGGCATCACCCACGTCCTGCGGGGCGAGGACCTGCTCTCCTCCACGCCACGACAGATCGCCCTGTACACCGCACTGATCGACATCGGCGTGGCTACACATATTCCTCGTTTTGGTCACCTTCCCTTCGTCATGGGAGAAGGAAACAAGAAACTGTCCAAGCGTGACCCCGAGGCCAACCTGTTTGTGCATCGCGAGCGCGGTTTCATCAAAGAGGGCTTGCTGAACTACCTCGCCCTCTTGGGCTGGTCGATTGGTCCCGACCGGGACGTGTTTACCCCGGACGAGCTTGTGGCGGCTTTCGACATCAGCACGGTGAACCCCAACCCGGCCCGGTTTGATCAGAAAAAAGCGGAAGCCATCAATGGTGACCACATTCGCCTCTTGTCACCCGGAGACTTTCTTGACCGGTGCGTCCCGTATCTGCACGAGGCGGGCCTCACCAGTGCTGAACTCACAGCGTCGGAACGCTCACTGCTGGAGGCCGTATTGCCCCACGTGCAACCGCGGGTGGGTTTGCTGGGCGAAGTTCCCGGGATGATTGCGTTCTTCTTCACCTCCGATGACGACCTCACCATCGCAGAGGATGCTGCCGCCACCCTCAAGGAGTCGGCCGCTGCTGTGCTGGATAGTGCGATGTCTGCTCTGACGAAGCTGGACGCCTGGAACCTGGAGTCGCTGGAGAAGGTGCTACGTGAAGCCCTCGTCGATGATCTGGGAATCTCACCGCGGCTTGCGTTTGGACCGGTGAGGGTGGCTATCTCGGGCCGTCGCGTGAGCCCACCGCTGTTTGAATCACTGGAAATTCTCGGCAAGGCATCCAGCCTGGTTCGTCTCGAGAAGCTTCGCGCATCCCTCTAGCCGTGCGCTAAGGTGGTGCAGTCCCCTTCGGGCTCCGCTCGAGGCGGTGGGGTGTGGTGTAATTGGCAACACGGCTGATTCTGGTTCAGTTGTTCTTGGTTCGAGTCCAGGCACCCCAGCAAACTCCGGCCTGCTAGGCGGGTCAGCCCGCCCGGGCATCGCCGAAGTCCCTCACAAAGGAGTGTGTTGGATGGCTGTTGATGCTCTCAAACTCGTCGTGGCCATCAACCCTCACGCGTCATTCGGCTCCAATGCCGACGTGGGGCCATCCGTGGTGTCAACACTCAGGGCCGCCGGGCATGACGTCCGGATGCTTCAGGCCTCGAGCTATCAAGCCCTTCGGGCGGATGTTGCTGCTGCACTCCAGGATCCACCCGCTGCTCTCATTGTCGTCGGAGGCGATGGCATGGTTCACCTCGGGGTCGAGTTCTGTTCTCGCCAGGGCGTTCCTCTGGGGGTGGTTCCTGCCGGAACCGGGAATGATTTCGCCAGACACCTGGGTATCCCGCTGGATAGTCAAGATGCCCAGCAGGCACTTCTCGAGTACTTGAAGGGAGAGCCCATTACGGTGGACCACGGTGTGGCCACGAGAGCCGATGGCACT
>JAHEGA010000003.1 GCA_024639925.1 Microbacteriaceae bacterium
CTCAAGAACCGAAGGAAGTACCAAGAACTATCGACAAACGTGTCCATCGTGTCAGGGTCACGCGTGAGCGTTTCGCCATCCTTGATGACAGTGGACCACTGCTTCGCGCCGCCCAGAGGCGAGGTGCCCTTCGGTTTGAGGTCAAGCCCTTCGCTATCGGGTAAGGCAACAGGCAGGTCACCCAGCTGCACCGGAACCTCGTTACCGTCGGCGTCGTACATGATGGGAATGGGTGTTCCCCAAAATCTCTGACGAGAAATCAACCAGTCGCGCAAGCGGTAGGTCTTCGCGGCACGACCACCACCGGTTTCCTCCAGGAGTTCGACAATTCGACCGATGGCGTGTTCCTTGCTGAGCCCGTCCAGCGGGCCAGAATTAATCATCCGACCATTTCCGGCAAGCGCTTCTCCGCTGGCCAGCGGGTCCAGGTCGGGAATATCGCCGGAGGCCAGCATTTCCTCCGTGACAACCGGGATGGCACCGGTAATCGGAGCGTTGGTGTCCACGACAACTCTGACCGGCAAATCAAACTTTCTCGCAAAATCGAGGTCACGCTGATCATGAGCAGGAACCGCCATGATCGCGCCGGTGCCATAATCGGCGAGCACGTAGTCGGAGGCCCAAATAGGGAGCCGCTCCCCGTTAACCGGGTTGAGGCCGTATCGCTCGAGAAACACCCCGGTCTTCTCGCGTCCGGCATCTTGTCGATCAATTTCGGTCGCACGCTGGGTGGTTTCCAGGTAGTCGGCGAAACTCTGCCGCACGCCCTCGCTGGCGCTCTCCACCAGCTCCGCGGCAAGGTCCGAGTCCGGTGCGACCACCATGAATGTCGCCCCAAACAGGGTGTCGGGCCGGGTCGTGAAGATCGTCACCGGGGTGTCCCGCCCTTCGATGACGAAGTCAACCTCCGCACCGTGTGATCGGCCAATCCAGTTGCGCTGCATGGCGAGCACTTTGGATGGCCAGCGACCCTCCAGCTGATTGAGGTCATCCAGCAAACGGTCTGCGTAATCCGTGATCTTGAAGTACCACTGGGTGAGTTTCTTTTTGACGACCATCGCGCCACTGCGATCGGAAGTCCCATCGGGAAGGACCTGCTCGTTGGCGAGCACGGTTTGATCGACCGGATCCCAGTTGACCCAGGAATCCTTGCGATAGGCGAGGCCTTTTTCATACAGGGTCAGGAACAACCACTGGTTCCACCGGTAGTACTCCGGGTCAGAGGTGTGCAACACCCTGCTCCAGTCAAACGAGGCCGCGTAGCGTTTCATGGACGCTTTTTGCTGGTCAATATTCGAGTAGGTCCACTCGCGAGGATCTACCCCGCGTTGGATTGCCGCGTTCTCCGCGGGCAGCCCGAACGAATCCCAGCCAATCGGGTGAAGGACCTGAAAGCCCTGCAGGCGCCAGTAGCGGGCAACAATGTCCCCGAGGGCATAGACCTCGGCGTGACCCATGTGCAGATCCCCTGAGGGATAAGGGAACATGTCCAGGATGTATTTGCGCGGTTTGGACTCATCCGCGTCATCCACGGTGAACGGTTGGTGCTCTTCCCAATACGCGGACCATTTGGCCTCTAAATCGCGAAAGTTATAGGCCCCTTCGTTGTCAGAATCGGGGTTTGAGGGGGAAGTCATCACCCATCAAGAATAGTCACCCGAGGAAACACCCAGTGCGTCACAGAAGCCCCGCGCTTTGACACCTACTTCTCGGATTTCTTCGCCGGGAACACTGAGCGCCGTAATTCCGCCTCCGACGCCAAGACTGAGCGAATCAGGGCGGACAACCGCGGTACGAATCGTCATGGCGACCGTGGCGGAGCCATCGACTCGCTCGATCCCATAGACCCCCGAGTAGTACCCCCGATCCCCGGACTCCTCAGCTTTCAGGACCTCCATCGCACGTTTTTTCGGTGCTCCCGTCATGGAGCCTGCAGGAAAGCACTCGCTCAAGACCTCCCACACACCGAGTCCTGGACACAACTGGCCTTCCACAGTGCTCACCAACTGGTGCACGGTGGCGTAGCTCTCCAGCACACAGAGCGCTGGCACGACCACGGAGCCCACCTCACACACTTTGGAGAGATCGTTGCGCATGAGATCGACAATCATCAGGTTTTCCGCGCGCTCTTTGTCACTCTCGAGCAGTGCGTTCGCAAATTGGTTGTCTTCGACGGGGTTTGCGCTGCGCGGACGAGTGCCCTTGATCGGTTTGGTGATCACGCGTCGAGAGGAAGAGATTTCCAGGAATGTTTCCGGGGATGCAGACACCAGGGTGGTGCCACCCAATCGAATCAATGCTTGGTGGTGGGTGGGGCTTGTCTGGCGCATGATGCGGTGAAGCGCAACCGGGTCAACAGTGCCGGAGACGGACATACTGGTGGTGAGGCACAGCTGATAGGCGTCCCCGTCCGTAATTGCGCTGTGGGCGGCGCGAATCATGTCTCGGTATCGATCTTCCGAATCTCGCCACAGCGATTCGTCGACGGTCCCGACGACAGGCGTCGGTGCCGGAGGGGCTACTTCCAGGCGACGCTGAACAGCATCGCGCCACGCGGCATTTTCGCCCGACCACTGCTCACCTAGGGCCCAGAGCACCCCGGCACCCGTGCGATGGTCGATCGCGAGTAGACGGCCCACCCAGAGGGTGTGCGCCGGGAGATCGGACGCGGTCTCGATGCCCACGAAGGCGTGCCCGAGCTCGTAGGGGAGAACAAAGAACACTCCCAAGGGCACAGAACCAAGCTCCGTGCTCAAGGGATGGGTGCTTTCGGGGAAAGCGGAGCTCCATCCGCTCGCGGTGATGTCGCCTGGCGGGAGGCTGGAGGGAAAAGCCACATAAGACATACCCGACCCGCGTTCACCGTGGTCGTCGAGCCACAGCGCGTGCTCCTGCCCGTCATCGAGAGCAAGAAAGGCCTGATCAACGTCCACAGGGAAAGGCAGAGGATGCCGAAGAAGCCCCGTCGTCATAGCCTTAGCTTATGAGCGAAGCAGTTTATGAGTTCTCTGCCTCTGGCTTCGCACCGGTGCCGGAAGAAGAGGTTTCGACTCACCGCACCTTGGTTTCCGACTCCTGGTTGGTGACGGATGGCTGCACTGTCGCCTGGGATCAACACCTGGCAAGGTTCTCCGCAAGCGTTCTTAGCGAAACGAACGTCGATCAGGAAACCCTGAACGCCTTCATCGCCGAGGTTCATGCTCACACGCCGCACACCGGTCGCTGGTTTCCTCGAGTGGAGGTCGTCTCTCACTCGGATAAAGAGCGCCTGCACTACCGACACCGCAGTGCACCGAAGGCTGAACCAACCGCGATTCTGGCCCGTGCCCCGTATGACCCGAGAACACGGCCGCTAGTGAAAGGCCCGGATCTGACAGAGCTGTTGGCGTTGCGAGGCGCGGTCGCGCCCAGCGGCGCTACCGAGGCCATCATCGTGGATGCGAACGACCGCGTTGTTGAGGGCGCCTACAGCACGGTCGTGGTCTGGCCAGCCGATGCCGACGAGCTCGTCGTGATTGAGCGCTCCATCCCCCGGCTACCGAGCGTGACGGAGGCCGTCCTGCTGAACATTGCAAGGGACCAGGGTGTGGAGGTCCGCGAAGAACTCCTCAGTGTGAGTGATCTCAAGAACGCCGAGGTGTGGGTGGTCAGTGCCCTTCACGGGATTAGGCTCGCCACGGCATTTGTTGACGGACCAGCCCTCGACCGCACCCCCGAGCGCTCATCGCAATGGCAGGAATGGTGGCTCCGACGCGCGCAACCGCCAGCACTGGCCTGAGTGCAGGAGAATTCCCGGCCAATCCCCTTATTGACCCCATAGACTTCCCGCTTAATGAATGAAGTCCTTGATGCCATCCTCACGTGGGTTGAGGGCATTGACCCGGTACTGCGCATCCTCGTCACCGGAATTGCGGTGATGCTCGAAACGAGCATCTTGATCGGGCTGATTGTGCCAGGTGACACCATCGTTTTGGTCTCCAGCACCGGAGTGACGACCGTTCTCACCTACCTCTTCACAGTGCTGGCTGCTGTGCTGGGCGCACTGGTCGGAGAATCAATTGGCTTTAGTTTGGGGCGCCTCTTTGGGCCACGACTGAGATCGAGCTGGCTGGGTCGCCGCGTGGGCGAAGACCGCTGGGCAAAAGCGGACCGCTTCGTGCAACGCCGCGGTGGCATCGCCGTCTTCATCTCTCGGTTTCTCCCCGTTTTCCACTCGGTCATCCCGCTCACGGCGGGAACCACCGCTATGCGGTACCGAACGTTCATGATTTGGACCACGCCCGCCTGCATACTGTGGGCGTTCCTGTACGTGTCCATCGGTTCGGGGGCAGCAGAGACCTACCGCGAGTTGCAGAACAGCTTTTCCTCCGCAGGATGGGTCTTCATCGCCATTGTGGCCGTGTCCATTGTGTTGGTGGCCGTCATCAAGCGAGTCCTCCACCGTTTTGCTGACTCGCAAGACGCGCTAGAGACCGTCGAGACACAGACCGCCCTCGATGAGAACGCGTCCCTAGAAAAGCCGTAGGCCCGGCAGCGGGAATAGTTAGTCGAGCCCCGCAACCGAGAGAACAGCAATCCGCTTGGCCTCGCTAATCAAAGACGTCTCTCCGTGATCGCTTCTCAAGAAAGCGCGCCCCAGGAGGGCATCAATCACATCGACCGCTGACTCAATCGCCACACGAGCATCCGAGTCCAGCCGCAAGCCTGCTCTCTGTTCGGCGTCATCGCGAATCACTCGGGCAATTTCGGCATTGCCCCCACGCGCACTGGGAACGGGACGAATGTCGAGAACGTCGCCTACTCGCAACGACCGGAAACCAGGTTCTGCCCGAAAAACCTCCACCAACGCATCGACGGCAACCTCCATCGAGCCTGAGAGCCCGGTGGGAGCTTCCCGGCGCAGGCTTTGGCTCAAAACCTCGAGCGCGCGCTCGAGGTTGCGTGCGGCTACCGCCTGGAGCACTGCCACGCGGTCGGGGAAGTAGCGGTAGACCGTGCCAATTGAGGCACCTGCCTTCTCTGCGACCATGGCGGTCGTGAGCTGTTCATAGCCAAACTCGCGCATTGTGGCGCATGCCGCGTCCAACAGAGCGTTCACTCGGGCCGCACTGCGCGCTTGAACGGGTTCAACCCGTATGGCGGTGGCGGAGGTGCTGTAGCTCTGCTTTTCGGGAATGTTCATGAGTACTGCCCTTTCGATTCACCTGTGTGAATCTTTTATTCCGCGGTGCGCGTGTGACGCTTGCGGCGTAACCCGTTGCAACGGTGCCCTTCGATGTTAGCGAAGAACCCGTGGATTGCAGGTTACTGGAGTCGAATTTTTGTCGTGTATCAAAGGTGGGGGGTGTGGATAAGTACCAGCTCCGAGTTCACTTGGAAGGAGCTGAGTTGTGCCGCAGAGCAGCCCACTCTTGCCCCTATTTCCCTGATAATCTGCAGGTGTGAGCGTTCGTATCGAAAAAGTAGATCTTCCAGGAATTGGCACTCGTCATGATGTCGTCACCGAGGAGGGTCGGCGTTTAGGCGTCATCTCCCACCGAAACGGCGAGAGAGAAATCGCCATGTTTGATCCAAAGGATCCCGATTCCTGCAGCGACTCAATGCACCTGAGCGATGACGAAGCGGGCGCACTCGCGGACGTCTTGGGCACTTCGTTGCTGCTGGGCCAGTTTGCTCAGCTAGGCGATCAGTCAACCGGTTTGTTTACCGAACAGATCATCCTCGGCGCCGGGTCACCGTTTGCGGGTAGGCCCCTGGGAGATACTCGAGCCCGCACCGTCACGAAGTCCTCAATCGTTGCAATCCTTCGCGGCCCCACTGTTCACCCGTCACCAGGACCAGAAGACATGCTCCAGGTCGGGGACATCGTTGTGGCGGTGGGCACTCGGGAAGGTCTCGAAAAACTCAGTAGCGTTCTCGCTGACGGCCACGGCTAAACCGTGCACTCGATTGCCCTCCTGCTCATTGAAGTGGGGGCTCTCCTTGTTGCCTTAGGGTTTCTCTCGCGATGGAGCACCCATATTGGCATTTCTGCGATCCCGCTCTACCTCGTCCTCGGGCTGATCGTTGGATCTTCTGGATTGCTCGAAAGTGGTGAGAGCGCGGAGTTCTTGGAAATCGGCAGCGAACTTGGTGTGATTTTGCTTCTGGTGATGCTGGGCTTGGAGTATTCCGCCTCGGAGCTGGTCTCCAACCTCAAACGGTCCCAAAAAGCAGGCCTTCTGGACATTGTGATGAACGGTGCCCCGGGTTTTGCCGTGGGGATGATTCTGGGCTGGGGAGTCGTTGCCTCGGTCGCCCTCGCGGGGGTAACTTACGTTTCCTCGTCTGGCGTGATCGCCAAGGTTTTGCGGGATTTAGGGCGACTGGGAAACCGGGAAACGCCCACGATTCTCTCGCTCCTGGTACTCGAAGACCTGGTCATGGCGTTCTATCTCCCGATTCTGTCGGTCCTCCTGATTGGGGCCTCGTGGGCTCAAGGGAGCATCACACTCGGTATTTCCCTCGTGGCTGTGGTCGTCATTCTTTACCTCGCGTTACGCCACGGCGACACGATTTCGAGGCTTTTCAGCCCTCAACACCCCGAATCCCTGCTGCTGGGGGTGCTCGGCCTCACGCTCTTGGTGGCCGGCATCGCTCAAGAGGTCAACGTGTCTTCGGCAGTGGGAGCATTCCTGGTGGGAATCGCGCTCTCCGGACAAGTCGCTATCAAAGCGGAAAAAGTGCTCTCGCCGCTTCGGGACCTTTTTGCCGCGGCCTTTTTCCTGTTCTTTGGGCTCTCGACCAATGCTGCCGATATGGTCCCCATGCTGCTTCCGGCTGCCGCCCTCACGGTGGTCACGATTGCCACGAAAATTTACACGGGCTACCAGTCAGCGAAATGGGCCGGCATTGGGATCCCCGGACGTTGGCGAACCGGTTTCGCCCTAACCCCACGTGGCGAGTTTTCCATTGTGATCGCTGGTCTGGCGGTGGGGGCAGGTTTGGAACCCCAGATCGCCCCACTCGCGACGGCGTATGTCTTGATGACCGTAATCATCGGACCCCTACTGGGACGCATCCCGGAAGCGCAATGGTTCCAGAATCGCCTGCCACCCGCACAACCCTAGATACCCCTGGGGGTATATGCTAGTGTCAGCACATCAGGTCGTATTTCTGGGAGAAACCATGTTGAAAAGATTCCTTGCCACTCTTGCCCTTATTTTCCCTGTTGCTCTGGGCGCAACAGCCTGCGCAACCGAGCCCGTCGAGCTCGGCGCAGACAGTGTCATCATTGACGTCCGCACACCAGGGGAATTTGCTGGTGGACACCTGGAGGGTGCTCTCAACATTGATGTTCAGTCCCCCGACTTTGCCGCCCAGATCAGCCAACTCGACCCCAACGCTGACTACTTTGTGTATTGCCGCTCCGGCAATCGTTCAGGCCAAGCAATCTCCCAGATGTCCAACATGGGGTTCACCTCGATGACTAATGGAGGCAGTGTCTCCAACGCGAGTTCGGTCAGCGGCATCCCCGTCGTAATCGACTAGGCACTCTGCGGCGCACGGGCGCTCGCCAGAATGTCGTGCACCATGGGCATGACTTTGGTGCCATAGAGCTCAATGCTGTGCATCAGCACCTCATGGCTCAACGGCCCCGTGGAGTACTTGAAATCGAAACGCTGAATGCCCAGCGCTTGCACCGTAGCGGCAATTTTGCGCGCCACCGTCTCGGGTGAGCCCACAAACAGTGCTCCGTGGTGAACCTCGTTGAGGTAGTGCTCCTTTGTCATGGGAGCCCAACCACGCTCGCGACCGATGCGACCAAACATCGCCTGGTAGGCAGGCCACATCTGTTCGATGGCTTCTTCATCGGTGTCCGCCAGGTGGCCCGGCGAATGAACGCCCACTGGCTGGGCGGGCTTACCCATTTGGTCCAGTGCACGGTGGTACAGGTCAACATAGGGCGCGAAGCGATCCGGCGCGCCCCCAATAATCGCCAGCATCAAAGGGAACCCGTAGTTAGCGGCCCGAACTACAGATTCGGGGCTGCCACCAACGCCCACCCAGGTGCGAATCGCACCGGAGTGAGATTTGGGATAAATCTCTTGGTCGACCAGCGGTGCGCGGTGGGTTCCCGACCAGGTGACCGGCTGTTCCTTCACGATTTCCGCAAAAAGCTGCAGTTTCTCCTCGAACAAAACCTGGTAGTCCTCGAGTTTGAAACCAAAGAGCGGGAATGATTCGGTGAAGGAACCGCGTCCCATAATGATCTCTGCGCGGCCTTTCGACACCGCGTCGATGGTCGCGAACCTCTGAAAAACTCGGACCGGGTCGTCAGAGCTCAACACCGTGACACCAGAGCTGAGGATGATCCGCTCGGTTTGGGCAGCAAGTGCAGCGAGCACCGTCTCCGGCGTGGACACGGCAAAATCATCTCTGTGGTGCTCGCCCAACGTGATGGCATCCACTCCGACTTGGTCCGCGAGGACACCCTCGGCGATGACGTTGCGGATAACGTCGGCATACGGGAGGGGGACACCGTTGGCGTCGCTCGTCACGTCTCCGAAAGTGTCAAGGCCAAGTTTGAGGCTGTCCATCGCTTCTCCTTCTGACGCGGCCACCGTAGCAGGCGAATGTGGGAACACTTAGGGCTGAAGGCGGGTTGACGCCCAACCCTCCGAGGTCTTTTCGAATCGAATGCGGTCATGCAGACGCGAGGTGCGACCGGCCCAGAACTCAACCCTTTGCGGCTCGATGAGAAAACCACCCCATCTCTCAGGGCGCGGCAGGACATCTTCCCCCTCGAAGCGAGCTTCGATCTCGCGCACCTTGGCCTCCAAGACTTCGCGGGACTCGATCGTGTGGGACTGATCACTCGCCCAGGCACTGACCTGAGAACCCCGGGGGCGAGAAGCAAAGTACGCATCGGACACCTCGGGGTCGGTGGGTGCAGCGTGGCCAAAAATTTTGATCTGGCGGTGCTGGGTATACCAGGGGAAGACGACCGAAACCGCCGGGTGAGCCAGCAGCGCGAGACCCTTACGCGACCCGTAATCGGTGTAGAAATAGAGTCCACCCTCATCGATACCGCGCAATAAAACGGTGCGTGAGGACGGTAGGCCATCTGGGTCAATCGTGGAGAGCACCATGGCGTTTGGTTCATAGACACCCGCCTGATCGGCTTCGTCCACCCAGGCTGAAATTTGCTCCAACGGATTGGCGGAAAGAACACCATCCTCCAGAGCAACAGAACCGTAATCCTGGCGTTTGCCCAGTGCGTCGGGACCCTGATCAACCATGGCCACTCCCCTTACCTTCGATGGCCTGAGGCTACAGGCGCGAGATGTGAGTGTGTCCCCTACGGACACTCCCGACACGAGGGGAAACACACAAAGTGGACCTGAGGGGACTCGAACCCCTGACCCCCTGCATGCCATGCAGGTGCGCTACCAGCTGCGCCACAGGCCCCTACGGAAGCCCTCAGCCTACTACAGCGTGTCGGGTGACTCCACGCTGGATTCAGGTCCGGCGGGAACCGGTAAGGGAATCTCCGGCGAGTCCCTCCACAACCGCTCCAACTGATAAAACAGCCGTTCCTCCTCGTGAAAAATATGGACGATGATGTCACCGCAATCCAGCAGGGCCCAACGGCCGGCGGATCGACCCTCTTCGCGCAACGGCGGGGAACCCTCCAGGCTCAACACCCGATCCACCTCGTCAGCGATGGCCTGCACCATCCGCTCGTTGCGAGCGCTACAGAGGACAAACACGTCCGTGAGGGCCAGGTGTTCCGAAACATCCAGAGCGAGGATGTCGCTTGCAAGCTTGTCGCTCGCTGCCATCGCTGCGGCGACAGCCAGTTCGCGTGCTCGAGTGCTCGCAGCCACTTAGAGCAACACTCCCGTGGTGACCGACAGGACCACAAGACCAATCGCCGCGAGTGTCAGCGTGCCAAGAACAAGCAACGTGATGACGGTGCCCGTCCCCCATCGAGTTTTCCGAATGGACAGAATGTCGCTGTCCTTGCTGCGCCCGGAGACTGCGTGGCGAGCACTGACCGGCTGGGAGAGGGCGCCAATTTCACCGGTCACATAGGCATCCATAACTTCATCATCAGCATCGCTGTCAAGCCGGAAGGGGGCGGTTCCCTGCACCGAAACGTGAGAGGGCAAACGAATCTTCCCCGTGACAACGATTTCCCCGGTGTCTCCCAGCGGTCCCGTAAGGTCAGCACCCGGAGTCGTGGGAAGAATAAGCGAGCTTGTTGCGCGGAGAGGATCCCCCGGACCTCTGGCAAGCCCCACGGACGGCGTTTCCGAGCTTGCGGGATTCGCATCCAGTACTGGCGCAAAGACAGGTGGAAGGGGTTCCTGCGCGACCGGCTCAGACGGGGGAACAGCCTCAGAAAGGTCGGCCAGCTCGCGGGTGGTCTCATCAGCCACAGCCTGAGGCGTGGCCTCGGTCACGCTGGGAGGAGTGGCGGTGCTTCCCGTATCCGTATGCTCGCGCTCTCTGCGCTGGCGACGAGTGAGAACCGGGGGTTCAGGCCAGAACTGCGGAACATCAGAGCCCTTCGAGAGCTCGGAGCCTGGGTCCTCAACCGTGGTTTCCGGCTGCTGAGGCAGGTCAGCGGCGCCCTCGGGTGGCGGAGGCGCCACAACGGGTGGCATCCCGCTTTTCTCGCGCTCTCGCAGCTCTCGACGAGTAAACGGTTGGCCCGTTTCGGGGTTAATCATCCCGCCCCCGATACAAATCGTGTTTGGCGATGTATTGCACCACGCCATCGGGCACCAGGTACCAGACGGAGTTGCCCTCCCCCACACGAGCACGGCAATCAGTAGAGGAGATGGCCAACGCTGGGACCTCGAGAACCGTCACCCGATCCTCGGGCAAAGAGCCCGTGCTCAACTCGTGCCCCGGACGCGAGACGCCCACAAAATGTGCCAGCGAGGCCAAGTCGTGGGAGTCTTTCCACCCAATCAAGGCTGCGATCGCGTCAGCACCGGAGATAAAGAACAATTCGGCATCGGGAAACTCACTACGCATATCACGCAAAGTATCTACCGTATACGTCGTGCCGGGGCGATCGATATCGACGCGGCTGACCCGAAAGCGCGGGTTCGAGGCAGTGGCGATCACCGCCATCAGGTAGCGGTGCTCGGCAAGGGACACCGAAGGCTTATCCGCGGGTTGACCCGTGGGGACAAACACCACTTCGTCAAGCCCCAGCGCTACCTGCGCTTCACTGGCCGCGACAAGGTGGCCATGGTGAATCGGGTCGAACGTGCCGCCCATAATCCCAATCCGCGGGCGGTGTGCGAGCGCCATAAAGCCCTAGTGGTGAGCCTGTTCTGACTGACCCATTGTCTTGTGGCGGTGACGGTTCGCCACATCACGGTAGCTATAGACAACAATCGCCAAGGCTCCGAAGGCTCCCAAAGCAATGAGAGCAAAAAAGATGGGGGGGAAAATCAGTTCGTTGACTATTTCGCCCGATGCGATAACCGCTTCAACCATCGTGTGACACCTTTCCCTGTTCGGCCCTAATCTACCGGGTTTGCCTGAACTACGCCCGGACCTGGCCTTGACCGCGGACAATCCATTTCGTGCTGGTCAGCTCGGGAAGGCCCATTGGGCCTCGTGCGTGCAGTTTCTGAGTGGAAATTCCCACCTCCGCGCCAAAACCGAACTCACCGCCGTCAGTAAAGCGAGTCGAGGCGTTCACGATCACCGAAGCGGAGTCGACCTCATTGAGGAAGCGCTCGGCGTTGGTCATGTCCGCCGTGAGTATCGCTTCGGTATGGTGCGTGGAATAGGTGCGAATATGCTCTAGCGCTGCATCGAGCGAGTCCACTACCGTGATAGCAAGCTCCAGGGACAGATATTCCCGAGCCCAATCCTCCTCGGTCGCGAGCACAGCGGAGGGAAGAGTCTCACGAGCGCGCTCATCGGCATGAATAACCACACCCGATTTCTCCAGACGCGCGCCCAGCATGGGTAAGAGTTCTTGTGCCGCCGCCTCGTGCACCAGCACAGTCTCGACGGCGTTACAGACGCTGGGTCGCTGCACTTTGGCATTGTCAATAATGTCGACAGCTTGAGCCAGGTCGGCGCTGGCATCCACAAAGATATGAACCACACCGGACCCCGTCTCAATAACGGGAACGGTGGATTCGGTCACCACGGTCTCAATGAGTGCCGCGGATCCCCGCGGGATCAACACATCAATGAGCCCACGGCCCTGCATCATGGCCCGAGCACCGTCGCGACCAAAATCATCCACTGACGTGACAGCAGCCGCGGGGAGACCAGCCTGCACCAGGGCTTCTCTCAACAGAGACACCAGGACGGTATTAGTTGCGTGCGCTTGGGAACCGCCCCGCAACACGACAACATTTCCACTCTTGATACCCAAAGCCGCAATGTCGATAGTGACGTTCGGCCTGGCCTCATAGATGGCTCCCACAACACCAAAAGGCACCCGAACCTGACTGACTTGCAGACCGTTAGGGAGCGTCATTCCTCGAACCACATCGCCGACCGGGTCCGCTAGCGCACGGATATCCTCAATTGCTTGAGACAGCGCGCGGATTCGGTCCGGCGTGAGACGCAGCCGATCCTGGAGCCCCTCGGACATGCCCTCGGAGACACCCCTCGCGAGGTCCTCTGCGTTGGCGGCCACAATCGGCTCAACGTTGTCCGACACAATTCGCGACATCGCCTGCAGCGCAGCGTCCCGGGCAGCAGCGCTCGCTACCGAAAGCGCTCGTGATGCGTCTTTCGCTTCGACCAGCAAAGACTGGAGACTGGTGCTTGCGGTGTCGGCCATGACGCTACTTTACGCGGGCCTCGAACCAGGTCCCAGCGACTGTGCCCTCCACCACGTCACCCAAGGAAGTGGTCGAGGTCAGAAGCGTGGGAATTCCCGCAGCTGCTGCCAGCCGGGCGGCACTCACTTTGGTTACGGCTCCCCCGGTACCCACGCTGTTGACCATCGCCGCACCTAATTCCACGGACTCCAGCGGATCGTTGAAGGCCACCGTGTCGATGGGCACCGCTCTAGGGTCCGCAGGTGGATGAGTGAACAGCGAATCAACATCGCTAAGCAACACCAGAGCATCAGCAGAAATGAACTCAGCCACCAGCGCAGCCAGTCGATCGTTGTCACCAAAACGAATTTCCTGCGTGGCCACCGTGTCGTTTTCGTTCACGATGGGGAGGATTCGCAATCCCAAGAGGCGGTCAATCGTGCGAAGAGCATTGGTGCGGTGGGTGTCATTTTCGACATCACCCACCGTCAACAACACCTGAGCCGAGGTCATCGAAAAACGATCAAGAAGCTTTTGATACCGCCCCATCAAGAGGTTTTGCCCCACAGCGGCAGCAGCCTGCTGGGTCGCTAAGTCCTGAGCGCGGTCACTGAGCTTCAGGTACGGGGCACCCGTTGCGATGGCACCCGAGGACACCAAGACCAGTTCTTTTCCCGCAGCGTGCCATGCTGCGAGCGCCGCCACGAGAGCATCGATTTGGTGCTCACGGTCTCCACTGATGGAGGAGGACCCCACCTTCACCACAATGCGCTTGGCGGTGGAGAGGGAATCACGAGTCGTCATCGTCGAAGAACCCTGCTTCCTTTTCGTCCTGCAATTCCTGGCGCGCTCGAGCCTTCGCATCCATGCGCTCGTGGTAGCTCGCTTTCCTCTGGGCTCGGGTAGCCCGCTGGCGCTCATCCAGGCGAGGGTCTGTTCCTCGGGGTGCTGTCATGAGCTCGGCCGCGCTGGAGAGGGTTGGCTCCCAGTCAAAGACTTGGCCTTTGCCCGCACCAATCATGACCGGGCATCCTGGAGTCGCTCCGCTCTCAAATAGCGCATCATCGATGCCGAGTTTCATCAAGCGGTCAGCGAGATAGCCCACTGCTTCATCATTCGTGAAGTCTGTCTGCTCCACCCAACGCTCGGGCTTCTCCCCAAGGATTCGGTAAAGGTCACCCTCCGTACCGCCCTCCACGACGACGCGAAAGTCTGGTTCATTCACTGCCCGGGGGCGCAACACAATTCGCTCGGGTGTGAGAGCGGCCTCCGCGAGCGAGGCTCGATGCCGATTTACCATCGCGGCAGCTTCAAACAGGAAGGCGTCGAGGCCCTCCGCGCTCAGAGCACTCACCGCAAAGACGGTGAGGCCGCGAGCTTCAATATCGGGGGTGACGATGGCCGCAAGCTCTTTGGCGTCGGGCACGTCAACCTTGTTGAGCACCACCAGTTGCGGTCGATCCACGAGGGGGATGACATCGCTGCCCAGCGGGTAGTTCTCCAACTCATACAGCAGCGCATCGAGGTCGCTCAGAGGGTCGCGACCTGGCTCCAACGTGGCACAGTCAAGAACGTGGACCAGCAAACTGCAGCGCTCGACATGGCGCAAGAATTCGAGTCCTAAACCTTTTCCTTCGCTAGCTCCAGGAATCAACCCGGGGACGTCAGCAACCGTGAACTTGGTGCCTCCCGCCTCCACGACCCCCAGATTCGGGTGCAACGTGGTGAACGGATAGTCGGCAATCTTCGGTCGTGCCTTGGACACCGCGGCAATCAGGC
Source organism: Microbacteriaceae bacterium (assembly GCA_024639925.1). GTDB lineage: Bacteria > Actinomycetota > Actinomycetes > Actinomycetales > Microbacteriaceae > Pontimonas. Next base: position 14,571 of record JAHEGA010000003.1, read on the forward strand.
TCGATTTTCCTGCACTCGGGAACCCCACCAAGGCGACATCAGCGACTGTTTTGAGCTCAAGGTGAATGTCACCCTCAAAGCCGTAGGTTCCCAGCAGGGCAAAACCGGGTGCTTTGCGAGCCGTGCTCGCAAGCGCCTCGTTGCCTAAGCCGCCTCGACCGCCCTGGGCCACCACAACGCTCATTCCCGGTCGATCCATATCCACCAGGACCGTGCCATCGCCTCGCGACACGACCGTGCCAACCGGGACGGGAAGGGTCACATCGGGTGCGGTTTTCCCGTGCCGTGAATCTCCGGCACCAGGCGCCCCGTTCTCGCTCGTGCGGTGGGGGCGGTGGTGGTAATCCAACAGGGTGGTGACCTGCGGGTCAGACACCAGGACAATGTCGCCTCCGTGTCCGCCGTTGCCCCCGTCAGGACCGCCGAGGGGCTTGAACTTCTCACGGTGAACAGACACGCAACCGTGGCCACCGTGGCCTGCGCGCAGGTGCAAAACGACACTGTCGACAAACGTCGTCATGACACCCTCTCTTTGCTTGTTATTGTCCCGTATACGAGCAAAGGGCGAGCCGAAGCTCGCCCTCGCATCACATCGTGTGGTGTGGGCTAGAGAGCGGCATCCACAACGGCGACGACTTTGCGTCCACCTTTAGAACCGAACTCGACCTGACCTGCGGCAAGCGCAAAGAGAGTGTCGTCATTCCCGCGACCCACGTTGGCTCCCGGGTGGAAGTGGGTTCCTCGCTGGCGCACAATAATTTCGCCTGCTTTGACAACTTGACCACCAAAGCGCTTCACACCAAGGTACTGAGCGTTGGAGTCGCGACCGTTTCTGGTCGAAGACGCACCTTTTTTATGAGCCATGAGTTCCCTCTTACTTCTTGGTGATGCCGGTGACTTTGAGCTTCGTCAGTTCCGCACGGAAACCTTGACGCTTCTTGTAGCCAGTCTTGTTCTTGTATTTCTGAATGACAATTTTGGGGCCGCGAAGGTCGGAAAGCACCTCGGCGGTCACGGTGACCTTGTCGAGCTCTTTCTTGTCGTGGGTGACCGTTGCGCCATCGACGAAAAGAACAGGAGCGAGGCTCACCGAGTTCTTGGCATCACCGGAAATACGGTCAACCGTAATGATCGAGCCGACCTCGACCTTTTCTTGACGCCCGCCTGCGCGAACAACCGCATAAACCACGATGAAACCTGCCTTGTTACTGGAGAGAACGAGGGTGCCCCGTCACGATGGGGAAAACTGCACCAACGCATAAGAATAGACCATTGTGAGCCGCGTTACAACCACTGCTCAGCTGTGACACAACTGACCCTTCAGGTAACGCCAAACTGCGCGGTCTGGCCGGGCTATGAGTTTCCCCAAGCCTTGCTCTTACCGACTCGTTGCTCGACGCCGCCGCTTGGAGTGGCCGGGAGCGGGTGCCTCCGGAAGCGCCTCTAACACACTGTCGAGTGCATCTTTCGGCGCTGACACCTCTTTCGATGCTGCAGGCGACACGGGCTCCGCAGCTGTGTCTGAGTGAACGGTGCTTTTGGCAATTGCCGCAATCGCGTCCCTCGCGCCATCCGTAATCTGGTGGGGCTCGACGCTGGGGGTGCTCTTTGAAGAACTCTTCTTTCTCCGCGGGCTTGACTCGGACTTGCTCTTCGCCACGGGTTCACCGTGAACCACCACGCCTCGACCCTGACAGGCGTCACACGCCTCACTAAAGGTCTCTAGGAGACCTAAACCAAGCTTCTTACGCGTCATTTGAACCAGTCCCAGGCTGGTCACTTCGGCCACCTGGTGCTTGGTCCGGTCACGGCCCAAGCACTCCATCAGCCGTTGAACAACGAGATCCCGGTTGGATTCCAACACCATGTCGATGAAGTCAATGACGATGATGCCGCCAATGTCTCGAAGACGGAGCTGGCGGACAATTTCTTCCGCCGCCTCAATATTGTTTTTTGTCACCGTCTCTTCTAGGTTGCCACCGCTGCCAACGAACTTCCCGGTGTTCACATCCACCACGGTCATGGCTTCGGTACGGTCAATGACCAAAGATCCTCCGCTGGGCAACCAAACTTTGCGATCCAGCGCCTTCGCGATTCCTTCGCCCACGCGATACTCCACGAAGGGGTCCTCGTCGGAGGCATACGCCTCGATCCGAGCAATCAGGTCTGGCGCGACAGACGACAGGTACTGCTCGATAGTGCGATGGGCGTGAGTCCCTGAAATCACCAGCTTGTGGAAGTCTTCGTTGAACACATCGCGAATGATCTTGACGAGAAGGTCCGGCTCGGAATGCAAGAGCTCCGGCGCCTGAGCTTTTTCCGCCTGAGCGCTGAGCGCCTCCCACTGCTTTTGCAGACGTTCCACGTCCGTGGTGAGCTGCTCCTCGGTGGCGCCCTCGGCAGCCGTGCGCACAATGACGCCCGCTGTTTCGGGAAGGATCTTCTTCAAGATGGCTTTGAGGCGCGAGCGCTCCGTGTCGGGCAATTTGCGGGAGATTCCATTCATGGCACCGCCAGGAACATAGACAAGGTAGCGACCGGGGAGGCTAATTTGACTCGTCAGACGAGCACCCTTGTGACCCACGGGGTCTTTGGTGACCTGGACTAGAACACTGTCGCCTGTTTTGAGAGCAAGTTCGATTCGGCGAGGACCGGAAGAGTCACCTTCACGCGCGGCTTCCCAATCAACCTCCCCCGAATACAGAACGGCGTTGCGGCCACGACCGATATCAACGAACGCGGCCTCCATGCTGGGCAGGACGTTTTGCACGCGGCCCAGGTAGACGTTGCCAATGAGGCTCGACTCTTCGGCCCGGGCAACGTAGTGCTCAACGACCACGCTGTCTTCAAGAACAGCAATTTGCGTGCGGTCCGCACGTTCCCGGACGACCATGACTCGGTCGACGCTTTCTCGACGCGCCAGGAACTCTGACTCGGTAACACTCTGACGGCGGCGTCCACCATCGCGACCATCACGACGCCGTTGACGCTTCGCTTCGAGGCGAGTGGAGCCGCGGACTTTCTTGGGCGCAGAAGCCTCAGCGGCCGCTTTGGCCTTCTTTTCTTCGGGACTCAGCGTCGGCCGGTTGGCCCGTGAGCGTCGACGAACTGTTCCCTCGCCTGATGACTCAGGCGACGATGCGGCCGGTGCTGGGAGGAGCGCTGGATCCGGGGCCTGGAAAATTAGCGACTTTGTCGACACTGCCTTGGGCTTGTCGGGCGCCTTGTCAGCAGCCGCCTTGCTAGCGGTCGCTGGGGAAGAAGAGGTCTTCTTCGACGCAGTTGCCGTCTTTTTCGTCGCTGGCTTTTTCGCGGACTCCGAATCCTTTGCGGCGGTTTTCTTCACTGCCGCGGTGGTTTTGGATGTGACTGAATCTTCTTTTTTTGTCACCATTCCTGGTGCACTCCTTACGAAATTCCTGGCATCGCTGGCCGGAATCCATCACGCTTTGGCAAAAGAAACCCCAAGGCTCTCTTGAAAAAACTGGTTGTTGTGGGGTTGTCCCCGGTATTCGAATCACCGATTCGAGAAATCTTGTCGAGCTGCAACACACAGTGCAGAAGCTCTGCCACCAGTATCGCACATACGGTCTTTGCCAGCTAGTGAACTGTCATAATTGCGACATGAACTACCCCACGAGAAGATCGGGCGCCATGGCGCTCTATCTACTGCTCAGCGGAATCGGTGCATGGTTCGCCGCGTTCACGCTCTCACGTGAGGGCTACCAGCTGGCGCTGAATGGCACGAACCCCAGCTGCGACATCAACCCGTTCTTTTCCTGCGGTTCGGTGATGCAAAGCCCGCAGGCATCGGTCTTCTTCGACACGCCCAATCAACTCTTTGGAGTAGCTGGTTACGTTGCCGTCGCCATGGTCGGGGCGGCGATGTTGGCGGGAGCTACTTTCAAGAAGCCCTTTTGGGTTCTTGTCGTGCTGGCAGTTTTTGCCGCCTACCTCTGGTTGATGTGGATGTTTTACCAAGCGGTCTTTGTGATCGGCTTCTTGTGCCTTTACTGCATGGTGGTGTGGGCCATCCACATCCCGCTCTGGTGGATTCTGTTGCCCTGGACGTTGAAACACGGCATCTTGGGTTCTTCCCCCAAGCTGACGAAACTGGGCGCCCGGTGGTTGCCCTACTCGTGGATCCTGATCGTGATTAACTATGCCGTGATCGGCATCGCCATTTTGATCACGTTCCCCCTACTCTTCTCGCTTTAGCGCGCGAACCAGAGAGCAAGTTCTCGGCTGGACGACTCCGTGGAGTCGCTGGCATGAATCAGGTTTTGCTGAACAGCCAGACCCCAGTCACGACCTAAATCACCACGGATCGTGCCGGGCGCTGCGGCAGTAGGGTCGGTTGCCCCACACAGCGACCGAACGCCAGCGATTGCAGCATGGCCAGCAATTCTCATGGCGACAACAGGACCTGATTCCATGAAGTTGACGAGTGGGTCGAAAAACGGTTTGCCCTCGTGCTCGGCGTAGTGAGCACTCAGAAGGTCGCGATTGGGCTCCACCATACGGATATCGACCAACTGGTAGCCCTTGGTTTCGATGCGGGAGAGTATTTCGCCAGTGAGGTTTCGCGCGACCCCATCGGGCTTCACCAATACAAGTGTTTCTTCTAGTCCGGACATGCTTGATCGCTCCTCGGGGATGGTTGTGGGGTAATTCTAACGTTCGGGGTGATCGCGTGGCCGATCGAGCTGCGGGCCTCGGATGGCTCCGAAAATCCAAAAGGCCACCACCACGGCCGCCGACAGACCGATGACGACGTCCCAGAGGAAAGACAGCAGGAGCCCGACCTGAACGAGATGACCCAGCCAGACTCCCCACTGATAGCGGAGGAGTCGGTTGATAGCCGCCAACACGAGAAACGCAACACCAGCACCCACCCAGACGACTGTCGGTGAGTAGAGCTTCAGTCCGTTAAGTGCCAGGGCGCCAAAGAACACGACCGCGATTTCCAACATCACCGCGATCTGCAATAGCGACTCCGTCGCCGACTTTTCCCGTCTCGCCCGCGCCATCATTGCCCCTTCCAGGCGGTAACTTCTGCCACCAACGTAATCGAGCCCGTCACCAACACGCCGCCCTCAGCTCCCGCGAGGTCTTCCGCGCGGGCGAGCGCTTGCTCTGAGTTTGCTCGCGAGTCAACCCGATCCGGTCCGGCGATAGCGATGACGGCATCCGCGAGGTCGTTCACACTAATGGCACGATCGGACTGCGACTGCGTCACCACGAAGTGATCGACCACGGGGTCAAGGGCTTCAATAATGCCCACGACATCTTTTTCCTGGAGGATCCCGACCACACAGACCAACCGGTCAAAACTAAACGACGTCATCATCGCCCCCGTGAGAGCTTCAGCGCCGTGGGGGTTGTGAGCCGCATCAACTATCACCGCAGGGTTCGCGGACACTCGCTGAAGTCGACCGGGGCTACTCGCCAGAGAGATGCCTTCTTCCACCACGTCCCTTGGGAGCATCTGCTCGCCATTCTGGACAAACGATTCGACCGCAGCAATGGCGAGTGCGGCATTTTCTGCCTGGTAGTCGCCGAGTAGCGGCAAAGCGAGGGACGAATAGTGACCGGCAATCCCCTCCACGCTGATGACTTGACCGCCGACACCCGGTTCTAGCGACATGAGCGAAAAGTCGCGGCCAAACACGCGCAGCGCCGCCTCATATTTGTCGCAGACTGCGGTGATTTCGCCCCATGCTTCGTCCCGCTGCTGGGCACTGACCACACGGGAGGCCGGTTTGATAATCCCAGATTTTGTTGCAGCAATCTCCGCAATGGTGTCTCCTAAGAACTCCATGTGGTCGAGAGCTATTGGCGTCAGCACCGCAACGTCCGCATCCGCGACGTTGGTGGCATCCCACTCGCCGCCCATCCCTGCTTCCACCACCGCAACATCAACCGGCGCGTCCGCGAATGCCGCAAAGGTCAACGCGGTGAGCGCTTCAAAATACGTCAGCGGTGCTTCGCCGTTGGCGACCAGCTCGGCGTCCACCATGGTCAGAAACGGTTCGATGTCCTCGAAATTATCCGCCAGCATTCGATCGGTAATCGGCTCGCCATCAATGACGATTCGCTCGTTCATGCGAGTCAGATGGGGAGACGTCATCAGTCCCGTTCGCAGACCCAGCGCGCGAAGCAAGCTCTCGAGGATCCGTGCGGTGGACGTCTTCCCGTTGGTTCCCGCAATGTGGATAACTCCGTACATGCGCTGTGGGTCACCCAAAAGCTCTGTGACCCGCCGTATCGCGTGCAGGCGCCGCTCGGGGGTTTTCTCACTGATTCTCGCGACCAACGCCGCGCTCACTCGATCAGCGTCGGCTCGGTCAAAGGAGCGGGAATCACTCATGACGAGACACTCTCACGCGCAACTGAGAACCTGACCCCACCGACAGCGTGTCGGTGTCGCCCTCAAGCTCAACGATGTCAAACGCCGTAGCCAAGGTCTCGGAACAGAGGAGGTCCCGGTGAGTGGCCAAGGCCTTGCGCGCGCCATCATCGGCTTCCACCACCAGATGAATCCGGTCAGAAACGCTGAGACCAGAAGCTTTTCTCTCCTGTTGGATCCACCGAATGGCATCTCGGGCGAGGCCCTCGGCTTCCTGCGCAGCCGTCACGGTCGTGTCCAGCAACACAAAGCCACCATCTTCCAGGAAGCTCACCGCGGTGTCCTCGGAGGCCGAGGTGAGCTCCAGCGTGTACTCGCCCTCCAAGAGTGGTTCCTCGCCGATGGTGACGACACCGTTTTCCATCGTCCACTCACCAGCTTTGGCTTGAGCAATCAGCCCCTGGATGGCCCCTCCCACGCGGGGGCCCAGTGCGCGGGCATTCGGAATGAGCTTGCGGCCAATCCCAAAACGCTCGACCGCACCGTCATCGAGTTCGACACACACCACGTCAGCGACGTTGAGCTCTTCCGAAATGATGTCCACGAAGGGAACAAGGTCGCTCGCTGCCGCGCTCACCACGGTGAGAGTCGAGAGCGGCAATCGAACGCGGCGCGAATGAGCTTTGCGAAGCGCCAGCCCCGCTGAGGCCACATCACGGACACGATCCATCGCCGCAACGAGCGAATCATCCGCGGGGAACGGCGCTGGATCGGGCCAGTCAGTGAGGTGCACGCTGTCTCCCCCGGTGACACCGCGCCACACTTCCTCGGTGATCAGCGGGGCGAGCGGAGCCGCGAGTCGACATAGTGTTTCCAGGACCGTGTAGAGCGTGTCGATGGCATCGAGGTCATCCCCGCCCCAGAACCGGTCCCGGCTTCGACGCACGTACCAGTTGGTCAACACATCGGCGAAGTCCCGAAGCTTCTGAGCCGCAAGCGGAGCATCAAGAGCCTCGAAATCTCTGGTGGTTTCGCTGATCAGGTCCCGAGTCTTGGCCAGAATGTAGCGATCCAGGACGTGGGAAGAATCGGTCCGCCACTGAGGCTCGTGATCTCCGACGTAAAGGCCGAGGAAGTAATAGGTGCTCCAGAGCGGCAACAGGAATTGGCGAACAGATTCCCGGATTCCCTCTTCGGTGACCACCAAGTTTCCACCGCGAATGACCGAGCTTGACATCAGGAACCAGCGCATGGCATCTGCACCATCGCGATCAAACACCTCAGAAACATCGGGGTAATTGCGCAAGCTCTTCGACATTTTTTGTCCATCCGAGCCCAGAACAATGCCGTGAGAAATCACGTTGGAAAACGCGGGTCGATCAAACAGTGCGGTCGAAAGCACGTGCATCGTGTAGAACCAGCCGCGAGTTTGGCCAATGTATTCGACAATGAAATCCGCGGGATTGTGGGTGTCAAACCACTCTTGGTTCTCGAAGGGGTAATGCACCTGGGCAAACGGCATCGAGCCCGAGTCAAACCACACATCCAACACGTCCGGGATGCGACGCATCATCGACTGGCCCGTGGGGTCATCGGGGTTGGGACGCACAAGGTCATCGATGGCGGGACGGTGCAAGTCCGTGGGTGCCGCCCCAAAGTCACGCTCTAATTCTTCGAGCGACCCGTAGACATCTACTCGCGGATACTCGGGGTTATCGCTCTTCCACACCGGAATCGGTGAACCCCAGTAGCGATTGCGCGAAATCGACCAATCCCTGGCGTTGGCGAGCCATTTCCCGAACTGTCCGTCCTTAACGTTGTCCGGCACCCAAGTGATGTCTTGGTTGAGCTCCACCATCCGGTCCCGAATCTCGGTCACCTTCACGAACCAACTGGACACGGCTTTGTAAATCAGCGGGGTACGGCAGCGCCAACAGTGGGGGTAGGAGTGATCGTATGACCGCTCCGCAAACAGTCGACCGGACTGGCGAAGGAGTTTCGTCAGCGGCTTGTTGGCGTCAAAAACCTGCAGTCCGGCGACGTCGCTGACGTCATCGAGGAAGCATCCCGCGTCATCCACCGAAATGATGATCGGAATATTCGCTTCGGCACAGGTGATCTGGTCGTCCTCGCCATAGGCCGGAGCCTGGTGAACAATTCCCGTTCCCTCTCCGGTGGCGACATACTCAGCGACCAAGATTCGCCAGGCGTTGTCCATTCCGAAACGCTCGTTGGCGTAGTAATCGAAAACACGCTGGTATTCGATACCGGCGAGTTCAGAGCCCATAATCACGCGAGTCACTGCCGCTTGGGCCTGTTCGAGCTCCTCATAACCGAGCTCTTTGCGGTACTGAGCAATCGTGTCCAGCGCCATCAAATAGCTCGCCTCGGGCGTGGCACTCGCCGGTCCCGCCGGAATAACGGCATAGGAAATCTCCGGCCCCACCGCCAGGGCCGCATTGGTGGGCAATGTCCACGGGGTGGTCGTCCAGGCCAGTGCAAGAACACCATCGAGATCAGCCTGCTCAGCCTTCTTCCCGCGGAGCGGGAAGGTCACGGTCACCGATTGATCCTGACGAGGTTTGTACACATCGTCATCCATCCGTAGCTCGTGGTTGCTCAGCGGGGTTTGGTCGCGCCAGCAGTAGGGCAAAACCCGGTAGCCCTCGTAGGCCAAACCCTTGTTGTAGAGAGTCGAAAAAGCCCACAAGACGCTCTCCATGAAGGTGATGTCGAGCGTTTTGTAGTCATTCTCAAAATCCACCCAGCGTGCTTGGCGGGTGACATACGCCTGCCACTCGTCGGTGTACTTCAGCACCGATTCACGGGCAGCCTGGTTGAAGGCCGCGATGCCCATTTCTTCGATTTGGCTCTTGTCGGTGATTCCTAGTTGGCGCTCGGCTTCCAACTCCGCGGGAAGACCGTGAGTGTCCCAGCCAAACCGTCGGTGAACTTGCTTTCCTCGCATGGTGTGGAAGCGAGGAAAGACGTCTTTCGCATATCCCGTCAGGAGGTGGCCATAGTGCGGTAGCCCGTTGGCAAAGGGTGGGCCGTCGTAGAACACCCACTCGTCGTTGCCCTCGCGCGCTTCGACCGATCGAGCGAACGTATTGCCCGCATTCCAGCTTGCCAACACCTCGGTCTCGATGTCCGGGAACGACGGATTCGAGTTGAGCGGGGAACCTGGACGGTGACGGGGGAAAGCCATGGGGTGCTCCTGAGACAAAGGGTTGTGGTCTGCGGGGACGCCCGGGTTCCCGGTCGCGGTACCACCCCACTTGCCACCACAGTGTGGTGACCTCTTTTCTCAGGCGCTAACGGGCCTCCCCGACCGGTTCTACTCGAACCTCGCGGCTCTTTCTTCCGGCAGCTCCTCGGTGATCGCCGATTCACAGCTTTGTTTCATCCTAGGCCAGGTCGACCGCGCTCGCCTGGAGAAGTTCGCGAGTAAAAGACTCCTGCGGGCGCTCGACAACCTGCTGTGTCGCTCCTGACTCAATAATCACTCCCTGACGCATCACGATCACGTCATGGCAATAACGCGCAACAACCCCGAGGTCGTGCGACACCAGGACGATCGCCATTCCCAACTGTTTCTGCAGTGTGGCGAGCAGGTCCAATACTCGAGATTGGATGGGCGCATCTAGCGCTGATACGGGTTCGTCACAGATCAGAATGTCCGGGCGTCGGGCGAGTGCGCGAGCGATCACGACGCGTTGTCGCTGGCCACCAGAGAGTTGATGGGGTCTGCGAGACAGTAGTTCGCGATCGAGGCCCACCTGATCCATCAGTTCGCCAGCGCGCTGATCGCGGCCGCGTCGACCTCCCGGCTCTCGCTCGAGCGCGAGCGCTTCATGGAGTGTGCGACGAACACTCCAGCGAGGGTCGAGGGCGTCCCACGGGTTCTGTTCGATCAGCTGGATTTGTCCGCGACGAGGTCGGCGTGTGGCCTCAGAGGCCTCCGACCACAGCTCGCCGTTTAGCAGAACATCACCAGCATGTGGGGCCTCCAGGCCCATCATGATGCGAGCCAGGGTGCTCTTTCCCGACCCGGACTCACCCACCACCCCGAGAGTCTCACCGGCTTTCACCACGCAGGATACGTCGGCCAGTGCCGGTGCGGAAGTGCGGTCTTTGGCCCCGTAGCTGTGGTGGAGACCTCGGCATTCCAGCACCTTGGCAGCACTGGAACTCGCCGGTGTTGAGCTCAGGGTCATGGCGCGACGCGCTTCCAGGATGCCTCGTGTGTACTCGTGCTGAGGTGCAGCAAAAAGTGTCGGGGTCGGGGCGCATTCAATGATGCGGCCCTCCTGCATCACGGCGATGCGATCGGCGATCTTCCTCACCACTCCCACGTCGTGGGTGACCAGAAGAAGAGCGGTGCCGTCGCGTTTGAGGCTCTCCAGGAGGGTCAGGATACGCTCCTGCGTCACAGAATCGAGGGCCGTCGTGGGTTCGTCTGCAATCACCACGCTCGGATGTCCCGAAAGCGCTGAGGCGATGAGCGCTCGCTGTCTCAAACCCCCGGAAAGTTCATGCGGATACTGCTTTTTCCGCACGAGGGGTTCCGGCATGGCAGCGAGCGCCAGTGCCTCGTCCACGCGGCTCGCCACCTCATCAGCGCTCGCAGCGGGATGAGCCAGGTGAAACGCCTCTCCCACCTCGTCTTCAATGCGCCGCAACGGATCGAGGGACACCGCCGCATCTTGGCTGACGAGGGCCAGGGTACTCCCCCGCAACTCTCGCCATTGAGCGGGTCGATAATCCCGAACGTCGCGGCCGTCCACCATCATGCGCGAGGCGCCAAGGACGGCATCCTGCGGAGCCAGCCCCAGCATCGACAACGCTGTCAGGGTCTTACCCGACCCCGATTCGCCAATCAGTGCGAGGCATTCCCCCGCGTCGAGGCGGAAAGACACATCGGCTACCGCCGGCGCTGGGGCGCCCGGAAACGCAACGGTCAGGTTTCGGACATCAAGCAGCGGCTGACTCGTCACAGGGCGACCTCCCGCCTTGTTCGCAAGTATCGCCCCAGCACACTGATACACACCACGGTGACGGTGATGGCAAGACCGGGGAACACCGCAATCCACCAGGCAGTCCCGAGAAAGTTTCGACCTTCGGAGAGGATGATCCCCCATTCGGGGGTGGGCGGTTGCGCCCCGAGTCCGAGGAAGCTCAGTCCTGCAGCGGTCACGATCGCCGTTCCCACCCCGATTGTGGCCATCACCAGCAACGGTCCCGCCGCGTTGGGAATGATGTGACGGAAGATAGTCAGTCCTCGAGGCACCCCGAGTGACGTGCTGGCGCGGACATAGCCGGCCTGGGCCACCACGAGCGTTTCCGCGCGCGCCACCCTGGCGTAGGCGGGTGTGGCCGCCAGAGCGACGGCTAGCGGAATGCTCGCTTCACCTGGGCCCACCACAGCAATCACCACGAGGGCGAGCAAAAACTCGGGAAACGCCATCAGAACATCGATGATGCGCGAAAGGATCCCATCGACCATCCGTGTTCCCAACGCTGCGGTAACCCCCAACAGCACACCGAAAGCCAACGCAACCGTCGTGGCTCCGAGTCCTATCGCCAAGGAATACTGGGCGCCGTGGACCACCCTCGAGAACACATCTCGACCAGACTGGTCGGTGCCAAAAAAGTGATCCGCACTGGGTGGTTGCAGCGTTGCGGAAGCATCCGTTTCCAGCGGACTGGAGGACGTCGCAAGCGCTGGCCACAGCGCCACGACAGCAACCGTGAGCAGTATTAGACCTGCAACAATCACTCCCGTCGGGGTTCGTCGTGAGATCGTGCGTTTCGAAACGCTTTTCACCACTCCCCCGAGCAGGCTCACGAGAGCGCTCCCTGCGCGAGGCGAAGGCGGGGATCGAGCGCCTGATAGCTGAGATCCACGAGCACGCTCACCACGGCAAAGACCGCGGCGGCAACAACCACCACGCCCAGTACCACCGGAAGATCGCGACCGATAATCGCGCGGATCGCAACTTGCCCAAGGCCCGGTCTCGCAAACACGGTTTCCACGAGGACCGCTCCGCCGAGCAGTGACCCGACCAGATAGCCACCCAAGGTGACAGTGTCAATGGCGGCGTGCCGGAGGGTGTGCCTGGTGACCAATCCCGCCGGGGTGTTGCCGCGGGCGCGAGCGGTCAGCGCGAAAGGCTGCCTCTCCGCGTGATCAAGCCCTTGTCGAAGCACCTGGCTCATGATCCCGGCAACGGGCAAGGCAAGGGTTACTGCGGGCAACACCAGAGCGGAAAAGCCCGTGCTTGCCGTGACGGGGAACCATCCCAACTGGAAAGAAAACACCGCCAACAGGAGGAGACCTACCCAGAACGTGGGTGAGGAAATAACGACGAGCTCAACGAGCGAAATCACCCGATTGGCTCTGCGGCCTCGGCCAAACAGCGCGGCCGACAGCGCCAACACGATTGCCACCAGCATCGCCGCGACACTCAGCTGCAGGGTCGGAAGTGCCTGATCGGCAATGATCTCTCCTACCGGAGACCTCAGTTGATACGAAGTCCCCAAGTCGCCCGTGGCCAGTCGCCCCAGGTACAAGAGGTACTGAATCAGCGGCGGGTTATCGAGCCCCCACTCGGCACGGATATCCGCGCGGACACTCTCGGAGACGCGTGCCTGCACGCCCAACATGACATCGACCGGGTCCCCCGGTATTAGGCGCAGGGCGATAAAGCCAGCGGTTGCTGCGCCCCACACCACCAGTACGACCCGGAGGAGTGCGCGGGCAACCGCCCTCAGTGTCACTCGCCTACGGTTACGCCATAAAACAGAGCTCGACCATAAAGGTCAAACTCCAGACCACTCACGGCATCACTGGCAACAGTAATTTCCGAGGGGACATACAGCGGAACAATGAGGTTCTCTGCGGCATTCCAGCGTTGGATGCGCTCGTACAGTGCCTGCCGTGCAGAAGGACTGCTGGTGGCCACCGCTTCACTGAGCCACTGGTCGACCTCAGGCTTGGTGACAGTGGACACCGTCTGATAGCCGCCAGTCTGGAGGTGGCTGCGCAACACATCGGCATCGGGACCCGAGAACGCCCAGTCCGTCAGGTCGAAGTCACGGGGACCATAAAACTCCATGTATTGCGCTGGCTCGAGCACCTCCCGAACAAGCTCAAACCCGATGTCTTTGAGATCTGACTGGATGAAGTTTGCCAGGCTTGCCCGATCATCGGGAACCGGTGTGTACGCAATCCATCGGGCGCTCAAACGCTCGCCGTCCTTAGTGCGATACCCCTCATCGTCGCGTTCGGTCCAGCCAGCACTGTCTAAGAGCTGGTTGGCGCGCTCGGCGTCATAGGGCCACGAGTTCTCCAGGGAGGCATCGTACGAATTGGGGGTGGTGGGCCCGAGGATGCTCCAGGCCCGGCTGAACTGGCCAAGGTAAATGCTCTCAATGGCGGGCTGTGCATCGAATCCGATGCTGAACGCTTCTCGAACACGGTCATCGGCAAAGACACCGTCAGCCTCGTTGATGTAAAGCGAGTAGGGCACCCCGGGCATCTCAATCGAATAGGTCTCAATTCCCTCAGACACCTGCGCTGCCATGTCCGGGGTGAAGTCAGCGGCAACATCAGCGTCGCCACTGTTGATCGCTCCGAGGCGGGACGCCGTTTCCGGCAAGATTCGAATCACGAGGGTGTCCGACGCCGCCACACCGCTATGGTCAGCATTCGCCGGCGCCCAGTCATAGTCGGGGTTGGCTTCAAAAACCAGTTCCTGGTCGGGCGTGTAGTCGGTGAGAATGAAGGGACCCGTTCCGACCGTGACACCCGGGCCGCCGGCTTTGAGCTGGTCTGCGCTGTCCGCAAGCACCAGTGGGGAATAGAAACCCAGCTGCGCGAGGCTCAGCCCCTGCAGGAATGGCGCGTAGGGCTGAGTGAAGGAGACGGCAACTTCGTATTCACCGAGCACCTCGGTTCCCGCGTAGTAGCCGCCCTCTTCGGCGTACCCGATCAGGCTTGCGGCCTGAGCGGATGCTGTTTCTGGGGCGACGACGTGATCGAAGTTTGCCTTCACAGCCTCAGCGTTGAAGGGCTCTCCGTCGTGAAAGGTGACGTCCTCCCGAAGTTGGAAGGTGTACGTCAGCTCGTCCTCGGAAATCGTCCAGGAGCTTGCCAGCCAGGGGACAAAGGCGCCCGACTCATCTTGTGCCACGAGCGAGTCGAAAGCGTTCCGCAACACCAAGGAGGCGACATCCAGCTGGCTGGAGTGAATGTCCATGTGGCCGGAGCTCAAGTTCGCGCCCTCAATGGCGAAGGTGACACTCGTGGGCGCCGAAGTGTCATCGGTCGCGCACGCCCCCAACGTCGTGACGAGAGCAGCTCCCGCTGCCAGGGACATCATCGTGCGAAATAGCGTGCGCTGGGGCATGGGGTCTCTTTCGGAGGAGAAGAACTGAACCACGCCAGCGTACATTAACTAGACTGAGTATAAGAATTCGACCAAAGGCACAGTTATGGCCCCCACGCATCGCGGGCGACCGCCGACATCCTCACGGGAAATGCTGCAGGATGCCGCCTTTGAGCTTTTCCTCGAAAAGTCCTACCCGAAAACCACGATTGACAACATCGCGCAGCGCGCGGGGGTCAGCCGGGCAACGTTTTTCAACTATTTCCCCACCAAGAGCGATGTTTTCTGGGTTGAATTGGACGAAGCACTGGAGGCCCTGAGCGTCGAATTGCGCCAACACTCCCCCACAGGGTCGCCCGCACACGCGCTTGAGGCGCTTCGTGCATCTCTGCTGACGGTGGCGTCCTCGATGGGTGCGGACCGGGTGCCTTTTGCTCTCACTCAATCAGATTTACTCGGGAACACCGGTGATCTTCAGGCCTCGGCGCTGACGCGCTTTAGTGCCCTCACAGCCGTGATGGCTAACTTTTTGGAGCTCCACAGGACTCCTCCGGCCACGGCAAGAACGACGGCCTACGCCTGCTTGGCTGCCGCTGTCTCGGCTGCGCAGCAGTGGGCGGATGCGGGGACCACCCGTCACGGGCTGGACTCTTACCTCAATGCCGCCATCGATCCGGTGATTCGCGGATTTCGCGGGGCTCTCACTTAGCGGCCGACAGCAGCCACCCGGCTTTTTTTGTACGATGGACACTACACACTGAGGCACCCTGGACACGGTGCCGCCTATAGCGAAGAGGGTCTCGAGTATGTCGCGGAGCATTCCAGAAAAACCCGTTCTTGAGGGTCTCGAGCACACCTGGGGCACGCGCTGGGAGGAACAGGGCACCTACCGCTTCGACCGCCAGAGCGCTCTTTCTCGGGGCAAATCTGATGTCTTTTCGGTGGACACTCCTCCCCCAACAGCCTCGGGGAGTTTGCACATTGGACACGTGTTCAGCTACACACACATGGATCTCCAGGCCCGTTACCAGCGGATGCGAGGCAAGGAGATCTTTTACCCCATGGGGTGGGATGACAACGGTCTCCCGACGGAGCGCCGCGTCCAGAACTACTACGGGGTGCGATGCGACCCGTCGCTTCCCTACACCGAAGATTTCACTCCACCGCTGGAGGGTGGCCTCACCCGTGATGGTTCGAAACCCGGCGACCAGGTCCCCATTAGTCGCCGAAACTTCATTGAACTGTGTGAAGAGCTCACCATTGAGGACGAGAAACAATTTGAGGACCTGTGGCGATCGCTGGGGCTTAGCGTCGACTGGTCTCTGACGTATCGCACGATTGACGATAACTCTCAGCGCGTCGCGCAGAAGGCGTTTCTGCGCAACTACGCCAGAGGTGAGGCCTACCGCGCGGATGCACCGACGCTGTGGGACATCACATTCCGCACCGCCGTCGCGCAGGCAGAACTGGAGGATCGCGAACAGCCCTCCGCCTATCACCGGGTGGCATTTGCTTCCGCCACAGGCGGCGACGATGTCGTCATCGTGACCACACGCCCAGAACTGATCGCCGCGTGTGTCGCGCTTGTCGCCCATCCCGAGGATGAGCGCTACCAACACCTCTTCGGAACTAATGTCACGTCACCACTGTTTGGCGTCGAGGTACCCATCCGTCCCCACCACCTTGCGCAAAAAGACAAGGGCACCGGAATCGCGATGGTCTGTACCTTTGGTGATGTCACGGACGTCATCTGGTGGCGGGAACTCGAACTAGATACCCGCCCGATTCTCGGTGCCGACGGGCGCATTGTTCGCGAGACTCCGTCCTGGCTGGAGAGCAGCGGCGCACAAGAAGCCTTCGCCGAACTCGCCGGCAAGACCGTGTTTAGCGCAAAAGCAGCAATGGTGGAGATGTTGGAAACCAGCGGTGACTTGCTCGGTGAGCCCGAGAAGATGACCCACCCGGTTAAGTTCTTCGAAAAAGGCGACAAGCCTCTGGAAATCATCACCACGCGTCAGTGGTACGTATCCAATGGCGCAAAGGATTCCGATCTCCAGGAACGCCTCCTTCAGCGAGGTCGAGAGGTGGCCTTCCATCCCGACTTCATGCGTGTGCGCTACGAAAACTGGGTCAACGGGCTGTCAGGCGACTGGCTCATCTCCCGGCAACGATTCTTCGGCGTCCCGATTCCAGTTTGGTATCCCCTCGATGACAACGGCGACCCGGTCGAGGGCGAAGTTATTGTTCCGGACGAAGCCTCCCTGCCAGTTGACCCCTCATCCCAGACGCCACCGGGCTTCCGCGAAGACCAGCGCGGCGCCCCCGGTGGTTTTATCGGCGAGGTCGACATCATGGATACCTGGGCCACCAGCAGCCTGACTCCCCAACTCGCGGGAGGATGGGAAAGCGACCCCGAGCTCTACAATCTTGTGTTCCCCTTCGATTTGCGCAGTCAGGGACAAGACATCATTCGCACCTGGTTGTTCTCCACGATGCTGCGGGCTGAGCTCGAGCACGGCACCATACCCTGGAAAAACGCCGGTATTTCCGGCTTCATCGTGGATCCCGACAGAAAAAAGATGTCGAAGTCCAAAGGCAACGTCGTCACCCCGCAGGCCATGTTGGATGACCACGGTTCTGATGCCGTTCGATACTGGGCGGCCTCATCCAAACTGGGCACGGATGCTGCATTTGACCCGCAAAACCCCAAACAAATCAAAATCGGCCGACGCCTCGCCATCAAAGTGTTGAATGCCGCCAAGTTTGTCTACGGGTTTGGCGATGACGTGGGGGACGTCTCAGAACCTCTCGATCGCGACATGCTGGAGCAGCTTGCTACGGTCGTTGATCAGGCCACAAAGGCCTACGAAAGTTTTGACCACGCAAAAGCACTCGATGTCACGGAGGCATTTTTCTGGACGTTCACGGATGACTACCTAGAACTTGTCAAGGAGCGTGCTTACACGGGCGATGGTGCAGCGCGCGTCAGCGCCATCACCGCTCTGCGCCAGGCGCTAGAAGCCATGCTGCGATTACTGGCTCCCGTCATTCCCTTTGCTACCGAGGAGGTCTGGTCGTGGACTCACGACGAGAGCATCCACCGTGCCGCGTGGCCCACGCGCGAGGAGTTTGTGCTCGCTGAAGGGGATCACAGCGGTTTGCTGGACTTAGCAAGCGAGGCACTCATTGTCCTTCGACGCTCGAAGACCGACCAGAAAGTTGCGCAAAAAACGGCTGTGCGCAGCGCCACTCTTCAAGCCCCCGCTCAGCTCCAGCAGGCCACAGCTGATGTGAAGGCCGTGGGCAAGATTGAGACGCTCACCTGGTCAGAAGGCGAGACCATCGAACTTCTCGAACTGGAGTTGGACAGCGATGGCGACTGAGGTTGCCCTCACTGTTCGACCGATTGGCCCCGAGGATCGGAACCCATGGCAGAGCCTATTTCAGGCATACGGCGTCTTCTATAAGACTGATTTCACGTCAGACATTTGTGACAACGTGTGGGACTGGCTGATGAGTGACAATCATCCGGTCAGAGGGTTTATCGCAGGGCGAGGCGACAGCATCCTGGGTTTTGCGCACCTGCGGGCCCAACACGACACCTTCAGCGCCGGACCCTCCTGGTTTCTCGATGACCTTTTCACGACACCGGAGGCCCGCGGACAAGGTGTCGCCACCTCGTTGATTTCTCACCTCAAGCACTACGCATCCACTCACGGCGGTGGCACACTCCGGTGGATTACTGCCGCCGACAATCACACCGCACAACACCTTTATGACTCGCTGGCTCAGAGAACATCGTGGGTCGTGTATCAAGATCAGGTACCTGGGAGCACATCATGAGACTGGGATCACGGTTCTCCGTGGGAGATTCTCCCCGAGGCGTTCCGGATGATTTCCTCGCAGCGCTCCGCGCTGCCGAGTCGGAACTGAGCGAGGAAGAAGCGACCACGCTGCGCTGGACCCTTACCTGGTTGGAGAACCGCCCGCGGGCGACACTCGATAACGGAGTGTCGGTAAAAGGTTAGGCAGATTTCTCTCGCCGGGCGGTGGTCTTGTTAACAATCGTCGGAGGCGCGTTTTTCAACACAGCATCGCGAGTGATGATGACTCGTTCGACGTTATCCGACGAGGGAACATCAAACATCACCGAACCCAGGACTTCCTCCAGGATCGCACGGAGCCCCCGCGCGCCGGTCTGGCGAATTTCCGCGAGTGACGCGATTTCTTCCAAAGCGTCCTGCTCAAATTCCAGGTTCACTCCATCGAGGACAAACATGCGCTGATACTGCTTGATCAACGCATTCTTCGGGGTGGTCAGAATGTCGATGAGCGCTGTCTGATCCAGCGGGGTCACTGTTGTGACCACCGGTAAGCGTCCGATGAATTCGGGTATCAAACCAAATTTGTGGAGGTCTTCAGGCAGAACTTGACTGAACAGGTCTTCCGACGCATCTTTGCTATGAAGCGGCGCACCAAAACCGATGCCGTGGCGACCGACACGAGCCGAGATGATGTCCTCAAGACCAGCAAAAGCTCCGGCCACGATGAAGAGGACATTGGTCGTGTCGATCTGAATGAACTCTTGTTGCGGATGCTTACGCCCGCCCTGGGGCGGAACCGCAGCTACCGTTCCTTCCAGAATCTTGAGGAGGGCTTGCTGCACTCCCTCACCGGAGACATCTCTGGTGATGGACGGGTTCTCCGCTTTTCGGGCAATCTTGTCGACTTCGTCAACGTAGATAATTCCAGTTTCTGCGCGTTTCACGTCATAGTCGGCTGCTTGGAGGAGCTTCAGAAGGATGTTCTCGACATCTTCCCCGACATAGCCCGCCTCGGTGAGTGCAGTCGCATCGGCAACGGCAAAGGGAACGTTGAGACGCTTGGCCAGGGTTTGTGCCAGATAGGTTTTTCCGCAACCAGTCGGTCCAATCAGCAAGATGTTGCTTTTTTGGATATCGACACCCTCCTCGGCCTCGACCGCGTGAGGTGCGGTCGTAGCCCGGACTCGCTTGTAGTGGTTGTACACCGCTACCGAGAGCGACTTTTTCGCAGCCTCCTGGCCAATGACATATTCCTCGAGGAAGTCGTAGATTTCCTTGGGCTTGGGCAGATCAAAATCGCCGACAGCTTGGGCCGTGCCCTCGGACTGACGTTCATCAATAATCTCGTTGCACAGCTCAACGCACTCATCGCAGATGTACACGCCCGGTCCGGCAATGAGTTGCTGAACCTGCTTCTGGCTCTTTCCACAGAACGAGCATTTGAGGAGCTCGCCTGTTTCACCCGTGCGTGACATCAGAGGCCTTCCTTACGCGGCAATCGCCTCTTGGAGCCTACCCGCGACCACCACGCGGGCAGGGATTTTCCCCAGGTGGCGCTGGGTGTGGCGGGAATACACTGAAGCGTGATGAGAGATTCCCGAGTCTGGCCGCGCACCACCGCGGTGGCGTTTGCCCTCACCGCCATGGCGGGCCTTTTTCTCAGCCCCGGCATTCCCGCTTTCGCCCACAATGTCGTCGAAGAGCGCATCCCCGCTCCTGACTCCATCGTGACCCAGAGCCCAGTGAACATATCAATTGCGACCGACGGGACTTTCCTGGACCTCGGCGGCGAAGGTCGCGGTTTTGCGATTGTCGTGCGAGATATCAATGGTCTGCACTTTGGCGATGGATGCCTGGATCTGCGTGAGGGCAGAATGACGGCGTCCGTGGAACTAGGCCAGGCTGGTGTGTACGAAGTGGCGTACCAATTTGTGTCCGCCGATGGTCACAGTTTGTCCGAAAGCTACGAGTTCACCTTCGCGCCGGAAGGGGAATATTCGATAGCTCCCGGTTATCAAAACCCACCGGAGTGTGGTGTGGAACCACTCAGCACGACCGACGTGGCGGAAACAACGAACACGCCGGCTGAACCGCAAGGATCTGACCCCGTTTCCGCAGCCGAAGCCAGCCATAACGGGTGGGTGATCGGAGCAGGGATTGCGACAACGATTGCTGCGCTGGCGCTCTTGGCGATGATTCGACAGTCATCACACAGGGCTAACCGGCAGTAACTGCCTCCGGGCCTTTCACCGGGCTGGCGGCACCCTGCGACTTGCGAGTGTTCAGCACCTGGTCGATCAGGCCATATTCCAACGCTTCATCAGCGGTCAGAATCTTGTCGCGATCGATGTCGCGGTGAACTTCCTCGACGCTCTTCTTCGAATGGCTGGAGAGCGTGTGTTCCAGCCAGTCGCGCAGCCGAGCAATTTCGTTCGCCTGAATCTCGATGTCTGAGGCTTGACCGCGGCCCGCCTCGCCCATCATCGGCTGGTGAATGAGGACTCGTGAGTTGGGGAGCGCGAGGCGCTTCCCGGGCTCACCGCCGGCCAAAATGACGGCCGCAGCTGAGGCAGCCTGCCCCAGCACCACAGTTTGGATTTGGGGGCGCACGTACTGCATGGTGTCATAGATCGCCGTCATCGCAGTGAAAGAACCACCCGGTGAGTTGATGTACATCACGATGTCGCGGTCGGGGTCCTGGCTCTCGAGAACGAGGAGTTGCGCCATGACATCATCGGCCGAGGCGTCATCCACCTGGACGCCCAGGAAGACAATGCGGTCTTCAAAAAGCTTGGCGTAGGGGTCTTGACGCTTGAAACCGTAGCTGGTGCGCTCTTCGAAGGTCGGCAGGATGTACCGTGCCTCGGGCATGGGGAAGGACGATTGGGCACTGGGGCCAAAGTTGGTCGTTGTCATGATGCCTACTTCTTCTTTCCCTGCTCGGTTCCGCCGCCACCGACAACGTCGCTAGCAGAAGAGCGGATGTGGTCCACAAAGCCGTATTCGAGGGCCTCTTCAGCGCTAAACCAGCGATCCCGATCGCCATCTTCGGTGATCTGCTCGAGCGATTTGCCGGTTGCGTCGGCCGTGATCTGGGCGAGGCGCTTCTTCATATCGTTGATGAGGTGGGCCTGCGTCTGGATATCGCTGGCAGTACCACCGAACCCGCCGTGGGGCTGGTGAAGAAGCACACGAGCGTTGGGGGTGATGTAGCGCTTACCTTTCGTCCCCGCGGTCAGCAAGAGCTGGCCCATCGAGGCCGCCATACCAATACCGACGGTCACGATGTCATTGGGCACAAACTGCATGGTGTCGTAGATCGCCATACCGGCGGTGATAGAACCACCGGGAGAGTTGATGTACAGGTAGATGTCTTTTTCCGGGTCCTCGGCAGCCAACAACAGCAGCTTGGCGGCAATTTCGTTCGCATTGTCGTCGCGAACTTCTGAACCCAGCCAAATGATGCGATCTTTCAGCAACCGATCAAAAACGTTCGGTTGCATCATGCTTTCAGTCATCGTCACGATGGTGGTCTCCTTGGTAGCTCACGAGGTCGATGGTTCGAGAGTATCGGGGCGTGGCACGTGGCCCGCCCCTGTTCGCCCTCGGCAGAGTGCGCGCCCCTAGGCGTGTTCGTCGGCCTTGGCGCTGTCCGCCACAGCCTGCGCGATGGCGTCCTCAGCAGAGTCATCCCCCGTGCTCAAGACGGAACTCAAGTCGACCTTTTTGCCCTTCGAATCCTTCACCGTCACGTCGGCAAGCGCGACCGACAAGGACTTGGACCGGGCTACTTCGCCGACCATCGAGGGAATCTGGTTATTTTCTTGAAGGGTTTGGATGAACTCCGAAGGCTCCATGCCGTACTGGCTCGCCGACTGCATCAGGTACTGGGTGAGTTCGTTTTGTCCCACCTCAACCTCCAGTTTTTCGACTAACGCGTCGAGCAACAGCTGGGTGCGCAGTGACTTCTCGGTGGACTCCACCACTTCCTTGCGGTGAACGTCATCATCCATGCGGTTTTCACCCTCGAGGTGGCGGTTCACTTCAGCGTCGACGACGCCTTGAGGCAGGGGCATGTCGACGTCAGCGAGCATCTTCTCCACCAGAGCGTCACGCGCCTCTTGGGCTTGTGCGAACAAGCCCTTGCGCTCGACCTGAGTTTTCAGGTCGTCTTTGAGTTCTTTGATGGTGTCGAACTGACTGGCAATTTGAGCGAAATCATCATCCGCCTCCGGAAGTTCGCGCTCTTTCACGCTCAACACCGTTAGGGCAATCTGGGCCATTTCGCCTTCGTGATCTCCACCCAGCAGCTTCGATTCGAAGGTTGTCTCCTCCCCTGCCGTCAGGGTGTCGAGAGCCTCATCGATTCCATCGATGAGCTGGCCGGATCCGACCTCGTAGCTAATGGAGCTGGCGCTATCGATGGTGTTGTCGCCAATCGTGGCTTCCAGGTCGATCTGGACGAAGTCTCCACTCTTGATCGGACGGTCCACCGTCACCAGGTTGCCAAAGCGGGCGCGCAACTCATCGAGTTCCGCCTCGACCTCTGCTTTGCCAACCTCGGTTGCGGCCACCTCCAGGGTGTACTTCGCAAAAGCCGGGATGGTGAAGTCGGGGCGCACATCGACCTCGACGTCCACGACCAGGTCACCGGAGAAGTCTTTGTCCGAGGGCCACGTCTTGACATCCGCCTGCGGCTGACCGAGTGTGCGGAGCTTTTCTTCCTGCACTGCTGCCTGGAAGTAGCGGTCCAAACCTTCACTAACGGCGTGGTTGATCACTTCGCCGCGGCCCACACGCTGGTCAATGATGGGTGGGGGTACTTTGCCCTTGCGGAAGCCAGGGATGTTCATTTCCTCGGCAATGTGCTGATACGCGTGATCGATACTGGGCTTCAGCTCCTCGGGGCTCACCGTGATGGTGAGGCGCACCCGGGTCGGGCTCAAAGACTCTTTAGTGGTGGTAGGCAATGCTTTTCTCCCAATACGTGTTGTGGTGGTGTCCGTCGGGGCGACAGGATTCGAACCTGCGACCTCCCGCTCCCAAAGCGGGCGCTCTACCAAGCTGAGCTACGCCCCGATGGTTGTGGCTGGATTCGCTGCCGTTCTTGGCTTGCCGAAGCACGCGAAACAAACCCTGACGAGTCTAGCCGGTTCGCTCTTTACGAAAGACCGAGCGATGGGATGCAGTAACATCGTGCAGGCAGGAGTTCCCTCCGGGGATGTAGCTCAATGGTAGAGCCTCAGTCTTCCAAACTGATGGTGCGGGTTCGATTCCCGTCATCCCCTCCGAGTAAGTGCATTGTGCGTGATTGTTCCACCACTCACCGTCAGCGCGACAGTCATTTCGCGAAGCGCATCGCTGGAGCGTGGCGCATCACCCGCAAGGGCGTGAAGCAGCCATCGCGGATCAGCCTCAAGGGCGACAATGTGTGCGGGTTGTCCTACCTCGAGCGTCGTCCGGGTCGAAAATCGGAGTGCCTCATCAAAGGTGAGCCCGCCACCGGGATGCCACGGTTCGCGTCCATCCCGTGTTCGCGTCACCGCCGCCGCAATCTCGATCCAGGGGTTGAGCGGAGAAACCGGCGCATCCGAACCCAATGCCAGCGTCGCACCTTCGTCCACGAGCTTCCGAAGAGCAAACGCTCGCTCAGAGCGGTCTGCCCAGTAGACGTCCGTCACATCCCGGTCATCAATGGCGTGTTCCGGCTGGACACTGGCAACCACGCCTAAGGCGCCGAACCTCGCGAAATCGTCCTCTCGGACAAGTTGAGCGTGCTCGATGCGCCCATGCAGCTGGTGCTTCTCAAAAAGGTCCAACACGATGCGGTTTGCTTCATCTCCGATCGCGTGGACCGCCAACCAGAAACCTGCCTCCTGCGCCTTGCACAGCAGTGCTTCGATCTCTTCTGGCGGGAAGTTCATGGCACCGTATTCCTCGCCCTCCACAGCGAGGTACGGCTGGACGCAGTGGGCGGTGCGGGTGTTCAGTGACCCATCGGTGATGATTTTGAACGGTCCCACCTGAACGCGCTCGGCGACAAGAGCACCGCTGGTCATGCCCTCGGCAATCGCTCGATCAAGATCTCCGGGATAGACGCCCGCTTCGACTTCCAGCGGGTAGGCGCCCTCATGGGAGGCAACCCGCCTCACCCAATCGGGCACGGTGTAGCCCATCTCCAAATCGACAATGCCCACCACTCCGAGAGATGCGGCGTGATGCGCTGCGTCCAACACCCACTCGTCCACCGTTTCGGGCGAGGCCACCCCCAACCGCTGGGTCAGCGCGAACCACGGGCCTTCCCGAATAATGCCCTGCTCATCGGCGTCCTTCACAGCAAACTGGGCAAGAGCAGCGCTGTTGAGCCAGCCTGAATGAACGTCCACCGACGATAAAGCCACCGGTGTTGACCCCGTGGCGGCGTCCAAATCTGCCAGAAGTTTCTCATCGGGCCAGAGGCCGTCTCGGTATTCGGTTCCGATCACAACCTGATCAGGATTCTCCGCTTCCTTGTTGGCAGCGACCGCGTCGGCCATCAGAGCAATCGCTTCGGCGGCAGAGCGGGCACTGGCCAGCGACACCCGACGCCGGTGTTGCGCCCAAAACGCAAAGTGCACGTGTTCGTCCCACAGGCCAGGAATCACCACTCGATCATCGAGGTCGATGACCTCGTGATCGCCGCGGGGTGCTTGCTCGGCCGGAAAAATCCCCGTGATGACACCATCGTGAACCACGATGTCGACACTTCCTTCGTCACGGTGCGAATCACGAATGACGTGGGAGAGAATCATGTGAGCCTTTTCAGGACGTTTGGCAGGACGGGCAGAAATACAGCTTACGAGTGGCCATCATTTCTAAGACCACGGGGGTGTGGCAGGCACGGCACGGTCGGCCCTCTCTCTTGTACACAAAGTACCGATCCCCCGAGCGCCGCAAAGCACGCCGATACTCGGCAGGAGTGAGGTCGTCACGGGTCATCATGACGCCCGTTTTGACTCCTGTTTTCAACAGCGCGGTCCAGTCTTTCCAGAGCGCAATGGCGGTACCCTCATCCAGAGCCGACGCCGGGCGGTGGGGATCCAGTCCGTGGCGAAAGAGGATCTCTGCGCGGTAGACATTTCCGATGCCACTGACGATGCTTTGATCCATCAAGACAGCCCCAATGGCGCGGGAAGTTCCCCGCACTCGGGAGACAAAATCACGCTGACCTCGCACCCCCCGGTCAATCAGAGGGTCAGGCCCCAAGCGATTCTTGACAGCATCAGCTTCTTCCGGAGTGAGCACCTCGCAGGCGGTAGGACCCCTCAAATCCGCCACAACATCCTGGGTTTCTAACCGCAGGCGCACCTGGCCCCGGGGAGCCGGTGGAAAAGGCTCATCCGGGTCCACGACAGCGTCACTCTTCCCCACTCGTCGACGCGTGCTCCTCGGAGCTCCCAATGATTCTGCGGAGGGAGAGCCTGCCCGAGCCGAGTCACCCTGAAGTGTCGACACATCCCACGCGCCATAAATTCCCAGGTGAACCCGCAAGACATGGCCCGTGGAAAATGGCATAAACAGCTGTTTGCCTTTGGCTTCGGCGCGCTCAACGGCGGTTCCCGAGAGAAGCGCGGCGCCGTCTGTGAAGCGTCCCTGTGGCGAAGACGCCTGCACGATGGAGCCCGAAAAAAGTTCATCGAACAGCCGCGCCACGCGGTGAACGCTGTGACCCTCGGGCATGGGGGTTACGTGTTCAGGGAGAACCCGGAGATTGCTCCGGTGGTCTCGTATTCGGCCAGCTGGGCGATCCGGCGCTCATGCCGAGGTTCTCCGCTGAAAGACGCGCGAATAAAGGTGTCAATGAGCAACAGTGCCTCGTCAATGCTGTGCTGCCTGGCACCCAGCGCGCACACGTTGGCGTCGTTGTGCTCTCTGGCCAACACGGCCGTGTCCACGCTCCAGACGAGCGCTGCACGAATGCCCGCGACCTTGTTCGCCGCCATCTGCTCCCCGTTGCCCGAACCCCCAAATACGACGCCGAGAGCCTCCTCGCCGGCTCGTTGATCGGCAGCAACAGCCTGCGCAGCACTGATGCAAAAGCTCGGGTAATCATCGTCAGGATCGAAGCTTTGTGGACCGTGGTCAATGACATCGTGACCGGAGAGCGATAGGTGCTCTGCGACATCTTTGCTGAAGTCCAACCCGGCGTGATCGGTGGCGATGTGAATGCGCATTCCCACATTCTACGAATTCCTCCCCGGACGAAGGATGTAACGATTCCTTCCCGGGGGTTTCTTTTCCCAGCTTTTGCCCTATTCTTGAGGGAACTTCCGTGGCAAGGAGCCCTGAATGTCGATCCCCGATTTCCGTCGCGCTGTTCGCGGTTATGACACCGACGATGTGTCCCGCTACGTCGCGGAACTGAGCGATCGTTTGGAGCGGCTCGAAAACGAGAGAGCCGAAAACGCTCGGACCATTCAGCGCCTCAACCGGGATGTTGCCGACGCCAATGAGCGTGCGGGTCGTGCGAAGCCCAGTTTTGCGGAGCTCGGCTCGGCCTTTGAGGAAACCCTCCGCCTGGCCGAAGAGCAATCGAAGCGCATTACCCAGGAAGCCTCTGCGGAGGCAGCCGAGGTGCTGGGGAACGCTCGAAGCGAAGCGACCCGCGTCCGGGAGTCGGCAGCAAAAGACTCGCGAAAGACCCTCTCCGACGCACAGCGCGCGGCCGAGGATCTGCGCTTGGACTCCGAGCGCGAAGCCGCCCAGCTGCGCCAGCAAGCGGCCGACGAGATCGCCAAGGCCACGAACACCCGCACCCGCGCGGAGCGTGCTTCGGCAACGATGATCAGTCAGGCCGAGAAACAGGTTTCCGAGATCAAGGCCGAAGCGTCCCGCCAGGTTGAGCAGATAAAACGGGAAGCATCCGAGCTGTTGCACGCCGCCCAGGAGCGTGCGGTTGCCACGGATTCCAGCATTCGCCAACAGATCGACGAGGCAGAACGCGCTCGTGCGGCTATCCACGAAGAGGCCGACAATTACGCGCAGAAGGCTTATCAGCAGGCCGACGACCACGTTCAAAATGCCGCACAACGCGCGCAAGACCTCGGGCAAGAGGCCGATACCGTGCTCGAGTCTGCCCAACGCCGTGCTGAAGATTTGACCACCGAGGCTCGGACCTACGCGGAACGTCTAATCTCCGAAACGGTCCAGCGCTCACGATCGATCTCCCGCGACACGGAAGACCTTGTCAACAACATGCTCTCGGATACCGAAAGCCAGCTCAGCGACATCCGTCGCCAGCAGGGCTACCTCAACGAGTATCTGCAACGCATGCGCCAAGCCGTGACCGAAGTTGACCTCGAAATCACCAACATTCAGCCGCCGAAGCTCGTGGGTGAATCCAAACCGATTTCTCAGACCGGCAGCTCGGCCGACACACCCGAGCCAGAAGAAGTTCCGATTACCCTCGACGTGGAGTCCGACTCCAAATAGGGCGCCCCTATCGGTCGCTTAGACTTTTGACGCGACAACGTGCGCCTGAGTGACCCTCGAAACAAGGAGTTCTGCTGTGCCCGGAGAAAACCTGACCCGTGTCGAGGCTCTCACCCGCTCGAGCCACATCACGGTGAAGTCCTACGACATCGAGATCGATGTTCGGGCTGCGTCTTCATCACCAACGTTTACCAGCACCAGCACCATAAAGTTTGTCGCTGAGGGCACGAAAGAAACGTTTGTCGATGCCATCGCCACCACCGTTCACTCGGTCACCCTGAACGGCGAGCAGCTTGACCCAGAGAAGGTCTATGCCGACTCCCGCATCATCTTGACTTCTTTGAAGTCGGAGAACACCCTGACCGTGCGCGCAGATTTTGCCTACATGAACACGGGAGAGGGCCTGCACCGGTTTGTGGACCCGGTGGATAACGAGGTCTACCTCTACTCGCAGTTTGAGGTACCTGACTCGCGTCGTGTCTTCGCCGTGTTTGAACAACCAGACCTCAAAGCGACATTCCGATTTGTTGTTCACGCCCCCGAGGCGTGGCAGGTCATCTCCAATCAGCCTGGAGTGCAGGCGCACAGTACTGAAGGGGCCACCTGGACGTTCACCCCCACCCCGCGAATTTCGTCGTACATCACCGCGCTTATTGCCGGCCCCTATCAGTCGCTCTCTGACGAGCTAGTGTCCTCCAACGGCAAGACCATTCCCTTGGGTGTTTTTGCGAGAGCCTCACTCTTCCCGCACCTTGATGCCGATTACATCTTTGACATCACCAAAAAGGGCTTCGCGTTTTTCGAAGAAAAGTTCGGCCACCCCTACCCCTTCGATAAATACGACCAAATTTTCACTCCCGAGTTCAACGCCGGGGCGATGGAAAATGCAGGTGCAGTGACCTTCGCCGAGGCCTATATCTTCCGCTCCCAGGTCACCGACGCGCTTCGGGAACGCCGGGTGGTGACGATCCTGCACGAGCTGGCCCACATGTGGTTTGGAGACCTGGTCACCATGCGCTGGTGGAACGATTTGTGGTTGAACGAATCGTTTGCGGAGTGGGCTTCTACGCTGGCGACGGCGGAAGCCACCGAGTGGAAGGGCGCGTGGACGACATTCCAAGCGATGGAGAAGTCGTGGGCATACCGCCAGGACCAGCTGCCCTCGACCCACCCGATTGTTGCGGCGATCAACGACATCGAAGATGTCCAGGTTAATTTTGATGGCATCACCTACGCAAAAGGTGCCTCAGTGCTGAAGCAATTAGTCGCCTGGGTCGGCGAACCGGCCTTTTTCGAAGGGGTAAAGAACTACTTCACGAAGCACCAGTGGGGAAACACGGTGCTGAAAGATTTTCTTGCCGAGCTGGAGGAGACCAGTGGGCGCAACCTGACCCGCTGGAGTTCCGTGTGGCTTGAAACTGCGGGCGTCAACACGCTTCGTCTGGACTTTGACACCGATGAGAACGGCGTTATTACGCGCGCCGCCATGATTCAAACGGCGCCGGAGGATTGGCCTACCTTGCGGCCTCACCGTATCGGGGTCGGGATTTACGACCTAGACCACTCGGGGGCTCTGGTAAGAACCCAGGACCTCGAATGCGACATTGATGGTGCCAGCACGGATATCCCCGACCTGGTGGGCCTTCACCGGGGTGGCCTGATCCTCCCCAATGATGAAGACCTGGCCTATGCCAAAATCCGGCTCGATCCCCAGTCACTGGCGTTTGCGACGGAAAACCTCAGCCACATTCACGACCCGCTAGCGCGGTCACTGGTCTGGGGCAGTGTCTGGGATTCAACGCGCGATGCGGAAATCTCCCCCCGAATTTTTGTAGATCTCGCACTCTCCAACATCGCCCAGGAATCTGAGAGCACCACCGTGCGAACGGTTCTCGGACAGCTCGGTCTGACGGTGCGCAACTACCTCTCCCCCACGAACCGTTCAGAAACCCTCACCGAGGTGGCTGACGCAGTGTGGACGCTCGCCTCACACGCAGCACCGGGAAGCGACGTTCAGTTCCAGCTCGTCAAAGCGTTTAGCTCGTTTGCGGGTGCGCCCGAGCATTACAGCACTCTGCGTGGCCTCCTGGAGGGAGCAATAACCCTAGAAGGCCTCACCATTGATCAGGACCTCCGGTGGGAGATCCTCGCAGGCCTCAGCCTCGCCGGCGCTACAGATCGGGATGAGATTGCCGCCGAACTAGCCCTCGACAACACCGCCAACGGTGCCCAAGCGGCCGCCCGCGCACGAGCGCTGCTGCCTTCGGTAGCGGATAAACAACGGGTGTTCGATGAGTTGGTGGGTCCTGACTCGCCACCAAACGCCATCGTGTCTGCACTCAGCATGAATTTTGCGGTGAGTCACACACCGGAGAATCTCGAGCCCTTTGTTGGGGCATATTTTGAGCAGATCGAATCCCTGTGGAACTCACGCACTTACAAAATTGCCGAGTACCTCGCGGAGGGTTTGTACCCTAGCTCCTTCGTGAGTGACACTCTGGTGGAGGCGTCACGCAAATGGCTGAAGCAAGCGCCGGAGATTCCCGCATTGCGTCGAATTGTCGAAGAGAACCTGGCGGGCGTAGAGCGCGCCCTCCGGGTCCAAGCACTCGATGTCTAGGAGCTCGTCGCGGAAGTAGCATGGGGCCATGGCTACTGAATGGGACACGCTAGCGGGGTTTCTTGACACCTACGCGGTGCTGTTCCGAATTGTCGGGCTTGTGGTTGCCGGTTTTTTGCTCAACCTGGTCCTGCGCATGCTCATCAAGCGTGTTGTGGCGCGAGTTGTTCGCGGGGTAAAGAAAACTCACAAGGTCGATGACACCATGGAGCTGAGTTCCAGCCCCGTGTCGGCGATGCGCTCAGTCCAGCGAGCCCGAACACTCGGGGCCGTGCTTAACAACGCGGCAACGTGGGTCGTCGCCTCGGCGGTGCTCATTCTTGTCCTCGCAGAACTGGGCTTCTCCGTCACCGCCCTGGTTGCGAGCGCTGGAATCATCGGTGCAGCGTTGGGTTTCGGTGCCCAATCGTTAGTGAAAGACACCCTGAATGGTTTGTTCATGATTTTCGAAGACCAGCTGGGCGTTGGTGACGTTGTCGATCTGGGCATGGCCGAAGGAGTCGTCGAACGGGTAGGAATTCGTGTCACCGAGATCCGGGATGTTTCTGGAACGCTGTGGTTCGTGCGAAACGGAGAGATCTTGCGAGTGGGAAACCACACCCAAGACTGGTCTCGCGTTGTTTTGGATCTTCCCGTCCCCTACACCTCCAATATCGATCAGGTTCAAGACCTTCTCCTGGCCGGCGCACAGGCCTTCGCGCAATCTCCCGAGTGGCGACGCAAAGTGATCGAAGACCCCGAAGTGTGGGGAGTCCAGTCTGTTTCCGCCGAGGCGATAACTCTCCGGCTGGTCGTCAAAGTGCGCCCGGGCGAACAGTGGGCAGCGCAAAGAGCCCTGTACCGCGCGCTCAAAGACAGTCTCGACCGTCAGCACGTGGACATTCCCCCGCTAAATCGGATGGTGGTCGATAACAGAGACAGCGTGCGGTTTGCCAAATTAAGCCCAGATACCGATGACTAACCCTGGGTCCACTCTGTTTGAACGAGTGGGTGGCGAGAAGACGTTCACAGCGCTGGTGACGAAGTTTTACGAGGGTGTTCGCACTGATGATGTGTTGCTACCGATGTATCCCGAAGACGATCTAGACGGCGCTATTTGGCGGCTGTCCGCTTTTCTACAGCAGTATTTCGGCGGGCCCACCTCGTACAGCGAGGAGAGGGGTCACCCGCGGTTGAGGATGCGACATGCGGCTTTTCACATCAATCCGGGCGCCAAGGATCGGTGGCTACTCCATATGCGCAACGCCCTCAATTCACTGGAGCTCTCCCCCATGGATGACGGCGAATTCTGGGACTACTGCGAACGAGCGGCGTTGATGATGGTGAACACGTTCGAGGACTAGTCCTCGGTATCGGGCC
Source organism: Microbacteriaceae bacterium (assembly GCA_024639925.1). Classification (GTDB taxonomy): domain Bacteria; phylum Actinomycetota; class Actinomycetes; order Actinomycetales; family Microbacteriaceae; genus Pontimonas. Next base: position 46,584 of record JAHEGA010000003.1, read on the forward strand.
CAAAATCATGCCCCGTCGGGAATTTCACGAGAACGTACCCGTTGGTGGCACTGAGCCTCAGCCACGGGTCGTTGGTGTGTACCTGAACACTGCGGTCATCGAGGAACCCCAACGCGTCCGCGGCAAAAGCCGCACCGGCAGGAATTCGTTTTGAAAAGGGAATGATCTCTCCCCAGACTTCTGCCCGAACTTTTTGGACCAAAGCATCACCCGAGTTATCAGGAATTGCCTCGGCGACCCGTTGGATGCCCTTCTTCGCGGCGCCAGCCAAGTCGCTCGAGGATACTCCGCGACGCCGACGCCAATTATCCCGCGGAGGCGTAATGGCAGCCCAGGCCAAGGAGGGCACGGCAGGCGGCAAAGAAACAGTGCTGGCGCCCTCGCTCACGGCAACTCCAAGACGGTGAATGAGCGCCTCCATAGGAACAATCTCATCCACGTCGACGGGTTCACTGAGTGAACTGACCCGAAGCCCCAACACCGTCGGTGTCCGGTCGAGGAGGCCTCGAGGAACCAGGAGTCCGACATAGACCAGCACGTGACCGTCTGCAGCGACCACCCTCGCCGAGGAATTATTGACCCTCGCGGCCCTCTGGAGAAAGGTTTGCAAGTCTGCCAGCGCCCCAGGCGCGGAAAAAACCAATGATGCAGACATGATGTTCTCTAAACTACAACCGATGAACGCTACAGAAGAGCAGTTACCGAGCGACCCGGTCGAGAGCATGATGACGGCCCTCACGCTGACCACATCCTCGGCGCGGACTCGCGAAGATATCTTCACCGCCCCCAGCCAATGGCAACCCCACGGCAGGGTTTTTGGTGGTCAGGTCATGGCGCAGTCCGCTCTGGCAGCGATGCACACCGTCAGTGACGATCGCGCGATTCATTCGCTTCACGGATACTTCCTCCGTCCTGGCGACATTGCCGAAGACATCACCTTCGCGGTGGACCGCATTCACGATGGCCGATCTTTTTCGACCAGACGGGCCCAGGCTTACCAAAAGGGCCAACCGATTTTCTCTATGATTGCCTCCTTCCAGGACGAAGACCCCGGGCTGGACCATCACGCCGAGATGCCAGCGGGTGTGCCGGACCCCGAAACCCTGCCGAGTGCTCAAGAGGTCTTACGCTCGATTGGCCACCCCATTGCTGACGTGTGGGCAAAAACACGCGCGTTTGACCTGCGTCACAGCCCATCATCGCTGTATGCCACCTCAGAGGGGGAACCCACCGCCACACAGGCTGTGTGGATGAAGTGTTTGGCGAAACTGCCCGATGACGCAAATCTGCACCGAGCAGCCCTTGCCTATGCGAGCGACTTCAGCATTCTTGAACCAGTGATGCGAGCTCACGGAGTGAATTGGTCAACGCCCGGTTTGAAGATTGCGAGCTTAGATCACGCCATGTGGTGGCATCGCCCGCTCCGCGCGGACGAGTGGTTCCTCTACTCGCAGGAATCGCCCTCCGCCCAGGGTGGCCGTGGCCTCACTTTCGGTCGCATCTTTGACCGCGAAGGCCGTCTTGTGGCCTCTGTTGCTCAAGAGGGAATGGTTCGCGTTCCTAGTCCCGCGTAAGTTTGCGATACGTCGAACGGTGCGGCGCAGCCGCGTCCTCGCCAAGACGCTCCACTTTGTTCTGCTCGTAGGACTCAAAGTTGCCCTCGAACCAGTGCCAGTGCGCGGGATCAGCCTCAGTCCCCTCGTAGGCGAGGATGTGGGTGGCAATCCGATCCAGGAACCACCGGTCGTGTGTGATCACGACGGCACAACCCGGAAACTCCAACAGCGCGTTTTCCAGACTGGAGAGGGTTTCGACGTCCAGGTCGTTAGTGGGCTCATCGAGAAGTAACAGGTTTCCCCCCTGCTTCAGGGTGAGGGCCAAATTCAGCCGGTTGCGCTCTCCACCCGAGAGGACGCCTGCCTTTTTCTGCTGGTCCGGACCTTTGAACCCGAAAGAGGATACATACGCGCGCGAGGGAATTTCCACCTTGCCGATCTGGATGACATCAAGCCCGTCCGAGACGACTTCCCAGAGAGTCTTGTTCGGATCGATACCCCCACGGTCCTGGTCAACATACGAAAGCTTGACCGACTCACCGATGACGAGCTCCCCACCATCAAGTGACTCGAGACCAACGATGGTCTTAAAGAGTGTCGACTTTCCGACACCGTTGGGTCCGATAATTCCCACAATTCCGTTGCGGGGCAACGAGAAGCTGAGATTGTCAATCAGCACTCGATCATCAAAGCCCTTCTTGATGGCTTTGGCTTCCAACACCTGCTGGCCCAAACGGGGACCAGGCGGAATCTGAATCTCTTCGAAGTCGAGCTTCTTGGTGCGCTCTGCCTCTTCGGCCATTTCTTCGTAGCGCGCCAGGCGGGCTTTCGACTTGGCTTGGCGGCCTTTGGCGTTCGAGCGGACCCACTCCAGTTCATCGGCGAGACGCTTGGCAAGCTTCTGGTCTTTTTTGCCTTGCACCTGGAGGCGCTCGCCCTTTTTCTCGAGGTACGTCGAGTAGTTACCTTCGTAGGGGTAGAGACG
>JAHEGA010000042.1 GCA_024639925.1 Microbacteriaceae bacterium
TGATGTCTCTCCCGCATGGCGTAAGGCCCAGTGTGAAGTTGTGGGGAAAGACTAGCAAGCGCTCGCGCGATTAATCCCCGCCACGCTCCAGCGCCGAATGAAGGTTTGCCACCTCGATCAAAGCTTCGTTGTGGCGGAGGAAACCCGGGACCGAGGGTGGATCAAATCGACCGTAAAACACCTCGCCGACAGTGTGAATGTTGCGCTCCTCCAACACCCGAAGCAAGAGCGCAGCCTTGTCGTGGGCCCGCTGCTGTTTCCAGGACCCGCTAAAGCGCAGTGCCGCCACCTCACGAGGGGCAACCTCGTGAACGGTAATGCTTCCTTCCACCGGCAGTGGCGCCTCTTCTGCAGAGACGCCCTCAGGCAAGACGAAACTCACGGTGTGAGAGCTCTCATGAGGTGCTTGGACCACCGGGGAGGTCATCGCGAGGCGATCCCCCCTCGAATTGGCACCCGAGATATAGCTCACAAGTGGCCGAAAGGCTTGATTTCCGGCCGATTCAAAATCGGTCTCGACCTCGACGGAGATTAGTGTGTGGCGGGGATAGTGACGGATTTCGACGCCCTCGGACAGGGTCTTGAGGGGCTCGTAAGGTTGCGCTGTCGCCATCGATTTGCATTCTCTCCTGCTCTAGGGCATGCGAGTCGAACTACATTTGGCCTGCCGAATGCAACACTCCGTTATGAGCCTCCCGGGTCTTTTTCTTGAGGGAAACCCGTGCGCTCCCACTGGTAACCCTATTTTACGGACCCGGCTGTTAATCCACGCACGAAGTACCTTTGGAGGCCAATAAACACTAGAAGGGGGACAATCAGCGATAAGAATGCGCCAGCAGCCACGTCTTGCCAGCCCTGACCAAACTGGCCGAGCAGCTTGAGCAATTCATAGGTCAAGACTGGGTTAGATTGTCCGACAAAAATGAAGGCAATGAGGTAGTCGTTCCACACCCACAGGAATTGGAAAATCGCAAACGAGGCAATTGCCGGCATAGAGAGCGGGAGAACCAAGGTCCAGAAAATCTTGTAATAGCTTGCCCCATCTATGCGCGCGGCCTCAATGAGAGAAATCGGGATCGTCAGCATGTAGTTCCGGATAATATAAATCGCGAGCGGCATGGCAAAAGCGGAGTGAACAATCCATGCGGACGCGTAGGTCCCGGTCAGTTGGATATCCACGGCGTTCTGAAACCACACCATGCCCCGAAGAACAGGGATTAGCGCAGCCTGCAATGGGACAACCATCAGGCCCACCATCAATGAGAAGACAACTTCCTTGCCTTTGAAATTGAGAAACGTGAACGCATACGCGGCATTAGCGGCGATCATGAGAGGCAAAATTGTCGCGGGTATCGTGACCCCGAACGTGTTAACGAGCGCATCGAGCATGCCACTTTCCGCGACATTTCTAAAAGCCTCCGTGGTCCAGGCAGTCTCCAACGGATTAAGCAGCGCATCCCACCATGGCGATACTTCTGCATCCGAACGCCTCCGCAGCGAGGTGATGAGCAGCCCCACTGTCGGAATTGACCAAATCACTACGAGGACAAGCAGAGTCAGAGTGGACCCAAGGTTGAGCTGGGCTGAGAAGCGCTTGAATGAAGACCTCACCGCAGCTCCTCCTGCCTTTTGACAGTCCGAATTTGAACGTACATAAGCGGAACAATCAACACGAAGAGAACCATCACGATCGCTGAGGCCGCACCGATTTCCCGACTCTCGTAGAACACTCGGAACCATTCCAGTGCAAGCACGGAGGTATCAAAATTACCTCCGGTCATTGCCAGGACGACATCAAATATCTTCATCACCAGAATCAAGACCGTGACAAAAACAGCCATGATTGATCCCCAGACCTGCGGGAGGATAACGTGCCTAAACACCTGCCACGCGTTAGCGGAATCGAGCCTTGCCGCCTCGATTGTCTCCTCAGGCACCGCCTTAATCGCAGCCGAGATGATGACCATCGAATAGCCAACTTGAAGCCATACCAGGACTGCCATTAGCAGGAAAGTGTTGAGTTTGCCGTCACTGATCGTCAGCCAGGGCTGCGCTTCGAGACCAAAGCCCACCATAACCGAGTTGAGAATGCCAACCTCTGGCCTACCAGGCGGCACGTAAGCATAAGTCAGCGACCAGATCGTCGCCGCCGCAACGAAGCTAATTGACATCGGCATGAAAATTAGCGTTTTGAAGATTTTCTCGCGGTTTGGGCCTACTTGGTTTGTCAACGTGGCTACTGCAGTTCCGATCGCTACCGTGATTGCCGGGACAACGAGAACCCAGAGCAAGTTGTTGAGAAGAATTGACAGGAAGTCTGGGTCAGTAAAGAGCGCGACATAGTTGTCAAAGCCAACATAGTTTTCTACGCGTTTGTCCATAAAGGACCAAATCAGAGTCTGCGCGATCGGCACGAGCAGCACCAGAGAGACCAAGACTAAGGCGGGAATTAGGAACGCTAGCCATTGAACCCGATCGAGGATTCTATCGGGCAAAAGTGAAAAAAGCGCATTCAACAACCAGAATAGACCGTAGCTTGCGCCGATCCCGAGGCTAACCGCTACTAGGCCAAACAGAACATCGCCCACTTGACGGCTCCAATCCTTCGCCTACTCCGGTGTAGTGAGAAGCTGTTGGCACCGACGATGACGTCGGTGCCAACAGCTTTGGTACAGCTGGTGCTAGTTAGCCTAGTACTGGCTGTCAATCAACTCAGAGGCTTCTGGCCAGCTGAGTTCGCCGGTGACAAAACTTGTACCGGCTGACCAGAACTCACCATTCACTGCTGCCGGCATCTGGTCCGAAGCATCGAAGCCAAACACCTCGGCGTTAGCGAGCCCCGCTCCAAACGACCTGATCAGGTCATTCGGGTAGAGAGAGAGGTCGAAGGTCGCGTGCGGTGACAGGTCACCGGTTGCTACCTGGTACTTCAATACCTCAGGGCTTGCGATGAACGCTGCAACAGCAGCAACATCCTCATCGACGTGTCCATCGAAAACGGCGAAGATGTCGCCACCACCGATCACAGCAGCCTGTCCGCCTTCTGGAGCGGGGACAGGGAATGCGCTGATTCGGGAGTAGTCTCCGTCGGCAATCTCAGCCTGAATGTCCTCAGGCATGAAAGCGGTGATGAACGACCCTTGACGCAACATGAAGCACTGTCCGGCATCCTTACCGCCAGTCTCGAAGAGAGGAGCGGTGTTACCGAATCCGTCCGTGGCCATCGATACTCCGCCGCCGTTGACTTGACCGTCAGCGAGAAGTCGTGCTTCAACCAGTTCAGCTGCTGCCGAGATTTCCGCGCTGGCGAAGTCGACCTCACCGGTAATCCAATCGGCGTATACGTCCGAGCCGTTGACGGCGAGAACATACTGCTCCATCCAGTCAGTGAATGCCCAACCAGTAGCGTCGCCGGACTCGATTCCAGCGCACCATGGGTAACCTGATCCGTCAGCCTGGATCTGGGCCTCTAGAGCCTGGAGCTCTGCCTCAGAGCTGGGAACGTCGTAACCCGCAGCGGAGAATGCTTGTGGGTTGTAAAACACCAAAGACTTCTGATTTGCAGAAACGGGGAGGCCCATGATGTTGCCATCAACAACGGCCAAGTCGCTCCATCCGGGAACCAGGGTTCCCAAAGGCACGCTGGTGTCAAACACGGTGTCCAGCGGCACGAGGTACTCAGCGAGGTTTTTCAAACCACCGGGCTGAGGCCACATTCCGATGTCGGGCTCTTGGCCGGATTCAATTGCAACCTGGATGTCGGTGTCGTAAGCAGCAAGCGACTCGAAAGTGATTTCGATGCCATTTGCATCACCGAATTCGTCAAGTGCCTGCTGGAATGCAGCAGCTTGAGCTTCCCCATAGCCGCCGTAAATGGTGACTTCGCCGTCACCAGCAGCCAACCCAGTCTCAGCCGGAGTGGTGCTCGCGGTTTCTTCTGTCGTGGCAGTGTCCTCGGTCGCACACCCTGCAAGAACCAGCAGGGATGCCGCGGATACTGCTACAAGTTTTGTAGCTGTTTTCATCTTTGAACTTTCCTTTCGGTAGCCGCCTTCGTCGCCTCAACGAAAACGTGGTTTCACACTAGTCCGCCCGGCCGCTCCGGCGCAACCGGTTCCACCGCTTGGTTAGGATGAACTGCCACCGTGTTTCCATCAAGCCCGCAACCCATCAAAACCATCAGCCGCGCTTGGTCTTCAACACCACAACTACCGAGGCACTAAACCCAACTCGCGGTTCGCCGTAACAGGAATTGGATCTGAGATCTCGCCAACAAACTCCCCACCCTCGATGTTTCGGAACCCGAGCAGGTTCCAAGAGCCCTCTCGCCCTCGGACAAGACGAGATGCATAAAGCAACGAGTGTTCAAAAGGTCGCGCGCGCGCGAGATCCACATCTGAAAAATCGGCATTACACGACAAGGAGTAAGTGGCGTCGCGCTCGCCAAAAGCCATGCGTCGCGCTTCCGAAAGTTCTCGAAAACCGCAGCAAAACAGAATGATTGGCACCCCATCGACGACCTCATACTGGAGGACTTCCAACTGCCCAAAATCGCTCTCTGACACAGCGAGCGGTTCCTGCACCACCCAATTCTTGAGGTCTGTCGATGTCGCCTGGCCAATGGCGCCACGTGTTCCGGGGACCCCGTCTTTGGCCCGAGCAGTGACCAACATCTGCCATGTGTTGTCAGCTTTCCTAAATACCCACGGGTCCCTCCAAGCCTCCTGATGCCACACGGTCTTATCTAGAGTTTCGTACCATCGCGCATCCGCCACTAGAGGAGGAAAATCGCGCCGCTTCTCCCACGAAATCAGATCCGATGATGTCGCGGCCCCAATTCTTTGCACATCACCGTTGTCTTCTTGTGACACTCCTGTATAAAACATCCACCATTGACCGTCCGCAGCTTTCACCACTGACCCTGTCCAGGTCGCTAACGAGTCGAAACCCGGAGAGTCCGCGGGTAACAGCGCATCGGGCAGAATCGTCCAATTCACCAAGTCTGAGGATGTTGCATGCCCGATACGGGCGTTGAAATGGCGCCTGTCAGGATCCCCTAGAGTTTTGGATGCGCTGAGGTAAAACGCGTGACACAGACCCCCGTCCCAGGCATACCAGCTGTCCCAGATCCACTGGTCATCAATCTTCAATGCCACAAGCAAAGCCTACGCACTAATGCCAATATCCGAGGGCCCTGAGGCTTACTGTCTTTGCTTTCTCGCAACACGGCGGAGTGAGATTTTTTCAAAACGCGCTATTGGTCAGACTCTCGGCTGTTCTTGAACGTCTCGAGAGCCTTCGCGACCACTACGCGCGTTTTTTCCACGAGTTCCCCCGGGCTTTCCAGCATGAGCAGGTCCTGGTGATCGAGCGTTCCCAGGGGGGAGATTCCCGCGAGTTGCCAGGCTTTTTCGACCGGGTCGGTCGCGAGTTCGATGTCTGTGGGCCATGGCAGTGTCAGATCCAATGTGGCGAGGTATTCGAGCGTTTCCCGGACCGCATTTTCAGTCAGCACGAGCTCTTCTCCCGGGACATCGCCTGAATCGAATACGTCCAGAAATTCAACCTCGGCTTGAGGGAAGGGCTCTTCCTCTACCCAGTTCGTCACCCTAAAGCGGCGACCGCCCCGAGCAACCACCTGGAGTGGCCCGTCTGGGGCTTCCACCTGGAGAACCTGGGCGGTAGTCCCAATGTCAAAGCGCTGGTCTCCCCCGCCCACTTCAGAACCGCGTTCAATCAGCACGACGCCGAATTCGGATTCCTCCGCGTCAAGAACGGTCCCCATCATCTTCAGGTAGCGCTCTTCAAAAACCTGAAGGGCCAGTGGCATGGCCGGGAACAACACCGAGCCAAGCGGGAACATCGAAATCGTGGGCATGCTCTAAGGCAACCACTGCCGGTCACAACTCACAACCTGGGTGCGGGGATTCAAAGCCTGCGCTCAGGAACTAAAGCGGAACTCCACCACATCGCCATCGCGCATCACGTAGTCCTTACCTTCGATGCGCGCTTTGCCACCCGCGCGAGCCTCGGCGAGGGAACCTGCTGCCACCAAATCATCAAAAGCGGTGACTTCGGCTTTGATAAATCCTTTTTCAAAGTCGGTGTGAATGACACCGGCGGCTTGAGGTGCCCTCCAGCCGCGATGGATAGTCCATGCCCGGGCCTCTTTCGGACCGGCCGTCAGGTAGGTCTGCAAACCCAGCGTGTCAAAACCAATGCGGGCTAATTGATCGAGCCCACTTTCTTCTTGCCCCATGGAAGCGAGCAACTCTGCCGCCTCTTCCGCATCCAGGTCAATCAGTTCGCTTTCGACCTTGGCATCGAGGAAAACCGCCTTGGCGGGTGCCACGAGCGCCGCAAGCTCCACGCAGCGCTCGGGGTTGCCCAGCGTGTTTTCATCGACGTTGAAGACGTAAAGGAAAGGCTTGGCGGTCAACAATCCAAGCTCGCGTAGCTCGCTGGCATCAAATCCGGCTTGGAACAGGGTGGTTCCGCCATCCAGAAGGGCGTGGGCTTCCTGGGCTGCCGCCAGCACCGCTGGCTCCATTTTCTTGCCCTTGACTTCTTTTTCATACCGAACGATGGCTTTTTCCAGCGTCTGCATGTCCGCGAGGATCAGTTCGGTGTTGATGGTCTCCATGTCGGCCGCGGGGTCGACTGCGCCATCCACGTGAACCACATCGGGGTCATCAAAAACGCGCACCACCTGCGCGATGGCTTCGGCTTCCCGGATGTTGGAGAGGAACTGATTCCCCAACCCTTCGCCCTCGCTGGCACCCCGAACAATCCCCGCAATGTCGACGAACGAGACCGCCGCGGGGATGATTTTCTCACTGCTGAAAATCCCTGCGAGAACGTCCAGGCGCTCATCGGGAAGGTTGACGACGCCCACATTGGGCTCGATCGTTGCGAACGGGTAATTGGCGGCAAGAACCGTGTTCTTGGTGAGGGCGTTAAATAGAGTGGATTTACCTACGTTGGGTAAACCGACGATTCCAATTGTCAAAGCCACGGCTACGAAGCCTACTGCAGAGTCAGGGGTGCCTGGCAGACTTGTGGACATGGATCAGTCATTGACTATTGCGCTTGTGGGAATTGTCCTCGCCCTGGGGTTGGGCTTTGCTCTGGGGTGGTTGCTTCGGCCCCGCTCCACCACCGGGGAATCTGCCGAGGAGGCCGTGGTGCTGCGCACCCAGGTCGAGATGCTTCAGCAACAGCTCCAGTCCCACACCGCGAGCCAAGAAGCAGAAAACAAGATCCTGGTGGCCCTTGGCCCCGTGACCTCCAAACTCAACGACATGCAACGCACCGTCGCCGACCTCGAAAAGCAACGAAGCGATCAGCACGGTCAGATCTCTGAACAGTTGCGCTCGGCGCTGCAAAGCGACGAATTGCTTCGCTCCACTACTGAAGGTCTCGCCTCAGCGCTTCGCTCCAACAGCATGCGAGGCAAATGGGGCGAAGTTCAACTGCGTCGCGTGGTCGAGGCAGCCGGGCTGATCGAACGCGTCGACTTTGACCTGCAAGCGTCCATATCCTCTGACGCGGGGCTGGGGAAACCCGACATGGTGGTGCACCTGCCCGGTGGCAAGAACATCGCGGTGGATGCCAAAGTCCCCTTCACCGCCTACATGGAAGCCAGTTCTATTCCGATGACTGCGACCGGGGACGAGGGCGCGCGTCGCGAAAAGCTTCTGAAGGAACACGTGGCGGCGGTCCGGGCACACATTGATGCCCTAGGCAAAAAGTCCTACTGGGATGGCCTTGACGCCTCCCCCGAACTGGTGATCTGTTTTATCCCCAGCGAGGCGTTGGTGTCCTCCGCGCTGGAAGCCGACCCGGGACTTATGGACCATGCGTTTTCCAAAAAGGTGGCCCTCGCCTCACCGGTCACCCTCTGGTCCGTGCTGAAAACGGTCGCGTTCTCGTGGCGACAGGATGTCGTCACCGAGGACGCGCACAAGATCTTCACCACCGGAACCGAACTCCTGCAGCGCCTGGGATCGATGGCAGGCCACATCGAAACCCTGGGCCGGTCGCTCACCAGCAGCGTCAAGCACTACAACTCTTTTGTGGGCTCACTCGAGTCGCGGGTATTCCCCAGCGCTCGCCGGCTCAGTGAGTTGGGAACCCAAGGCGACTTAGAGGAAGCCCTCGAAACCGTGGAAGACCTACCCAAAGCCCTCTCCGCACCTGAGATGACCGGTGAGGAAGCCGACAAAGACTAACTATCGAGCCACTTCTCGGCTTGATGGTCGGCCGAGACCCGCCGCAGGGTTCCCGAGCGTGCTCGCAGCACAATACTTTCCGTCGAAATAATGTTGCCCGCACGGCGGACACCGCGCGCGAGCTCACCATCGGTCACACCGGTCGCGACAAAAAAGGTGTTGTCGCTAGAGACCAAGTCATCCAAGCCATAAGGCTCGTCAAACTGGAGGCCCGCTGCCCGACCGCGCTCGCGCTCCGCGTCATCCATGGGGTGCAGAACACCCTGCATGAAACCGCCGAGGGCTTTGATCGCGCAGGCTGTGGCCACTCCTTCGGGGCTTCCGCCAATTCCCACACACAGGTCAATGCGGGTGTCATGCCGGGCGGCATTGATGCCGCTGGCAACATCACCATCCAGAATCAAACGGGTTCCGGCCCCAGCTTCGCGAATCTCCCGGATCAAATCATCATGCCGAGGACGATCCAGCACCGCGACGCGCATTTCTTCCACCGGTTTGCCCTTGGCTTTCGCGAGGGCACGGATGTTCTCGCCGATAGGTCGGTGAATATCAACGACTCCGATTCCCTCGTGGGAGGTCACGATCTTGTTCATGTAGTACACGCTGGAGGCATCCAGCATGCTGCCGCGGTCTGCCACCGCAATCATGGAAATTGCGTGAGATCGACCCGCCGCAGTCAGAGACGTGCCATCAATCGGGTCCACGGCGATATCGCACTGCGGGCCCTGCCCGTTACCCACCACTTCTCCGTTGAACAGCATGGGGGCATCGTCCTTCTCGCCCTCCCCGATGACGACCAATCCGGAGAACGCCACCGTGGAGAGGAACTTCCGCATCGCATCGACAGCAGCCCCATCGGCTGCGTTCTTGTCTCCACGCCCAATCCACGGAGTCGCTCGAATGGCGGCCGCTTCGGTCGCGCGAACCAACTCCATGGCGAGGTTTCGGTCGGGGTGTTGAAACAGTTCGGCGGCTTCAGCGTGTGACATAGGAGTCCTTTTCCCGAGCGGTGCCCACAGTCTAGCTTTGCTACACGGGGCTCCCAGCGGTGGAGATAGTCTTAAAGCTCGATTCCCAACTCCTGGAGAAACCATGCCTGTTGCTTCCCCTGACCAGTACGCCACAATGCTCGATCGGGCAAAGACCGAGGGTTTTGCTTACCCCGCCTTCAACGTCTCGTCCTCCTCGACGATCAATGCGGTGCTGCAAGGCCTCACCGAAGCAGGGTCCGACGGGATCATTCAGGTGTCCACCGGTGGCGCTGACTTCTTTGCCGGACAGAGCGTCTCAGCTCGTGCCTCAGGAGCACTCGCGTTCGCTGCGTTTGCCAAGGAAGCCGCGAAGAACTACCCCATCACGGTTGCGCTGCACACCGACCACTGCCCCAAAGACGCCTTGGATGGCTTTGTAATGCCGTTGATTGCCGCGAGTGAAGAATCGGTCAAGAACGGCGGGGAGCCCATCTTCCAGTCCCACATGTGGGACGGGTCCGCCGTACCTTTGGCCGAAAACTTGGAGATTGCCGCGGACCTGCTGCCTCGCATGAAAAACATTGGGTCGATTCTCGAGGTCGAAATCGGTGTCGTCGGCGGCGAGGAAGACGGCGTGAGCCACGAAATCAACGACAGTCTGTACACGACTCTCGACGACGCCATCGCCACGGTCGAAGCACTTGGTCTGGGCGATCAGGGTCGCTACATGGCAGCACTTACTTTCGGAAATGTGCACGGCTTCTATAAGCCAGGGAACGTGTCCCTGAAGCCCGAACTACTGGCGGAAATTCAGCAAGGCTTGGCCGCGAAGTACCAGACCGGGCCGAAACCCATGGACCTCGTGTTCCACGGTGGATCCGGAAGCTCCGAAGCCGAGATTGCCGAGGCTGTGCGCAACGGTGTCATCAAGATGAACATCGACACCGACACCCAGTACGCCTACACCCGGGGTGTAGCGGGCCACATGTTCGCGAACTACGACGGCGTCCTGCGTATCGATGGCGAAGTGGGGAACAAGAAGGTCTATGACCCCCGCGCCTGGGGCAAGGTTGCGGAATCTTCTATGGCCGCCCGGGTCGTCGAGGCAGCGCAGCAACTCGGCTCAGCAGGCCACTCCCAGAGCTAGCTGCGGTTGCGGCCGCCAATCGTGGCGGTATCAATCTCGCCGTTGGCGTCCCGCCGAAGTTCCTTTGGCAGCGAGAACTGCAAGTCTTCTTCTGCCGTGCGCACCTCGGAGACCTCGGTGAACCCAGCTGCCGCCAGATCAGCCAGAGTGTGATCGACCAGTACCTCGGGTACTGATGCTCCGGAGGTCACCCCAATGGTTTCGACCCCTGCTAGCCACTCCTGCTCGATTTCACTCGCATAATCAACGCGGTAGGCAGC
>JAHEGA010000043.1:0-9042 GCA_024639925.1 Microbacteriaceae bacterium
ACCGCAAGAAAACGCGCCACCACGACGCCACGCTCTGCCACACCGGTGATGATGGTGCGGAAGGACACCGGACCCGCACCCCGAAGCAGGGTGATGACGTGAGCAGCCTGCTCACGAATGCTGACAAGTGGGGCGTGGAGGTGGTCCAGGCCCACCACGGGGATTTCCTTGGGGGTGAAAGCCAGCATCGCGAGGGCGGCAAAGTCCTCCGGACTCAGTGTCCATCGAAGCTCAGGAATGCTCGTGACAAACTTTTGCTCGAGCGGGACATCTCGTGCGTGTCTGCCCGACTCAGCGTCCATCCGCTCACTCAACCAGCCGGATACTTCCTTGAACGCCCGGTACTGAAGCAGTCGGGCAAACAGCAGATCGCGCGCTTCCAGAAGGGCCACATCTTCGGCGTCAACAAACTCGCCTTGCGGAAGCAAGCCCACAATCTTCATATCCAGCAGGGTCGCGGCAACCACGAGAAACTCACTGGCCGCTTCGAGTTCTTCGGGACCATCCAGTGAGTTGAGATAGCTCACAAATTCGTCAGTGACCACGCTGAGGGCAACATCAGTGATGTCGAGCTCGCGCTTACCGATCAGTGTCAACAGCAGGTCGAAGGGTCCATCAAAGTTGGACAGGCTGACCCGAAACGAACCTTCCGAACTGTTCTCCGTGTCCGTTGCCAGGGCGGCGCTAGGCGACAGCGCCACGGGCGACAAGCTCTCTCGCTAAAGCACGATACGTCTTTGCGCTCGCATGCCCCGGGGCGAACTCGGTAATGGGGACGCCGGCAACCGACGCATCCGGGAACTTGATCGTTCGCCCGATGACGGTGTCGAGGACGGTGTCACCGAAGGTTTCCACCACTCGCTCCATCACTTCTTTCGAGTGGAGCGTTCGGGAATCGAACATCGTTGCCACGATTCCATCGATCCGAATCGCGGGATTCAGGCGCTCGCGCACTTTGTCGATGGTGTCGATCAGCAATGCCACACCTCGGAGAGCAAAATACTCGGTCTCCAAGGGAATAAGGACGCCGTGTGCCGCAGTCAAAGCGTTGACCGTCAAAAGGCCCAAAGACGGCTGGCAATCAATCATGATGACGTCGTAGTCATCCATCACCGGTTTCAAGACGCGAGCAAGGATTTGCTCACGAGCGACCTCGTTAACCAGGTGCACCTCGGCGGCAGAAAGGTCGATGTTCGCGGGTATGACGTGAATACCCGGAGTTTTGGTGGGCTGAATGGCTTTGCGAATGTCTTTCTCACGACCGATCAACAGGTCATAGATAGTGACGTGGTCGTGAGTATTGATGCCCAGACCGGCGGAGAGAGCCCCCTGTGGGTCAAAATCGACCATCAATACGGAGCGACCGTACTCCGCGAGAGCGCCTCCCAGGCTGATGGTGGTGGTGGTTTTTCCTACTCCACCCTTTTGGTTACACAACGCAATGATTCTCGCCGGCCCGTGGCTCTTGAGCGGTGAGGGCTCAGGAAATTCCTTGACTGGTCGGCCGGTGGGGCCTACTTTGTGCGCTGCAGAAACCATGTGATGAGTCTATCGCGCCCACTCATCGGGCTCGGGGATGCGCCTGCTGGTAGACATCCCGCAGCGTATCGATGGTCACTTTTGTGTAGATCTGTGTGGTTGACACCGAGGAGTGGCCCAGTAGCTCTTGAACAACGCGAATGTCCCCGCCCCCGGAGAGCACGTGGGTCGCAAAAGAGTGGCGCAGCGTGTGGGGCGAGACGAGCCCCTCCAACCCCGCTTTTCGAGCAGCTGCTCCCAAGATCAACCACGCGCTTTGACGGGAAAGCTTGCCCCCTCGAAGCCCAAGAAAAAGCGCAGAAGAGGGGTTCTTTGCCCCCTGGAGCAGAGCTGGTCGAGCCCTGGTGACATAACTTTCCAGAGCCGCTCTGGCATAGGACCCCACCGGAACAAACCGCTGCTTCCCGCCCTTACCGTTGACCCGAATGGCGTCAGCCACGCGCTGCGCATCATCCAGAACGTCATCGACGCTCAACTGCACAGCTTCGGAAATGCGAGCTCCGGTGGCGTAGAGGAACTCCAGCAACGCCCGATCTCTCAGGTTCTCCGGCTCATCACCGATCACCGCGTCAAGAAGCGATTGAACCTGTTCGATGCTGAGCGCTTTAGGCAGACGAGAAGGTCGTGCGGGAGCAGATAGCGACGCGCTGGGATCGAGGGGTGTCACCCCCTCTTCGACGAGGTATCGGTGAAAGTTTTTGATACTGGAGAGCTTCCGCGCCACAGTACTCGGTGCACCGCCCAGCCCCTGCAGGTAACCGCGAACGACATCAGGGGTGACGTGATCGGCTTCGGTCACACCGTTCTCGATGAGGAACTCCTGGTAGCGGGCAAGATCTGCGCGGTAGGCCGAGACCGTATGAGGAGATCTGCCTTTTTCGAGCGTTACGTAGCGCAGGTAGCGCTCGCACTCTCTCTCAAGCGCTGTGGGGGGTCGAGGAGAGCTACTGCCTGCTGGCATGAGCTGCCAAGATTGCGGTCACCGAAATCTGATTGGTCATCTCTCCCGAAAGAATGGCCTGGACCGCGTCAGCCAGCGGAACCCAGGTTCTCTCCATGTCCGCCTCTTCGCCCGTTCGCACGTAATCGTGCACCGATTCGGTGAGTTCGGTGGCCAAGAAAATGTGGGTGCTTTCGTTGGACCCTCCCGGTGTGGTGTTGAGGCGAGTGAGATGCCGCCACTCTGAGGCCTCGAGGTCTGCCTCCTCGAGAAGCTCGCGCTTAGCGCAAATCAGTGGGTCTTCACCCGGGACATCCAACAGACCGGCGGGAATTTCCCAATCAATCGCCCTGATGGCGTGACGATACTGGCGAATCATCATGATTTCGTCGCGCTCGTTGAGTGCCACCACCGAAACAGCCCCCGGGTGGTCAACAAAATCTCTGCTGAGCTCTTCACCGTTGTAGTCAAAGCGCTCTCGAACGACATCCCAGATTGCGCCCCGGTAAATTCGCTCCGAGTCCAGGACCACCGTGTCGCGGTGCTGGTCAGACAGATCCCGCGGTGTCATGCCTGCTGGGAATCAGCAACAGCAAAGAGCGCAGAGGCGTTGTGGCGTTCGAGGGCTGCCTCAACCAACCCTGCGAACAGGGGGTGCGCCCGATTGGGCCGCGAGCGAAGCTCGGGGTGCGCTTGCGTCGACACATAGAAGGGGTGCTCGGTCTGCGGGAGCTCCACAAATTCCACGAGCGAATCATCGGGTGACACCCCGGAAAAGACCAATCCCGCCGCGGCGATCGGTTCGCGGAACGCGTTGTTCACCTCGTAACGGTGACGATGGCGCTCAGTCACCGAAGCATCGCCGTACAGCTTGCGAACGAGGGAACCTTCGGCAAGTTTTGCTTCGTAGAGGCCCAACCGCATGGTCCCGCCCATGTCTCCGTTACCCGAGACAATATCGACCTGCTCTGCCATCGTGGCAATGACCGGATACGGAGCGTCGGGCTCGAACTCGCTACTGGAGGCCCCCACCAAACCGGCCTTGTTCCTGGCGTATTCAATGACCATGCACTGAAGACCGAGGCACAGGCCAAGGGTAGGAATACTGTTTTCGCGACAGTACGTCAGCGCACCGAGCTTGCCCTCAATTCCGCGGATTCCAAAGCCACCCGGAACGCAAACGCCGTCAACATCGGCGAGAGCCTTTTCCGCACCCTCGGGTGTTGCACAATCATCGCTGGCAATCCATTTGAGCTCGACCTTGGTGTGGTGGGCAAAACCGCCGGATCGAATGGCCTCACTGACCGACAGGTAAGCATCGGGCAGGTCGATGTACTTACCCACCACTCCGATGGTCACCGTGTGCTGGGGGTGATGGACGGCATCTAAGAGGTCTTTCCAGCCATCCCACACCATGTCCCCCGCCTCCATGTCGAGTGCGTCGATGATGTAGTCATCAAGATCCTGGCTGTGAAGCAGCGACGGGATGTCATAGATGCTCGCCACATCGACAGCGTTGACAACAGCCGCTTCGTCCACATCGCACATGAGCGCAATCTTGCGACGATTAGCGCTCTCGACCGGACGATCGCTCCGCAGAACAAGCGCATCGGGTTGAATCCCGATGGATCGCAACATCGCAACCGAGTGCTGCGTGGGCTTCGTCTTTTGCTCGGAGGAGGCCCCCATGAAGGGCACCAGGGAGACATGGACAAAAAAAACGTTGTCCCGGCCAAGCTCGTGCCGAATTTGCCGGGCCGCCTCAATGAATGGCTGGCTTTCGATGTCGCCGACCGTGCCGCCAATTTCTGTGATGATGACATCGGGCCTGGGGTCATTGTGGGCCTGCAAGCGCATCCTGCGCTTAATCTCGTCGGTGATGTGCGGAATGACCTGCACGGTGTCGCCCAAATACTCGCCCCGGCGCTCGCGCCCGATGACTTCTTGGTACACCTGGCCGGTGGTGACGTTGGCGGCCTGGGAAAGGTTGATGTCGAGGAACCGTTCGTAGTGACCAATGTCAAGATCAGTTTCCGCGCCGTCGTCGGTCACGAACACTTCACCGTGTTGGAACGGATTCATGGTGCCAGGGTCCACATTCAAATAGGGATCCAGTTTCTGCATCACGACGTGTAGGCCGCGCCCGGAGAGCAGGTTGCCGAGCGACGCGGCGGTGAGGCCTTTACCCAGTGAGGAGACGACTCCCCCGGTCACAAAAATGTGTTTCGAGATAACAGACGGGGAGGTTTTTGAGGAGTCCTTCACGGAATTCAACGGTACCCCCAAAACGATGGGACTAGCGACGACTCACCGAGTGGGTTTGGTCCATGAGCTCCCGCGCGTGTGTCAGAGCACTGTGAGAGTCCTCCATGCCCCCCAACATGCGGGCAATCTCCCGAAGTCGCTCATCCCCTTCCAGCCTCGTCACGCTCGAAGTGGTTACTTGACCGTCCGTGTCTTTGACCACATGCAAGTGGTTATTGGCAAAAGCAGCTACCTGGGCGAGGTGGGTCACCACAATTACTTGAGAGGTCTGCGCAAGAACGTCAAGGCGACGACCGATCTCCAGCGCGCTCGCCCCACCCACACCAGCATCAACCTCGTCGAAAACAAAGGTCGGCACCGGGTCGGTCTCGGCAATCACCACTTCGAGAGCCAGCATCACGCGAGATAGCTCTCCCCCTGATGCTCCTTTACCCAGAGGCAGGGGTTCCGCTCCTGGGTGAGCGGCGAGTCGTAGCGACACCTGGTTGGCGCCGTGGGAGCTCAGGGCTTCTTCGCGGGACACCGCAACGTGGAGCGAGGCGTTGGGCATCGCGAGAGCGGCAAGCTCCTGAGTGACAGCAGCAGCCAGCTTGCTGGCTGCCGTGTCCCGGATGTCTCCCAACACGCCGGCACGCTCCCACGCCAGAGCGAGTGCCTGCTCGCACTCCGCGTCGAGTGTCGCCAAACGATCAGAATCCTGTTCTAATTCCAGCAAACGAGTGCTGGATCCCTCGTACAACGCGATGACTTCATCGAGAGTTGGTCCGTGTCGACGCATGAGTGCGGTCACCGCGGCGAGGCGCTCGTGGGTGTGCTCGAGCGAATCGGCACCCTGGTTCTCTAGCGACGCCAGGTAGCTGGATATCCCCACGGAGACTTCCGACAATTGATACGCTGCGTCCGCGAGAGAAGAGCGAAGCTCCTCAGCAGTCGGGTCAAAACTGACCACGCGCTCCCAGGATTTCAGGGCCTGGTCCACCAGAACCAGAGCATCTTTGGCATCAAACACCGTGTCATCCGACGACAGGGCCTGCGACGCCATGATCGCCGCCTGGCGGAGCTCTTCGCTATGCGTGAGCTTGGCAATGGTGTCGGAAAGCGTCACGTCTTCGCCCGGTATGGGGCTGACGGCCTCGATGTCCGCGATTGCTTCACGGAGAGATTGTGCTTCCGAGATTCGCGTATCCGTTTGCTCGCGCAAGGTGTCTCGAGTTTTCTGCAGGGCCAAAGCCTGCTCATAAGCATCGCGGTACGCCTCGAGAGCCTTCTTCAGTGGGGCTCCCGCGAAACGGTCGAGCGCATCGCGCTGGGCAGTTTCTGATTTCAGTCGGACCTGGTCGCTCTGACCATGAACCACCACCAGATCTGACGCCAATTCGGCCAACGCGGACACCGGAGCGCTGCGTCCACCGACGAGCGCTCGTGAACGCCCCTCCGGGAGCACCTCCCTGGAGAGGACAAGCTCCCCTTCGTCCAGGGCAGCCCCCAGCTCTTCCGCGCGCTCGGTGACACTCGGCAGTGCGGCCACAGCAAACCGACCCTCAACCCAGGTTGACCGGGCTTCACGCCTCACCTGGGTCGAATCTGCCCTCTGCCCGAGAAGCAGTCCCAATGCAGTGACGACCATCGTTTTCCCCGCGCCCGTTTCTCCAGTGAGAGCAGTCAAGCCAGGACCCAACGGGAGCCTGGCTTCCTGAATCACACCGAGGTCGGTGATCGACACTTCGTGAATCATTGGGTACTACTTCTCACTCGGACCGCGCCACCCCGTGACGGGAAGGGCAAACTTTTGAACGAGCCGATCCGTGAACGGCCCCGGGTGGAGGCGCGCAAGCCGAATCGGCTGGTCGCTTCGCGAGGCCATCACGCGGGAACCAGGCTGAATGTCTACTCCCCTTCTGCCATCGCACCACAGCACCGCGGGGGCGGCGGACCGCTCCAAAAGCTCCACCGCCATGACCGATCCCGGGCCCACGACAAGGGGCCTTGCGAATAAGGCGTGGGCGGACAGCGGAACCATCAGGAGAGCTTCCACTCCCGGCCAGACCACGGGTCCTCCCGCCGAGAACGAGTAGGCAGTGGACCCGGTCGGCGTGGCCATCACGACACCATCGGCACCAAAAGCAGAAATGGGTCGACCGTCAATCTCCAGCGCGACCTCAATCATGCGAGCGCGCGACGCCTTTTCAATCGTGGCCTCGTTGATCGCAAAGGTGCGGAAAAGCTCTTTCTCGCCGTCTTTGACGACAACGTCAAGAACAAGACGCTCATCCACGTCGTAATCACCCGCAAGCGCCTGGGACACGGTCCATTCGAGGTCGTCTCGCTCGCTTTCGGCAAGAAACCCGACATGCCCGTGGTTGATGCCGAGCAAAGGTGCTGACGAGCCACGCGTCAGTTCCGCGGCGCCGAGAATGGTGCCGTCGCCGCCCAACACAATCGTGAGCTCAATTCCTGCGAGGGGGGCCTCCTCGTCGAGGGTAAGAACTTCACCGACACCGTCCACACGAAGGGGGTGCCCCACTGGCGCAACGACGGGCGTGGCTCCCGCAGCGCGAAGGCGTTCACACACTTCGACCGCGCCAGCCAACGCGTCGGCACGCGCCGCGTGGGCGAGAACGAGCATGTGACGGTCTGCCACGGCAGTGCCTCCAAGCTACGGGTGGGTCAGGCGGTGAATCTCTCGTCCCCATTCTGGCGGATTCTCTTCTGCCGTGGGTGATAGCCAACACAGGTACTCCCTGTTACCCGCCTCTCCACTGACTGGAGAAGCCATCACACCGCGTGCACGGAGGCCCAGAGCGCGCGCATTATCGAGTACGGCATGAAGTGCGCTCTCGTGGTCGTCTGGGTTTTCGGCAATACCGCCCGTGATCTTGGTTCGCCCCACCTCAAATTGGGGTTTGATGAGGGCGACCCAGTCAGCCTCCGGCCACACAGCCACCGCGGCGGGAAATACTTTGGTCAGCGAGATGAAACTCACGTCAACCACGATGATTTCCGGCGGGGATGCAGAGACGCTAGCCCACCAGTCTTGGTTTACTTCGCGGATGTTCACTCCATCGCAGCGGGTCACCCTGCTATCACCGTCTAGCGAGGGATGTAGCTGATCATGTCCGACGTCGACAGCGACCACATGCTCGGCACCGTGAGCGAGCAAAACTTCGGTAAAGCCCCCGGTCGACGCACCAATGTCCACACAGAGCTTGCCCGCAGGCGACACTGCCCAGTGCGAAAGAGCAGCCTGCAGCTTGAGCGCTCCCCGTCCCACAAAATCGACTCCGCCCTCTAGGGCCAGGTCATCAAGTGGCGATACCTCCAGCGAAGGTTTCTTCTGGATCACACCATTGACAAGGACGTCACCGGCAACAATTCTGCGCTGCGCCTTGGTGCGGGACTCACAGAGCCCTCGGGACACCAGGGCTTGATCGAGTCGACGAGAGGTCACGAAGGGGTCGAGGAATCCAGAGCTTCACGCAGCGTCTGCTGGATTTCCGCAAGCTTTCCAGCACGCTCCTCCAGCGGCACAGACTCGAGGTCTGCCAGCTGATCAGCGACTGCAGCGGGGTCCACATCCATGACTACGAATATATCTGGGGATCGACGTCGAGCCCGAAGATTTTGAGCCCTGAATCATGGATAATCGCTGCTCCCGCGCGAATCAGGTCAATGTTGTGTCCCGCCCGAGCTACTCGAACCACGTTGTCTTTGCGTCGAACTACAGCCTTACCCACCTCGACGGTATGGACGCCATCTGCGTCGGTGCTGCGAATGATTTCCGGGTAAGGCTTGTGGAGCTGGCGCAGGTCTTCCAGCACATAGGTGGGACGCATGCTGCTGTCACTAGCCAACAGGGTCTTTGCCGAGTCAATGCCTGTGAGCACGAGGGCTGATGCCATTCCTCCGCGATTGGCACCAAGAATGTCGGTATCTAGCCGATCTCCAATCATCAGCGCACCGCCTTGGGGGCTGAAGCGTTCGGTGGCGACATCAAAAATCTCCTTTTCCGGTTTGCCGGCAAAGGTGGCCAACCGGCCCACCGCCAGGTGGACAGCGGATACGAGGGCACCGTTCCCTGGAGCCACTCCCCCTTCCACCGGAATAGTCCAGTCCGTATTCGTGGCAATCCACGGTCTCAGTGGGTCAGTCTGAAGCGCAAAAGAGGCTTGGGCAAGCTGCTCCCAGCCGACACTCGGGGAAAACCCTTGGATGACCGCAGCCGGCTGCTCGGAGGCTTGAGTGACGACCTGGAACCCAGCACCAGCGACTTCTTCTATGAGCCCTTTCCCGCCGACCAC
>JAHEGA010000043.1:9142-10599 GCA_024639925.1 Microbacteriaceae bacterium
ACGGCCTCCGGCAAAGACGTCCGGGACACCTCACCAGCAAGCTCAAGCGCTTTTTGGGGGCGCCCGAGACCGCGCTCACAGTCCACCATGAGCGGAATCTGGTCGTCAGAACCCGACAGCCTGCGATAGGTGCGAAGCTCTCGCAACGCGAGGGCAAAGTCTCCGGCCAAATAGGCGGTAATGCCGACGGTCTCGCGAACGACCGGAATTCTTCCGGCACGCCTGGCTGCTGCCAGCGCGTGTTTGTGGGCGCGCTCGGGGTCATCGTCGATCACCCGAGAGGCCATAACGAGATGTCCCGCCACCCACTCGGCGTTCTCTTTGGTCAGTGCTTTCAATTCTCGCCAGGCTGAGCGCTCCAGCTCCTGCGTCGTGACGTCATCGTCCACCACCGGATCATCGTGGCGCGGTGCATCATCACGGTCGCGCGAATCCCTGCGAGGCCTGTCGCCCTCGGACCTGCCGGAAAATCCTGCGCGTCCACCGTCGCGGTCTCGATCGAAGCGTCTGGGCTCGCGCCCACGGTCACGGTCGGACCCGGGACGCGCGTCTCTGCCACCCCGATACCCGGAGCTCGCCGCGCGCTCATCTTCGCGTTTGCGGGGCGAATCCGAGGACGAGCCGGAACCGGCTCGTCTCTCTGCCTGAGGGCGCCCTCGCTCGGGACGTCCGCTGCGGGAATCGCTACCCCCTCTGGCGGGCCCCCGGGGGCGTCGATCGCTAGAAGATCCGCCCGATGACGGGCGTCTGGGTCGATCGGTTGTCATGGTCTCTCATTCGTTGTTAACGCAAAATGGCCACCCCTGAGGGTGGCCATTTCACAAAGAAGTCCGGCGGTGTCCTACTCTCCCACGAGGTCCCCCTCGCAGTACCATCGGCGCTGAAGGTCTTAGCTTCCGGGTTCGGAATGGAACCGGGCGTTTCCCCTTCGCTATGGCCGCCGAAACACTATTGATTTTTCAGTCTGAGGATTACCAGCCACGCTGGTAAATCATCGGTTCTCGACCGTTAATCGAGAACCACAAAGTGGACGCGAGCACCACTCATGTGGTGTCAAGTTATCGGCTTATTAGTACCGGTCAGCTTCATGGGTCGTTAGTCCCCACTTCCACATCCGGCCTATCAACCCAGTCGTCTACTGGGAGCCTCTCGCCCCGAAGGGCATGGAAATCTCATCTTGAGGCCGGCTTCCCGCTTAGATGCTTTCAGCGGTTATCCATCCCGAACGTAGCTAATCAGCGGTGCCCTTGGCAGGACAACTGACACACCAGAGGTTCGTCCAACCCGGTCCTCTCGTACTAGGGTCAGATCCTCTCAAATTTCCAACGCGCGCAGCGGATAGGGACCGAACTGTCTCACGACGTTCTAAACCCAGCTCGCGTACCGCTTTAATGGGCGAACAGCCCAACCCTTGGGACCTACTCCAGCCCCAGGATGCGACGAGCCGACATCGAGGT
>JAHEGA010000011.1 GCA_024639925.1 Microbacteriaceae bacterium
CCCGGGTCGCAACACTTACCCGCGCGACAAGAGCGCACCGATGACTCGCTAGAACTGGTGTGGCAGGCGATCACGACCGGTGTTCGCGATTATGTGAACAAGAACGGCTTCCCTTCCGTCATTCTGGGGGTGTCTGGAGGTATCGACTCAGCGGTCTGCGCCGCACTGGCCACCGATGCTCTCGGGCCCGAGCGTGTTTATGGGGTGGCCATGCCGAGCGCCCACTCGAGCGACCACTCACTGGCTGATGCCCAAGCCCTCGCAGAAAACTTAGGCATCCACTACCGTGTCGAAAACATCGCAGCACTGGTGTCCGGATTTGATGACCAGCTGGACCTGTCCGGCCTCGCTGCAGAGAATGTGCAAGCCCGTGCACGGGGGGTCCTGTTGATGGCACTCTCCAACAAGGAGGGGCACTTGGTGCTCACCACCGGAAATAAGTCTGAGCTAGCGGTCGGTTATTCGACGATCTACGGTGACTCGGTCGGCGGATTTGCGCCGATCAAGGACGTTCCGAAGACCCTGGTGTGGGAATTGGCTCGATGGCGCAACGCGCGGGCCGCCTCTCAGGGCGACACTCCCCCGATCCCGGTGAACTCGATCGATAAGCCACCGAGTGCCGAACTTCGCCCCGATCAGACCGATCAGGACAGCCTTCCTGACTACGAGCTCTTGGACCAGATTCTCGAACTGCTGGTCGTTCAAGGTTTGGATGCGCCCCAGATCGTGGCGCAAGGTTTTGAACAGACCCTGGTGCACGAGATTGTTGCTCTGGTCTCCCGCGCCGAATGGAAACGTCGACAGGGCGCTATTGGCCCGAGAGTTTCCAGTGTCGCCTTCGGGCGGGATCGGCGCTTGCCCATCACCAACACTCTGTCGTCTTTCGAACGTCGCGAGTAGGCTCCCCTCATGCCCTCTTCACCCAAACGCGTGCGCGTTCGCCATTTCGCTAAAGCCAAGCAGGAGGGAATTCGCATCACCGGAATTACGAGTTACGACTTCCTCACCGCCGGGGTATTTGACGAAGCGGGCGTGGATTTCCTTCTCGTGGGTGACTCTGCTGCGAACGTTGTCTTTGGCTACGACTCCACCGTCCCGGTGACCGTGGATGAACTGATTCCGCTCTGCCGTGGTGTGGCCAGGGGTGCCTCTCGCGCACTGGTGGTGGCGGACCTGCCGTTTGGTTCCTACGAGGCCAGCGCAGACGAGGCTCTCCACACCGCCATTCGGTTCATGAAGGAATCTGGCGTTCACGCGGTCAAGCTTGAGGGCGGGGTTCGCTCACGCGATCACATCTCGCGCATTGTTGAGGCGGGAATCCCTGTCATGGGACACGTCGGCTTCACCCCGCAGAGTGAGCATGGGCTTGGCGGCCATGTCGTCCAGGGCAGAGGCAGTGGAGCTGAGGCACTGATGGCGGACGCGCTCGCAGTTCAAGAAGCCGGAGCCTTTGCGGTGGTGATTGAAATGGTTCCGCAGGACATTGCCCGGCAGGTAAGCGAAGCACTCACCATTCCCACGATTGGCATCGGTGCGGGCCCTGGCACGGATGGGCAGATTCTGGTGTGGTCAGATATGGCTGGTCTCAACACGTCCCGTTTGCCACGCTTTGTGAAGCAATACGCATCGATGCGCGATCTCCTCCACGGCGCCGTGTCGCAGTGGCGCGAAGAAATCGAATCGGGAGTGTTCCCTGGCCCCGAGCACAGTTTCGACGAGGACTAAGACTCTTCTTCCGCTGCCCACGCGGCTGCACGCTCGCGGGCAATCTCCGGGGCTCTCGCGGCCTCCGCCTCGGACTCGAAGGGGCCATCGCGGTGCATCCCCAGCGACTGGGGACCGTGCTCAACCTCTCCGGTCTGATGGTTGAACCACCACTGTTTCGACTCTGTCATCAGGTCCCCCGTTTAGACTGTATTCGTGCCTAAAGACGCTTCTGGAATATTGATCCCCGGCACTCTCGCTCCGTTGCGTCTTGTTGACTCTTCCATCCCGGCACCAGAATACGTCGGAAAACAAGCACCCCGCGAGCACCAGGGCGATGATGTGTACTCGCCCGACGAGATTGAGGCGATTCGGGCGGCCGGCACGATCGCCGCACGCGCTATCGAGGCCGCGGGTGCCGCTGTTGTTCCCGGTGTCACAACCAATGAATTAGATCGCATTGCGCACGAGTACGTCACCAGCCATGGGGCATACCCCTCAACACTGGGCTATCGCGGATATCCCAAATCCTGCTGCACGTCACTCAACGAAGTGATTTGTCACGGTATCCCGGATGACACGGTGGTGGAAGAGGGTGACATCGTCAACATCGATATCACGGCGTATCTCGACGGGTTCCACGGTGACCTCAACAAAACCTTCATTGCCGGCGTGGCCTCCGAGGAGGCCACGCTCTTGGTCGAGAGGACCGAGGAGGCACTCCGTAGAGGAATCAAAGCGGTTGCGCCAGGCCGGCAAATCAACGTCATCGGACGCGCCATCGAAGCGTATGCCGCCCGGTTTGGCTACGGAGTGGTCAAGGATTTCACCGGTCACGGTGTGGGTTCATCGTTCCATTCGGGCCTGATCATCCCCCACTACGACGCCGCACCGCTCTACGACCAAACCATCGAGGAGGGAATGGTGTTCACCATTGAGCCGATGCTGACGCTCGGCACAATCGCGTGGGATATGTGGGAGGACGGCTGGACCGTCACCACCCAAGACAAGAAACTTTCCGCCCAATTCGAGCACACCCTGGTCGTCACGGAAAACGGTGCAGAAATTTTGACTCTCCCATGAGCTCAGCGCTAGGAATTGACGTCGGCGGAACAGGTATCAAAGGCGCCAGGGTTGACCTCGCCACGGGTGAGCTCCTCTCTGATCGCGTCAAGATAGCCACACCGGAGGGAGCCCACCCACCCGATGTATTAGACGTTGTGCAAAACATCGTCTCGACACTCGAGCACACCGGCAACGAGCCCATTGGGGTCTGTTTCCCCGCGGTAGTAACCCACGGTCGAACTCGATCAGCCAGCAACGTGTCCCAGGAATGGCTCGACTTTCCCGCAGATGACTATTTGACCGAGGAGCTTGGCCAAACCATTCGCATGGTCAACGACGCTGATGCTGCAGGTTTTGCTGAGGCGACGTTAGGTGCCGCCCACGGTGTCGACGGACTCGTGATCCTCACCACGTTGGGAACTGGCATCGGGAGCGCCTTTTTGATGGACGGCGTGCTCGTTCCCAACTCCGAACTAGGGTTGCTGGAAATTGACGGCGAGCTAGCCGAAAAGCGAGCCGCGAACTCGGCTCGCGAGCGCGAGGGACTCAGCTTCGAGGAGTGGGCAACCCGACTGACCCGTTTTTACACCCACGTGGAGACCCTTTTCTCCCCGGAGCTTTTTGTGGTCGGGGGTGGGGTTTCGTCCAGCCACGACAAGTTCTTCCCACTCGTTCAGGCCCGCACCCCCCTGGTTCCCGCGCGGTTTCTCAATAACTCGGGAATTATCGGTAGTGCACTACTCGCCACACGGCCTGGGGATTAGGCCGCGACCACAAAGTTCTGAAGGTCGGCGGCCAGGTGGTCGTCCACCACAACCCTCATCAGTGTTCCACGTTCGTCATAGCCGGTGGAACGGACGATGGCCTCGTTATGCATACGGGCGACAAGTTCACCGCGGTCAAAGGGGATAATCACCGATAACTCGATACTGGGGCGCGGTAGCGCCTCGTCAATGCGCTCGAGGAGGGCGTCCACACCCTCTCCGGTGTGCGCGGAGACAAATAGTGCGTCTGGTTGAATTCCCCGCAGCTGGAGCTGCGTCGCAGGATCAATGGAGTCAACTTTGTTGAAGACCACGATTTCGGGGACATCGCTCGCCTCCACTTCAGCAATCACCCCGCGTACGGTGGACAGCTGCGCACCAGGATCCGGGTGACTGGCGTCGACCACGTGAACAATGACGTCCGCTTGGCCCACCTCTTCCAGAGTGGACCGGAACGCCTCGACGAGTTCGTGGGGTAGGTTTCGGACAAAACCGACGGTGTCGGTCAACGTGTACGCACGACCGGAGGGAGTCACGCTTTTGCGCACGGTGGCGTCGAGGGTGGCAAACAGGGCGTCTTCCACCAAGACGCCGGCTTGAGTCATCCGGTTGAGCAAAGAGGACTTACCAGCATTCGTGTAACCCGCAATCGCAACATTGGGGATTCCGGTGCGCTTTCGGTTGGCGCGCTTGGTTTCTCTCGCAGGCCCAAAGCCTTTGATTTGCTTGCGCAACTTAGCCATCCGGGTATTGATTCGACGCCGGTCGAGTTCGATTTTCGTCTCACCGGGTCCACGGCTGCCCATTCCGGCACCGGCCCCACCCACCTGGCCACCAGCTTGGCGACTCATGGATTCACCCCAACCGCGAAGCCTGGGTAGCAGGTACTGGAGCTGAGCCAACTCCACCTGCGCTTTACCCTCACGGGTCTTTGCATGTTGCGAAAAAATGTCCAAGATGACGGCGGTGCGGTCAATGACTTTGACTTTCACAACGTCTTCCAAGGCACGACGCTGAGAGGGAGCCAGTTCGGTGTCTGCCACCACGGTGTCGGCTCCCAGCTCCCAGACGATGTCTTTCACCTCTCTGGCTTTTCCCTTACCGAGATAGGTGGAGGCATCAGGGTGCGGCAGTCGCTGAACAACACCGTCGAGGACCTGAGCTCCCGCTGTTTCACAGAGGGCGGCCAGTTCTTTGAGCGAATTTTCGGCCTCGGTGGCGGACCCGCGGTCGTACACCCCGATCAACACGACCTTTTCGAGCCGAAGCTCGCGATATTCAACCTCGGTGACATCAGCGAGCTCAGTCGACAGACCGGCGACGCGACGCAGTGCCTGGCGTTCCTCCCGGTCGAAATCTCCACCGGTCGGTGCCGAAGATCCCGGGCCTAGGTGCTCAATCGGACGGGAGAACACTGTCACCGGGGCCGACTCGGCTTCTTCGGCCGCAAGAATGCGGTCTATTGGGTCAGAAGTGGTCGCCATGTGATTCATAGGCTACAGCGTTTACCCTCCGGAAAGCGGGGGTAATTTTAGCTATCAGCGATTCTGCGGCCCTGTCTGTCCCTCACGCTTTTGGTCGCAAACAAAATGGCATCGATAATCCACCACAGGCCTCCACCACCGGCGGTAAGCAACTTGAGGATACCCAATCCCGCGCGGCCGGCGTAAAACCGGTCGACCCCGAGATAACCCACAAACACCGAGAGCACAAATCCCACCAGCCAGCTCTTCGGAGAGAACAGGCCCGGGATGTCTCCGGCGCGATACTCCATCTGTGAGTCTTCATCGGTGATCTGGGTGTCTGGGGTGATGGTCCGATCACGAGCCATCTGACCCAACGTCTCGTCGTCTACCCCCAGTGGTGCCCCGCTTTTCACCGTGATAATCCACGTGCCCATGTGATTCTCCCTTCGCGCTCTCAGAGTAAACCCACGGTACGACATGGCCTCAGCACGACCAAGGGTGGGCTACCTAAGCAGCCTGCTCCAGGCGAATAGAAGCGACTTCACGGGCGATGTCGGTAACAGACCATCCAGCATGCGGGGCGATCACCGTCGCTAATTCCTGGACGCCTTCATCAGAGACCACTCCGGTAAATCCGAGCAGTGTCCGACGGAAAATTACATCCGCGAGCGTGACGACGTGTTCGCCCTCGAGAAGCCACGTAACTTCCTGCGTGGAAAACCCGGGAACATGGCGCAACGCGTCGTCCCCATCTCCCGAGAGAATTTCCAGGAGGCCCTCGGCAATCGTCCCGTAGCGAGCAAGGAGCTCTCCCGCACGCTCGCGAGAGAGCTTCCCTCGATGGGCCTCAATCCACCGACTACGCGAAGCGTGATCCGTGGGAAAGTCTTTCCCCCCGCCGATAGGCAGTCCCACCGTGGACACGCTCCGTCGCAGCTTCAGGGTGGCCAGAGCATCATTGGCGAGGTGTTCCCCCAGGGCCCGGAACGTCGTCCATTTACCGCCAATCAGGCTGAGCACTCGCTGCCCGGTCTCCAGTTGGTCGCTCACAATCCGGTAATCCCTCGACACCACACCGGGCGAGACGTCACCCGCTGCCGGCAGCGGGCGGACCCCGGAATAGCGATACACGATCTGGCTGCGATCGAGTGAAATGTTCGGGAAAACATGCGATGCCAAGTCGAAGAAGTAGTCCACCTCCTCTTCCGTGCATTCGGCGTCGTCGGGGTTGTCCAACGGAATGTCTGTCGTGCCCAGCAATACGCGACCCACCAGTGGGTACATCAAGACGATGCGACCGTCACTGTTTTCGAAGAATATTTCGCGGTTGTCACAGGCTTGGAAGAGCTCCGGGTTATCCAGCACGATGTGTGACCCTTTGGTGCCCCCGAGATACTTAGTGGACAACCCCAACGCGCGGTTCGTGAGGTCGGTCCAGGGTCCGGCGGCGTTGATCACGAGGTCAGCCTCGAACAACGTCTCGTCACCCGTGCGCGTATCCGTGAGCACGATGCCCTGGTCTGTTGCTCCGGAGGCCTGAATGTAGTTGAGTGCCCGAACGTGCTCCCCCTGCAACAGCGCATCGCGCAGCAGGTCCACTGCTAAGCGTTCCGGGTTTTCGATGGCGGCATCAAAGTAGTGAGCCGTAAATTTCACCGCCGGGTTCATCGCCGGGAGTTCCTCAAGAGAGCGTTTGCGCCCCAGAAACTGGTGTCGGGGCATGGTCCCGGCATTGCGGCCGAACGTGTCATACAGCAACAGGCCGATTTTGATGAGCAGCGCACCGCGTTCCTTTGGCTTTCCCCCGCGGTGAAAAAGAAGTTTGAGCGGGGCGGATAACACCCCCGAGAACAGGGAAAAGATGGGCATGGTGGTCTTGAGGGGCTTCACGTAGTGCGGGGCCGAAGCCAGCAGGCGATTGCGCTCAAGAAGAGACTCCCGAACCAGACGAAACTCACCGTTTTCGAGGTAACGAATTCCCCCATGAATCATGTGGGACGACGCTGCTGACGCCCCCGAACAGTAATCGTTCTTTTCTACCAGGGTGACATCCACGCCCTGCAGAGCAAGCTCCCGAAGCGTAGAAAGGCCGTTAATGCCCCCGCCAACGATAAGCACTGTGGCGCGAGGGTTACTGCGGACGCGCTCCATCATGCTGGCGCGCGATTCCCTGAACGACATTTCCCCAGTTTTTCATGGGGAGGCACCGAACGCGAACGAGCCGTGGAGCTTTGATTCGCTTAAACGAGAAAAGGGGAGCCCCAGGGCTCCCCTTTTCTTCACACGTGCTCCTTAGTGGAGAACCATTCCGCCATCGATCATGATCAGCTGTCCGGTCATGTAATCGCTCTCTGAGCTGGCCAGGAACGATGCCGTGCCGACGACATCCTCAGGGAAGGAGTATCGCTTCATCAGGATCATGTTGGCGGCAAGAGAGTCCATGGACTGCCCCTGCTTCTCGAACATGCCGATCTCGACGAGGTCCTTGTCTAGCTGCTCCCAGAGCTCGGTGCGCACAACACCGGGGCCGTAGCCATTCACGGTGATGTTGTGGTCCACCAATGCTTTGGCGCCACCCTTGATGAGCCCGAGCACGGCGTGCTTGGACATCGAATAGGGAATCACGTCGAGGAATGCTTCACGAGAGAGGATTGATCCCACGTTGATGATCTTTCCTGGGAAATCCTTGCTGGGCCCCTGCGCAATCATCTGCTCGGACACCTGCTTCATCACATTGAAGGCTCCCCACGCGTTGACACCCATGATGAAGTCATAGTTTTCCTTTGAGGTGTTGGGGAAGATCGTGGGCTTGTTAACCCCTGCGTTGTTGAGCAGAAGGTTGATTTCCCCAAACTCTTTGACGACATGCGCGACTGCAGCTTTGGCCTGGTCCTCATCGGTCACGTCCAGTTTGAAATGTGTGGCCTGGCCGCCAGCTGCCCGGATGTCGGCCGCTACCTGCGCGACACCCTCTTCGTTGAGGTCAGCCACGCATACGGCCGCACCTTGTGCCGCCCAGTGGACAGCAATCGCAGCACCCATACCCTGGGCGCCACCGGTGATGAGAGCCTTTCGTCCGGCTAAACGCTGTGTATCCATGTTTTCTTGTCCCTTCGATTCACTGAGGTGGAGCCGACATCGGGGACGGATACCAACAAACGCCCTCGTTCGTAAATGTCAACTCCTACAATACACTTTCGCTCCGCTGTGTTGCCCTAGAGACCACACGGCGAATGTTGTTACACGAGGAGCCCCACGGGGTTCTCGATGTGGCGTTGGAAAGCCGCCAGCCACTGTGCTGCTAGAGCGCCATCCACCGCCCGATGGTCCGCTGACAACGTCACCGTCATCACTGATCCCACCGCCAGGGAGCCATTGTCCACCACAGGTCGCTGGGTGGCAGCTCCCACCGCAAGAATCCCCCACTGTGGTGGGTTGATAATCGCGGCAAACTCAGTCGTTCCATACATCCCGAGGTTAGTGACGGCGAAACTGCCACCTTCAATCTCCTCCTGCTTGATGGAACCGGACCTGGCGCGCTCCGCTGCTTGAGCAATGGCGGCATTCACCTCGCCCAGCGACAGGTTCTCTACGCCGCGAATGACGGGAGTCAGCAGACCGCCCTCGGTGGCGACGGCCACCGCAATATCGGCAGAATCAAAGCGTTGCATCGCGGTGTCACCCCAGATCACGTTTGCTTCAGGAACCTCCCTCAACGCCATTGCGACCGCTTTCACAACCCAGTCGTTCACCGAATACTTCACACCTTTGGCGGCATTCACCTCCGAGCGCGCCTGCAGGAGCCTGTCGACCCGACAGTCAGCACTCAGGTAGAAGTGCGGCACGGTCGACTTCGACTCGCTCAAGCGACGCGCGATGGCCTTGCGCATGCCCGTGTGGGGAACCTCTACGAACCCGGCTGGGTTGCGAGGAGCTAACGGTGCGGCAGGAACCACCGGTCTGGCCTGAGCGCCTGCTTGGTGGGCTTCGAAGTCTTTTCGCACGATGCGGCCGCCAGGTCCGGTGCCCTGGATGGCGCTGAGATCAACCCCTGCTTCGCGAGCGAGGCGCCTCACCAAGGGGCTGACGAACAGCCGGCTGGCTGAAGGGGTCAGAGCCGGCTGTTCGTCAACAGAGGGAGCCACCACGAGCTCAGTCGTGGGCGGAGCTGGAGCCTCCGCAATCGGAGCAGGAACAGGCGCGGCTTCGGCCACGGGAGTAGCTGGCGCCCCCGCATCGGCAAGCGCCTGAGCAATTTCTGCTTCGCCTTCACCAGGAGCGGTGAAAATCGCAATCGGTGTCCCCACATCGGCGGAATCGCCAGGCTTGATCAGTACTCGAGCCAGCGTTCCGGCTTCTTCCGCCTGGTACTCGACCGTGGCTTTTTCGGTTTCAATTTCGGCGAGGACATCTCCCACCGCGACTTCAGCGCCTTCGGTGACCGACCAGGTGGACAGCACAGCTTCGGTCGCACCGGCAAGGACTTCTGGCATTCTCACGACACTGGCCATTAGCGAGCCCCCTTTGCGGCAATCACACGGCGCAGTCCCGCTTCAACTTCTGCGGTTTGAGCGATAGCGGCCCGCTCAAGAACTTTCGAAATGCTGGGTGACGCTTCAGACCCGGTCACCCGTTCCACGGGCTGATCGAGGTAATCGAAGAACCGGCGCTGGATTTCATCCGCGAGCCATCCGCCGTAGGAGGTTCCGACGGCGCCCTGCTCGACGATCAGCACATTGTTGGTCTTGCGGATGCTCGCCCCGACGGTCTCCCAGTCGAGGCTTGCCCGGTCAAGGAACCGCAGGTCGACCAGGTCCGCCTCAATTCCGGTGGCGTCCAAGGCTTCGCGAGTGTGATTCACCATCGACATATACGTCAGCACGGTCATATCC
Organism: Microbacteriaceae bacterium; assembly: GCA_024639925.1. Lineage (GTDB taxonomy): Bacteria > Actinomycetota > Actinomycetes > Actinomycetales > Microbacteriaceae > Pontimonas. The sequence goes on from JAHEGA010000011.1 coordinate 9,892, forward strand.
CCGCCCTCACGGACAAGGGAGGCTGTGCCGTAGGGAATCTGGTAGTCAAGGCCTTCTGCGGGGATCTCGCCTTTGGTCATGTAGAGGTCCACATGCTCGATCATCAAGACCGGGTCGTCGCACGCGAGAGCCGCGTTCATCATTCCTACGTAGTCATAAGGGTTGGAAGCGGCCATAATCCGCCAGCCGGGCGCGGTGGCAAATATTCCCGCGGGGTCCATCAGGTGCTGGGACCCATACCCGCTACCCATCGCAACTTTGGTCCGCAACACCAGGGGAACCGCGGATTCGCCACCAAACATGTGACGCGC
>JAHEGA010000014.1 GCA_024639925.1 Microbacteriaceae bacterium
ACACCGAAGAAGAGTCGGGTTCAGATGGCCCCAGCATTGTGGACCTGATTCACGCTGGAGAGATCGACATGGTGATCAACACCCCGCGAGGCAGAAGCGCTCGCGCGGACGGGTACGAGATTCGTACCGCGACCGTGGCCGCTGATAAGGCGCTCTTCACCACCATTGCTCAGCTGGGTGCGGCGGTTGCCTCACTTGAATTTACCCCGGAAGACCCGACAGTGACGAGCCTCCAGGATTATGAAAAGGCCCGCACGCAGTGACGTTTCGAGAGGTATTGACGGCGTCCCATTTCTCGGGGCCCGTGTTATGTGCGGGTGTCGACCCGCACCCTGAAGTTCTCGCTGACTGGGGTTGTTCGGATTCGGCATCGGGTGTGCAGTCCTTTGTCTCGCTTGTGATGACGGGAGTCCTAGAGTCCGGTGTGCGCGCGGTAAAACCTCAGGTGGCCCTTTTTGAGCGCCATGGGATCGCCGGTATGTCAGCTCTGTCAGCTCTGCTGGGCGATCTTCGCAGCGCAGGAGTGCTCTCCATCGGTGACGCAAAACGAGGTGACATTGGCAGCACCATGGCCGCCTACGCCGATGCTTGGTTGTTGCCGGGAGCAGACTTTGAAGTTGACGCCCTCACCGTAAGCCCGTACTTGGGCGTGGGCGCCATATTGCCGGCTTTGGAGCGTGCAGTGGAGCATGGCAAAGGGGTGTTCGTTCTTGCCGCAACAAGCAACCCCGAGGCACCCAGTCTTCAAGGTGCGGTGCGGCCCTCCGGGCTTTCTGTCGCCCAGCAGGTGGTGAACGAGGTTCACGCCTTCCACATGGACTATCCAAATTCTCACTCGACCCACGGCGTGGTGGTGGGGGCGACAGTCGACCAGAACAGACTGGGTCTGACGTTGTCAGCTGTGCCCGGAATGCCCGTCCTGGCGCCAGGATTTGGTGCCCAAGGTGTGGCTCTATCGGATGCGCGAACGCTTTTTCCTGCATCGCAGCGGTTGTTTCCCGTTGCTGCCCGCTCGCTTCTCACGGGTGGCCCTGACGGCTTTGCTGATCGAATTCGCTACGCGAGCGCGGAGCTCGGACAGTGACAGCCGAGTTCGATGCGGTCACCCTGTCGGCCCAGGCGGTGGAGCGTCGTCGCGCGCGGGCCGGGCTTAAGGCCGAGATTGCCGCGGGGCGCGCAAATATCCTCGAGCTCTATGACGCAGCGGAGACCAGTACCGACCCGGTGCTGACCGGGCTTCGCGTTCACGCTTTTCTCGGCGCTATTCCTGGCGTAGGGGCAACGAAGCTTCGAGATGCGCTCCAGAGAGCTGGCGTGCTTCCGACCGCGACGCTCGGCGGACTTCGAGTCCTCCAGCGAGCTGCCCTGCGAAAAGAGGTGGTCCGCCTCTTTCGTCGGTTCTTCTCGCATCTTCGGGGTGCGCTGGTCATCATTGTCGGCCCAAGCGGGGTGGGCAAGGGGACGATTGCTCGCTGGATTCTCGAGAACAACGACGATTTCGCGCTCAGTATTTCGGCGACCACACGCGCTCCGCGCCTTGGCGAACGTGAAGGCGAGCACTACTACTTCGTGTCCGAGGCCGCTTTTGACGAATTGGTCAAGGCTGAAGGGCTCTTGGAGTGGGCCTGGGTGCACAAAACGCACCGGTATGGCACACCCCAAGCACCCGTAGAGGACCTGAGAGATCACGGTGTCAATGTCGTGTTGGAGATCGATATCCAGGGAGCCAGAGGCGCGAAGCGAAAGATTCCGGAGGCTTTGGTTGTCTTCGTTGGCCCACCGAGTTTTGAGGAGTTGGAGCGTCGCCTAGCGGCTCGGGGAACGGAAGACGCGCGTGCGCAAAAAGTGCGCTTAGCCACTGCGCGCCGGGAGCTCAAGACCGCGAACCGATGGGACGCACTGGTCACCAATCACGACGTGGCGGAAGCAGGGCAAAGCATCGTAGACTTAGCCCGCGCCTCGCGTGAGGCGAAGGATTTCAAGGAGTAGTTATGTCGTTCAATCGCGATGGAATCATCGAACCGCCCATTGATGAGTTGCTGACTAAGGTGGATTCGAAATACCAGCTGGTGATCTTTGCCTCCAAACGCGCCCGACAGATCAACGACTACTATTCGGATCTCGGCGATGGCAGCATTTACGAGCACGTGGGACCCCTCGTGCCTTCGACGGTGGAAGAGAAGTCCCTCAGCATCGCTTTGCGTGAGGTGAACGAGGGCAAGCTCGTTCTCCACCACAACGCCTCTTAGGAGCCCGGGTGCCCTCGGTGGCGGATGCGCCGCGCATCGTCGTTGGTGTCGCTGGGGGAATTGCTGCTTACAAAACCGTTTCACTTGTTCGCGCCTTAGTGACCACTGGTGCTGATGTCACGGTGGTCCCCACCGAATCAGCCCTCAAGTTCGTGGGGCGTCCAACATGGGAAGCGGTTTCTCGCAACCCGGTTGCGGAGGACCTTTTCGACGACGTGGCCACGGTCCGGCATGTGGCGCTCGGGAAAAATGCCGACGTCATCGTCATTGCTCCTGCGACTGCACACACCCTCGCCTCGCTCGCCGCCGGCTTAGCTGGCAACCTGCTCGGCACGACCGTGTTGGCCAGTAGCGCGCCACTCGTGCTGGCTCCGGCGATGCACACGGAGATGTGGGAACATCCCAGCGTCAGCGCCAACGTGGCAACCTTGGTTGAGCGCGGTGCCATTGTCGTGGGGCCAGATTCCGGTGAGCTAACGGGCGGTGACATTGGGGCCGGGCGTATGTCCGAACCGGAAGCAATCGCTGAAGTGGTCCAGTCGGTACTCGTACCTCAGAGCCTGGCGGGCAAACGAGTGGTGGTTTCGGCAGGGGGGACCCGGGAGCCCTTGGACCCCGTGCGGTTCCTCGGTAATCGCTCGAGCGGCGAAATGGGAGTTCAACTGGCGCGGGCTGCACATGCGCGAGGGGCCGAGGTCACCCTGGTGGCTGCTCACCTCGAGGTGACACCACCCGCGGGAATCACCGTTGTTCCTGCCGCTACCGCTGCCGAGATGCTCGAGGTCATGACGGCGCTCGCACCAAGCGCCGACGTGGTGATTATGGCTGCTGCGGTAGCTGACTGGGTAGCCGCTGAGCCATCGCCCCACAAAATCAAGAAGGCTGACGCAGGTGAGAGCTTTGCTGCGGAACTCGTCCGCGCGCCCGATATTGCCGCAGAGTTGGGTGCCCGAAAAGTGGCGGGGCAGCTACTGGTCGGTTTCTCTGCAGAAACCACCGAGGACGCCAATTCCCGCGAAGCCATGGCCCGCAAGAAACTGGAGGCCAAGAATCTCGATGTCATGTGTGTCAACCAGGTGGGGCACCAGCTAGGCTTTGGGGACGTTGAAACGATTGTGACAATGATTCATCATGCGAGCCCGCAGTCACAGTCGGTCACCGGAAGTAAGCATTCCGTGGCAGGGCAGATTTTGGATGCTCTGTCCGACCGATAGGTAGGGCTCATGAAGTTTTTCAGTTCCGAATCTGTGACCGAAGGTCACCCGGACAAGATGTGCGACCAAATCAGCGATGCGCTGTTGGATGCGTTCCTGGCCGGGGATAAGGGGTCGCGTTGCGCGATCGAATCTCTGAGCGCCGGGAACATGATTCATGTGGCCGGTGAAGTGACGTCGAAAACGGAAGTTGACGTCGAAAAAGTTGTTCGTGACCTGGTCCGCGACATCGGGTACACAGAGCAGTCCTTTGGGATCGATGCGGACGGCTTTGACTGGCATCTCTCGCTGGGCCAGCAGTCGCCCGACATCGCTGCTGGTGTCGACCAGGCCTTGGAGTCCCGAGGCGGTGACTCGGACGACCCCTACGACACGTTGGGAGCGGGCGACCAGGGGATCATGTTTGGGTACGCAACCAACGAGACACCATCCTTCATGCCGGTTCCGCTGTGGTTGTCCCACCGACTCGCCCAACAGCTGTCCCTCGCACGCAAGACCGGGGCGGTCGACTACCTCAGACCTGACGGCAAGACCCAGGTAACGATTGGGTTCGAAAACGGCATCCCCGTGGAAGTCAACACGGTGGTGATATCGACGCAACATCACCCCGGTATCGAACACAGCCGTATCGCCGCAGACCTCGCACAACAGGTGATTGAGCCAGTCCTCTCGCTCGTTGATCTGGACAGTTCCTCGACTCGCTACCTCATCAACCCTTCGGGTGATTTTGTTACCGGCGGTCCCGATGGAGACGCCGGTCTGACAGGGCGCAAGATCATCGTTGACACCTATGGTGGTGCCGCAAGGCACGGTGGGGGAGCTTTCAGCGGAAAGGACCCGACAAAAGTCGACCGATCTGCTGCCTATGCACTGCGATGGGTGGCAAAAAATGCGGTGGCCGCCGGGCTTGCCGACAAGATTGAGCTCCAGGTCTCGTACGCGATTGGAACCGCCCACCCGGTCAGCATCTTCGTGGAGACCTTCGGGACCGAAAAGGTTTCGGTTGACGCGATCGAAAAGGCTGTCAACGCCACGTTCGATCTCCGCCCTCGGGCCATTATCGAAGAACTCGATTTGTTGAACACTCCCTTCTTGCCCACCGCCGCATACGGCCATTTCGGACGTACCGACGTGGACTTTCCCTGGGAGCGGCTCAACAGAGTGGAGGAATTGCGCCAAGCTAGTGGATTGTGAGCCCACAACGTCGAATAGCGCAAGTCCTCCTCGACACAAGGCTGCCCCAGCTCGACCGTCCCTTTGATTACGAAATTCCCGAAGGTCTTCATGTCGGGATTGGTTCGCTCGTCAAAGTTCCTCTGCGTCAACGCAAAGCGCCCGCTCAGGGGTACGTCGTTGGGCTGGCCGATTCCACGACTCATACCGGCGCTCTTGCCGAAATCTCGGCAGTAGTGTCGCCAGTGGGTCTGCTTGCTCCACAGACCTACGCGCTGGCGGAAGCCGTTGCTGAGCGGCAGGCGGGAAGTGTCGCCGACGTTGTGCGGTTGGCGATACCGCCGCGGTATGTCCGCACCGAGAAAAAGTGGGCTGAGCGTTCCGATCTCTCAGCGAGTGAATCGCTGAATTCAGAGCTCATGAGAGATATCGATGGGTTCTCGGCCACCAGCTGGGGTGACGTTCTGCAGCGGGAGGCCAGAACAGCTCTCTATTTCCCCCACGGCGTCGAGCGGGTGGCCGGTTCCCCATGGGTACCCCGAGCCTCCGGTGTGCTTGCGCGCTTGGCCCAGACGGCCTACGCAGCAGGCGAGTCACTCATTATCGTGGTGCCCACGTGGCGTGACATCGCGTTGCATGAGCAGCCGTTGCGAGAGGCCCTCCCAGACGGTGCTGTGGTGTCGTTGCACTCGGAGCTTGCGCCGGCCGATCGGTATCGAAGTTTCCTGGAGTGTCTGGAAACGGTGCCACGCGTGGTGATAGGCACCCGACATGCCGCCTACGCTCCGGTTCACAATCTCGCCGGCGTTGTTGTCGTGGACGATAGCAACGAATCCCACGGTGAGCCCCTTGCGCCCTACCCCCACACGAGGGACATCGCTTTGATTCGAGGAAGTCTGGAAGGGTGCGCCGTCGTATTCGCGAGCCTTGTCCCGAGCCTCAGTGTCACGCGCTGGGTTGAGCAGGGACACGTGAAAGCCCTCGCGCCCAGTACCAGTCGGCGGGCTCAGGTCATCCCGACCGAGTTGGCCCTGAATCACGGTTCGGAACAGACCCCCGCGCGACTTCCTTCGCAAGCTTTCCGGGCGGCGAAGGACGCTGTGGCACTGGGGCCGGTGTTGGTGCAAGTTTTTCGCTCAGGGTTTGCTCCCGGGGTGTCGTGCGCCGGCTGTAAAGAGAAGAGCTTCTGCCGATCTTGCAGCGGGCCTCTGCGGGTGACTCAGAGGGGTGAGAAACCTGCGTGCCTGTGGTGTGGCGTTGCGGATCCGCACTGGCGTTGTGTGTCGTGCGGACACACTACGTTCCACCCCCGAGGACACGGTATCGAGCGCACCCTTTCCGACATTGGGCGTTCGTTCCCGGGAGTTCCCCTGGTTCGGGCCGATGGGCAACACCGTGTCGTACGAGTGCCGGCAACTCCTGCGCTGGTTATCGCCACACGCGGGGCGGAACCCCTTGCTGAGGGGGGCTACCGTGCGGCACTTTTGCTGGATGGCGCAGCGATGCTGTCGCGCGAGTCGATGGGTGCTCTGGAAGATTCGCTGCACGCCTGGGAGTCGGTAGTTTCCCTTCTCGCTGACGATGGGACCGCTTTCCTCACCGACGTTTCTGGCCAGCCGGCCCTCGCTGTTTCCTCCGGGCACTATGAGCCATTGCTTCGCCACGAGGTCGCCCAGGGGCGTGTGGTGAAAATGCCTCCCAGCACCCGCATTGCGAGCCTTTCGGGGCCCTCCTCGCAGGTGAATCGCGCCCGTGAGGCACTGGAAGCTACCGGGGGGCTCATCGACGTTCTGGGCCCAGTGGCCATCAAGGGTGGGATTCGTGTCATTGCGCGCTTTTCCTACGCAGAGGGCCCTGTGGTGACGCGGGAATTGCGGGCGATCCGTCAGAAGCTTGCACTGTCCGGCGGTCGGAACCAGTCGGATCGACTGCGCGTGGTCGTTGACAACCCGGACAAGCTCGATGACCTCCTACGGGAGGCTTCCTAGGCCCAAGTAGGCTGAGCCGGATGAGAGTAATGTTCGCGGGAAGCCCTGCCGTGGCGCTCCCTGCGCTCGTTAGCCTCCACGAATCCACTCACGAGATCGTTGGTGTCCTGAGTCGCGCGCCTCGCCCTGTGGGGCGTAAACGTGTCATTACTTCGACCGCCGTGGCCACGCGCACCCACGAACTGGGCCTTCCCCTAAAAACCCCGACGAGCGACCAAGAGATTCTGGCTGCCGTTGAGCAGTGGAAACCTGACGTTGCACTGGTCGCTGCGTATGGTCAGCTTCTGTCGCCAGAAGTCATTGCCTCGGTGCCTCACGGATGGTGGAACGTGCACTTTTCGGTTCTGCCCCGCTGGCGAGGCGCCGCACCTGTCCAACATGCTTTGCTCGCGGGCGATGAGACTACCGGCGTCACGATTTTTCGGATTGACCATGGCCTCGATACGGGTGAGGTCGCAGAAACTGCCCGCCTCCAGCTGACCGGACGGGAGACTGCGGGCGAGGTTCTTGAATCCCTTGCGTTGCTCTCTGTCGAGCCGTTGATGGCGACCCTGAACGGCCTGGAATCTGGTGCGCTCACTCTCTCACCCCAGGTCGGCGAGGTTTCTGTCGCACCCAAACCCGGCCCAAATTTTGGGCAATTAGCGTGGTCAGAGTCAGCGTCCGAGATCTCGCGGAGAATCCGTGCCGCCACGCCCGAGCCCGGTGCGTTCACCACTCGCCTCGACACACGACAGCGTGTCGTGGTGCTGAAGGCGGTCCCGTGCTCCGAGCCTTCCGGGCTCACGCCGGGTGAGCTCGATGGCAGCACCGGAAAAGTGATCGTGGGCACCGGTGACGGGGGGCTCGAGCTCCTCACGGTTCACCCCTCCGGGAAGCGGGCCATGGGGGCGCTGGATTGGTTCCGAGGGCTACCCCCAGGAGTGATTCTGGGTGGCTAGAGCCTCGGCGCGCGGCGTTGCCTTTGATGTGCTCGTCCAGGTCCTGCTCGATGACGCCTATGCAAACCTTGTCCTGCCGAAAGCGCTCGATCAGAGCGATCTCTCCGCACGGGATCGCGCATTAGCGACGGAGCTTGTGTACGGGACGTCCCGCCGGGCGGGCGAACTGGACCTGGTGATTGCCTCGGCGTCCGGTCGGTCTCCCGACCAACTCGATCGCGAAGTGTTGACCATTCTGCGCATGGCGGTTTACCAGCTGCTCTTTCTGCGCATTCCCGACCACGCTGCGGTCGCTGAGAGTGTGTCATTGGCGAGAGACAGGGGCCTGGCGCGCGCCAGCGGTCTGGTAAACGCGGTCTTGCGCAATGTCACACGCGGTGAGGACGGGCAGTGGGCAGCCATCATCGAAGATTCCCACGAGGTTGTGGAATCCCATCCTGCGTGGATCGCGCAGAGGATTGAGGAGGCCCTCGCTCACACCGGTGATGCGAAAGACGCTCGCGACGCATTGCGCGCCCATAACGAATCCCCGCGGGTTACTCTCGCCCACCTGCCCGGGCTCTCCGTCGCCAGCACCGGCCACACCGACTTCTCACCGATTGGTGAGGTTCTGGAAGCGGGTAATCCTGCAGATGTGCCAGGTGTCTCGCAGGGCCGGGTTCGCGTCCAGGATGAAGGCTCACAGCTGGCTGCCTTGGCCCTCGGTCGATATGCACCTCTGACCAGCGACGACACGATCCTCGACATGTGCGCGGGGCCCGGCGGTAAGACTGCTGTCCTCGCCGCTGAGGCCCTTCAAGGCGGTGCGCGGGTTATTGCCTGGGAAAAACTCGCTCATCGTGCGGCGTTGGTCACAGATTCTGTGCGCGCGATAACGGCGCAGAATCCCCACACGGTCAGTGTGGTCACCGGCGATGCGTTGGAGCTGGCCGCTCCGCAGGACGCCATCACCCGTGTTCTCCTGGACGCCCCGTGCTCGGGTCTCGGTGCGCTCCGCCGACGTCCCGAGTCTCGGTGGCGTAAAAACCCAGCAGATATTCCCGAATTGGTCACGCTCCAGCAGGCGTTGCTTGGGCGCGCGCTCGACCTGGTCGCCCCAGGTGGTGTGGTGGCCTACGTCACGTGCTCGCCCGTGCTGGAGGAGACCCACGGGGTCATTTCTGCTGTGGTGGACTCACGCTCTGACACTGAGCGCGTGAACACGCCCGAGGTGTTGTCCACCATTGTTCGCAGACCGCTCGTGGGTGAGACCAGTGGAATGGCTGTTCAACTCTGGACGTATCGCCACGGGTGCGATGACATGTTCATCCAACTGTTGCGCACCAAAGCCTAGGTAGTCTGGAAACATGCACGTCCGCATCCATCCCAGCGTCCTCGCTGCTGATTTTGCCAACCTGGAAAGCGCCGTTCGAGACGTGAGCACCGCCGATGCGGTGCATGTCGACGTTATGGACAACCATTTCGTCCCATCGCTGACGTTTGGACCCCAGATGGTCCAGAGGCTTGCCGAGGTTTCTCCCATCCCGCTCGACGTCCATCTGATGATCGTCGACCCCGACACGTACGCGGCGGAGTATGCGCGAATCGGTGCGGAATCAGTGACATTTCATGTCGAAGCGGCGACCGATCCGCAGGGAGTGATTGACGCAATCCACGCGGAGGGCGGACAGGCCGGGATCGCGATAAAACCGGGGACCCCGCTTGCGCCGCATCTGCCTCTCCTGCATTCGGCTGATCTCGTTCTCATCATGACCGTCGAGCCGGGGGCCGGCGGGCAGGCGTTTCTTCCTGAGGTCATGCCCAAGCTCGCAGAGCTTCGTACCTATCTCACGGAGCATGGCCTGTCGCCGCTGGTACAGGTGGATGGGGGCATTACGGTAAAAACCTTGCCCGTTGCGCTGGCTGAGGGCGCCGATACGTTTGTCGCCGGTTCCAGCGTGTTCGGGCACGGCACACCAGCAGACAACATTCGCGCCCTCCGAGGCGCCGCAACCCAGGGAGAGTAATGACGAGCAAACCGGAACTTGAGCCCCGAATGGACCCAGCTCCCTCATCGCTGGAGTGGGTTGATATCACCGAGGGGACCGGGGAGGAGTGCGCGCCCGGCGCAGTCGTCGAGGTCCACTACCTTGGGGTTGACTACGACACTGGCGAAGAATTCGACTCATCGTGGAGCCGAGGTCAAACCATTGAGTTTCCCCTCGCCAGCTTGATTCGTGGGTGGCAAGAGGGGATTCCGGGCATGCGTGTTGGTGGTCGCCGCGAACTCGTGTGCCCGCCGGAGTGGGCGTACGGCCCCAGTGGTGGGGGTCATCGACTTTCGGGCAAAACCCTGGTCTTCGCCATCGACCTCATCGGCACTCAAAACCCATAGGCGGTAGCCTGGGGTAGTGAAGACCTTCGACCAGCTTTATTCGCAACTTTCTGAGCAGCGAGACTCTCGACCCGAGGGTTCGCGGACAGTGGAGTTGCTGGATGCCGGCGTGCACGCCATTGGCAAAAAAATTGTGGAAGAAGCCGCCGAGGTATGGATGGCGGCCGAACACGAAGGCAAAGAAGAGCTGGCGGTTGAAATCTC
>JAHEGA010000017.1:0-4150 GCA_024639925.1 Microbacteriaceae bacterium
ATCTCGTACCCGTCCGCGCGAGCGCTTCTGCCTCGCGGGGTGTTGATCACCATGTCGATCTCTCCAGCGTGAATCAGGTCCACAATGCTGGGGCCATCTGAACCCGACTCTTCTTCGGTGTGCTTACGAATCACCTGGGTGGAAATCCCATAGCGGCCGAGCGTTTCTGCAGTCCCCTCGGTCGCAATCAGCGAGAAGCCCAGCTGCGATAACCGAAGAACCGGGAGGATTACGGAGCGTTTGTCCCGATCCGCTACCGACACAAACACTGTTCCCGAGCGGGGCAAACCTCCATACGCTGCCTCTTGGCTCTTCGAGAAGGCCTCGGGGAACGACGGAGCAATTCCCATAACCTCGCCTGTGGAGCGCATCTCCGGTCCGAGGATCGAGTCAACTATGTCGCCCGCCGGGGTCCGGAACCGCTTGAAGGGCAGAACCGCTTCTTTCACCGATACCGGCGAGGACGCCGACACGTGGCGGCCATCGTGCGCCGGCAGGACCCCCTGCTGGATGAGGTCGGCCACACTGGCCCCCGTCATGACGAGTGCAGCGGCGCGAGCCAGCTGGATTCCCAGGGCCTTAGAGACGAAAGGTACCGTTCGCGACGCTCGAGGGTTGGCTTCCAGCACGTAGAGAACCCCGGCAGCAACCGCAAACTGCACGTTGATGAGACCACGAACCCCGATCCCGCGAGCTAGTTTTTCGACACCCTCGCACACCGCCTGAACGACGTCCCTGCCCAACGTGACTGGGGGCAGGGTGCACGATGAGTCGCCGGAGTGAATGCCCGCCTCTTCGATGTGCTCCATCACTCCCCCGATGTAGAGCGTCTCGCCATCAAACACGGCATCAACATCGATTTCCACGGCGTCATCCAGGAATCGATCGACCAGGAGAGGGGCGTCCGGTCCGACGATGGCGAACTCTTTGATGCGGGAGAAATAGTCCTTCAGAGAAGCCTGGTCGTACACAATTTCCATACCCCTGCCGCCGAGCACGTAGCTGGGGCGGACCAACACTGGGAATCCAATGTCTTCGGCGATGGCGAGGGCCTCGCGGTAATCCGTGGCGACACCATTTCGGGGCGCAACGAGACCTGCCTCGTCAAGAATTCGGGCGAAGGACCCTCTCTCTTCGGCCGAATCAATCGCTTCCGGTGTGGTGCCAAGGATGGGCACGCCCGCGGCTTTGAGCCCCTCGGCGAGACCCAACGCGGTTTGCCCTCCCAACTGAACCAAAACCCCCAAAAGTTCTCCCGCAGCACTCTCTTGGTGAATGATCTCCAAGACGTCTTCCAACGTGAGCGGCTCAAAATAGAGGCGATCGCTGGTGTCGTAATCAGTCGAGACCGTCTCTGGATTGCAGTTGACCATGATCGTCTCGTAGCCCGCGTCACGGAGCGCGAACGCCGCATGGACGCAGGAGTAATCAAACTCAATCCCCTGTCCGATGCGATTGGGGCCAGAGCCGAGAATGACCACTTTGGTGCGATTCGAGGGTTCCACTTCGGACACCTGGTCATAGCTGGAGTAGTGGTACGGGGTTTTCGCCGGAAACTCGCCGGCACAGGTGTCGACGGTCTTGAAGACCGGACGGATCCCCATCGAGTGCCGTTGGTCACGGAACTGTTGTTCTGACATGTCTCGAAGCGCTGCCATCTGAGAGTCGGAGAGGCCGTGTTGTTTTCCGTACTTCACGAGTGCGGGAGTGAGTTCGTGCGCGGCGGCCACCTCGGCGGCGACGTCGTTGATCAGGACAATCTGGTCCAGGAACCAGGGGTCAATCCCTGTCGCCTCGTGCATCTGCTCCACAGTCGCGCCGTGTCGGAGGGCTTGTTGAACGGTAACGATGCGACCGTCGGTGGGACGAACCGAGTCAGTGATGAGCTCGTCCACAGAGCGGGGTTGCTCCTCCCAGTGGAATGAGCTGCCGCGCTGTTCCAGCGATCGTAGGGCTTTGTTGAGGGCTTGGGTGAAGTTCCGACCCAGCGCCATCGCTTCACCCACAGACTTCATGGTGGTCGTGAGTGTTCTGTCCGCCAGCGGGAATTTCTCAAACGCGAATCGCGGCACCTTCACCACCACATAGTCGAGCGTCGGTTCAAACGACGCGGGGGTAACCCCGGTGATGTCGTTGGGGATCTCGTCGAGTCGATATCCGAGCGCCAGCTTGGCGGCAATCTTTGCGATTGGGAACCCCGTCGCCTTCGACGCTAAGGCGGAACTCCGCGAGACCCGCGGGTTCATTTCGATGACAATAATTCGGCCTGTTTTCGGGTCGACAGCAAACTGGATGTTGCACCCACCGGTATCCACGCCCACCGCCCGAATAATGGCGATGCCAATGTCGCGGAGCTTCTGATATTCCCGGTCCGTGAGGGTCAGGGCAGGAGCCACGGTGATGGAATCCCCGGTGTGGACGCCCACGGGGTCGACGTTCTCAATCGAACAGACCACCACGGTGTTATCCGCACCGTCGCGCATCATCTCAAGTTCGTACTCCTTCCAACCGAGGATGGACTCTTCGAGGAGCACCTCGGTGGTGGGGCTGTTGTGAAGACCATCGCTGACCATGCGCACTAATTCGGGTTCGTCGTGAGCAAAGCCCGACCCCAGTCCACCCATGGTGTACGACGGTCGGATAACGAGTGGGTAGCCCAAATCGTTCGCGAACTCTCGCGCTTCTTCTACCGTTGTCGCGATGTGGCTTCGCGCCACCTCTGCCCCCGACTCGAGCACGAGCTCCTTGAAGATTTGGCGATCTTCACCTCGCTGAATCGCCTCAAAGTCAGCCCCGATCAGTTCGATTCCGTACTTATCGAGGATTCCCTCGGAGTGCAGAGCCATCGCCGCGTTGAGCGCCGTCTGTCCGCCCAGTGTCGGCAGAATCGCGTCCGGCTTCTCCTTAGCGATGATCGCTTCCAGCACGGGCGTCGTGATGGGTTCGATGTACGTCTGATCCGCAAATCCCGGGTCCGTCATGATGGTGGCGGGGTTCGAGTTCACCAGGATGACCCGCACACCCTCCTCACGGAGCACGCGACAGGCCTGGGTTCCGGAGTAGTCAAACTCTGCAGCCTGTCCGATCACAATGGGTCCTGACCCGATCACAAGCACGCTGGAGATATCGGTACGTTTGGGCATTCTTATAGGCCACCCTTCGTGTCGTTGAGGTGTTTCACCACGAGGGCTCGGAAGTCATCAAAGAGGTAGTTGGCATCCCGGGGCCCCGCGGCAGCTTCGGGGTGATACTGAACCGAAAATGCCGGGATGTCGAGCGCTCGGAGGCCCTCCACCACCTGGTCGTTGAGGCTGAAGTGGCTGACTTCGACCAACCCGAAACCTGCGGGGGAATCAACTGTGCCCTCGAGCGGTGCCTGCACCGCAAAGCCATGGTTTTGGGCAGTAATCTCGACTCTCCCGCGGGCTTTATTGAGTACCGGCTGATTGATGCCCCGGTGGCCATACTTCAGCTTGTACGTGTCAAAGCCGAGCGCACGCCCGAGCAACTGGTTGCCAAAGCAGATACCAAAGAACGGCAACCCGTGACGAAGTGCCTCCTGAAGAACCCCAACCTGGGCGTCCGAGGCCGCAGGGTCACCGGGGCCGTTGGAATAGAACAGCGCGACCGGACGTGTGGCCAGGATCTGTTCAAAGGTCGAAGAGGCGGGCAGGATGTGCACCTCAAAACCACGGGCCGCAAGCTCACGAACCGTGGATTCTTTGATGCCAAGGTCAAGGACCGCTAGCGTTCCCAGTTGCTCACCGGTTGCCGCAACCACACGCTCATCGGCCACACTAACCCGATCTGCGAGCGACTGCCCGGTCATCTCAGGGCCGGCCAATACGCGGGCGAGCTGCTCGTCGTCCGGCAACGTGGCGTCTGCACCACTGAAAATTCCGCCTCGCATGACGCCGGCTTCTCGCAGCACGAGCGTGATCGCTCGTGTGTCGACACCGGATATCCCCACCACCTCATCGGCGAGGAGATCGTCCTCCAGAGACCTCTCCGACCGGAAGTTGGAGGGCCTGGGAGAAGGATCACGCACGACGAAGCCTTCCACCCAGATCTGTCGCGATTCGGCGTCGTCGGAGTTCATCCCGGTGTTACCGATGTGCGGTGCGGTCATCACGACAATCTGGCCCGCGTA
>JAHEGA010000017.1:4250-9983 GCA_024639925.1 Microbacteriaceae bacterium
CCATCAGTAGTCCCGCTTGCTCCTGGTTCATTCGCTTACTCTCCCATCCTGCAGCGGTATCTCCGAAAGGCGACCATCGATCACCGTGGCGACGCCGCGATAGAAAGTGTGAAGAATCGCTCCTCGAAGCGACCGACCCAGATACGGATTGTTGCTACTCAAACTGCCCGATGGCTCTGGGCTCGCACTGGAGATGTCTACGAGCGTAAGGTGCGCCGGCTGACCGGGTGTGAAGGGTTGGGCGTACCCGGGAACCTGCCCGATGGTGGCTGGCCGCGACGACATCAGGCGGCCAACATCAGCGAGCGTTACCAGACCAGGTTCCACCAGGGTGGTGAGAACCACGGCTAACGCAGTTTCCAGCCCCAGCATCCCAAATGCCGACTCCTCAAACGACCCGCTTTTGGCTTCAGCCGGATGTGGGGCATGATCCGTGGCGACGATATCGATGATGCCATCGGCAACGCCCTCGCGAAGGGCAATCGTGTCTTCCCGCGTCCGAAGTGGTGGGTTCACCTTGAAGAGCGGGTCCGCTTCGGAAACCAAGTCCTCTGTGAGCAGCAAATGGTGAGGAGTCACCTCGGCGGTGATGGCAATCCCCCGGGCTTTCGCCCACCGTATGACGTCGAGCGAACCCGCCGTGGAGACGTGGCAAATGTGGACTCGGGCATCGAGCGATTCTGCCAACAGCGCGTCGCGAGCGATGATGGACTCTTCAGCAACCGCTGGCCAGCCCGTCAAACCAAGGCGCTCCGCTTGCTCTCCGGCATTCATTTGTGCGCCCTGGGTCAACCCCGGATCCTGCGCATGTTGAGCAACGACAGCGCCCACCCTTCGGGCCGCGTCGAGTGCACGGCGCATCAGGGTTGAATCCGACACACAGTGACCATCATCCGAGAAGACCTTTGGCGCCGCTTCGGACGCCGCCATGGCCTCGATATCTGCAAGCTGCTCGCCGCGTAAACCAAGGGTCACTGCTCCCACGGGCCTGACGTCGGCATACCCCGCCTCGCGGCCCCATTCCCAAACCTGCTGAACAGCTTCTGGAGAGTCCGAGGTGGGTTGCGTGTTCGCCATCGCATGCACCGCGGTGAAACCACCGAGTGCTGCAGCCTGTGAGCCACTGAGCACCGTCTCCGCGTGTTCCATGCCGGGCTGACGAAGATGGGTGTGCAGATCAACAAGTCCTGGCAGAGCAACCAGACCGTGACCGTCAATCACTGTGGGGTTCCTTCCGAGGCTCTCGACGGGAACAAACACCCCGTCTTTGATCGCCAGATCGGCGCGGTCCTCACCCAACAGTGCGACACCCTTCACCAGGTGATCTGTCATGAGCGATCACCCCACACTTCATAAAGCACAGCCATGCGCACGGAGACCCCGTTGCGCACCTGATCGAGTACAACGGAGCGATCCGAATCTGCGACTGCTGACGCAATTTCCACCCCGCGGTTCATGGGCCCGGGGTGCATCACGACGCTATCCGCGGGCAACCGGTCAGCCCGCTCTTCAGTCAGGCAAAAGCCTTCGATGTAGTCATCAAGCTCTCCAGGATTGCCGGGTGCCATTCGCTCTTTTTGAACGCGCAGCATCATGACGGCGTCAGGATCCGTTCCCAGAGCATCGTCGAAATCGGTGATAGCCGTAGCAGGCCAGGACGAAACGTCCTCGGGCATCAAACCCGCGGGACCCGCCACCGTCACCTCTGCCCCCAAGGTGGTCAGCAGCGACACGTTCGATCGAGCAACACGGGAGTGGGCAATGTCACCCACGATGACCACTCGCAGACCAGACAGGTCACGAGCTCGAGGCGAGTCCCAGAAGGTGGACCGCAGCGTTGCCGCGTCGAGTAGGGCCTGCGTGGGGTGCTCATTCACCCCATCTCCCGCATTGATCACCGGCGTCGCCACTGCCCCCGAATGAGCAAGATCACGTGCGGCCCCGACCGTGCTGTGGCGGACCACCATAATGTCGGCCCCCATCGCTTCGACGGTCTGAGCAGTGTCCTGCAGGCTTTCCCCTTTAGAAACACTCGATCCCTGCGCCTGAAACGTCATCACATCGGCCGATAGTCGCTTAGCGGCAGCCTCGAACGACAGTCGCGTGCGGGTCGAGTCCTCGAGGAACAGATTCACCATCGTCACGCCCCGGAGCGTCGGCAGTTTCGGCACTGATCGAGCAGCAACCTCGGAGAACTCAAGAGCCGTATCGAGCAGTCTCAGTGCCTGCTCGCGGTCCACATCGCGGGTGGAGAGTAGATGCTTCATAGCTCGAGGACCACCTCATCCGTGCCGTCCACTTCCTCCAAGTGAACCGTGACTCTTTCCCCCAAAGCAGAAGGCAGGTTTTTGCCCACAAAATCTGCGCGAATAGGTAACTCTCGGTGCCCACGGTCAACCAATACGGCCAGGCGCACCACGTCGGGGCGACCCAGTCCTGTCAGCGCGTCCAGTGCCGCGCGGACAGTCCGGCCGGAGAAAAGGACATCATCGATAAGAACGACCGCGGCGCCGTCGATACCGCGTTCCGGAACACTCGTGGGGGCAGGCGATCGGTGGCCAGGCCCGGCGAGATCATCTCTGTACAGCGTCACATCCAGCGATCCGACAGAAATGGGCTGTTCGGCAATGTCCTCAATGACTCGGGCAAGTCGTTTTGAGAGGATCGCGCCTCGGGTGGGGATGCCCATCAAGACAAGATGCGCAACATCCGGAACAGATTCAACAATCTCGTGCGCCATCCGCCGAAGTGTTCGCTCGATATCGGGGGCGGACAAGACCGGACGCACAGTCATCTGTCCCTCCTTTCGAGCCTCACAGGGCTTCAGTTAAAGCAGGTAATGCCACCATCATACGTTACGGACTGGGGGAAGCATTCTCGCGCTCAGCGGTGTCGGCAATAGAACGCAAGACGCCGTGCACAAACCCCCCAGAAGCCTCGGTGGAAAGCTCTGAGACCAACTCCACCGACTCAGAAATCGCGACTGCCGGAGGCACCTCGCTGTTGTGAAGTAGCTCCCACACCCCCAGGCGCAGTACAGCTCGGTCCACCGCGGGCATGCGCTCCAAGGGCCAGGAAGTGCTCGCACCTCGAATGGCACCATCAATTTCGCCTAGGTGCACAACGACGCCCTCAACAATTTGTTGAGCATACAGCCAGCTCGAACCGCGCTCTGGTTCCTGAGCAGCAACAATCCGAGCTGCCTCGAGAGCGTCCTCCAGTGAGGTCTCGCGCACATCGGCCCCAAAAAGGATGTCGATCGCTCGCTTACGAGCTTTGCGGCGTGCGCTCACTCGTCACTCACGCGACCCAGGTACTCCCCTGTTCTCGTGTCCACCTTGACTCGTGTGCCCTGCTCGACGAACAGCGGAACCTGGATTTCAAACCCTGTCTCGAGTGTCGCTGGCTTAGTTCCGCCCGTGGAGCGGTCTCCCTGCAGCCCTGGCTCGGAGTAGGTGATTTCCAGCACCACCGACGCGGGCAGCTCAACATAGAGAGCTTCGCCATCGTGCATCGCGATTGACACAGGCTGGTTGGCGAGCAAGTAGTTCGACGCATCGCCCACCACTGCGCCCGATACGGTCACCTGGTCAAAGTCAGTTTGATCCATAAAGACAAAGTCGGCACCGTCCTCATACAGAAAGCTGTAGTCCCGGCGATCCACCACGGCAAAATCGATCTTTGTGCCCGCGTTGAAGGTCTTATCGACCACTTTGCCCGAGCGGACATTCTTCATTTTGGTGCGCACAAAAGCCCCACCCTTGCCGGGTTTCACATGTTGGAACTCCACGACAGCCCAGAGCTGACCGTCGAGATTCAGCACGCTACCGTTCTTAATGTCGTTCGTTGTTGCCACGGGATGGCCCTCCTACCAGGGTGATGATTTGCTCCAATGCGAGCACATAGGAGTCCGGCCCAAATCCCGCGATAACGCCGCTAGCGACGCCACTAATCACGGACTGGTGCCGAAATTCTTCCCGCGCATGGGGATTCGAAAGATGCACTTCAATCAACGTCAGCCCGGCACCGGTGACGAGGGCACACGCATCTCGCAGCGCATACGAGTAGTGGGTGAAGGCAGCGGGGTTGAGAATCACGTGGCTACGTGAATCGACAGCGCCGTGAAGAAGACCAATCAGAGTTGCCTCATCATCCGTCTGATGGAAGGAGAGCTCTACGGTGTCTCCCGCGCGCTCTCGAATGGCCGATTCAATGTCGGCGAGCGTTGCGGTGCCATAGACCTCAGGTTCCCTCGACCCAAGCCTCTGCAGGTTGGGGCCGTGAGCCACCAGAAGACGCGCCATAGCTCAACTCTAGCCGGTGTGGGCGGCGAGCTCTTGGTAGGCGGCGAAGAGAACCGATTCATCCGGTATCGCGAGAACACGGGCTTTGCCGGGAGCATCCAACACCACAAAGCGCACCACCCCGCCACGGGCTTTCTTGTCTTTCTGCATCGACGCGAGCAGTGTTTTCCAGCGGTCTGCCGGGTAGGTAATGGGTAAGCCCAAGTTTCCCAAAATGGCGCGGTGTCGCTCAAAGTCAGACTCTCCAAGATTGGCGACGATTCGCGACAGTTCCGCAGCAAAGACCATCCCAATCGAAATTGCCGCGCCGTGGCGCCACTGGTAACGCTCAGCGTGCTCAATCGCGTGCCCCAGCGTGTGCCCGTAATTGAGAATCTCACGCCCTCCAGCCTCCAGGAAATCGTCTCCCACGACGTCAGCTTTGACCTGGATAGCCCGAGAAACGAGCTCCAAGAACACGTCAGAGCTGGTATCGATTGCTGCTTGCGGGTGTTGTTCCAGTAGCTCCAGAATGCGCGTGTCCTTGATGAACCCACACTTCACCACTTCGGCAAGGCCCGTCCGCACCTCATTCTCCGAGACACTGGCGAGGACATCAGGGTCGACAACAACGGCGGTGGGCGCATAGAACGACCCCACCAGGTTCTTGCCCTCAGCCGTGTTGATACCGGTCTTCCCGCCGATGGCGGCATCGACCATTCCCAGCACCGTGGTGGGAACGTGAATTACCGGCACTCCGCGTAACCATGTGGCCGCAACAAAGCCGGCCACGTCGGTGGTGGCTCCGCCACCCAACGACACAATGACGTCGTTTCGTTGAAAATCAGTCTGACCCAAGATTCCCCAGCAAAATGAGGCCACCTCCACACGCTTGGCTCCCTCGGCATCTGGCATCTCCGCGAGGAAAACCTGGCGTTGGCCCAAACGGTCCCTCAGCGAGTCAGCGATCGCGGCCAACGGCGGAGCGTGGGCAATCAGGACTTTCTGCGCGTCTCCTGGCAGCAGCGACTCGAGCATGTCAATCGCTCCGGGGCCTACGACAACGGGGTAATCACCCTGCTGAGCGTTGGGCACGGTGATCGTGGCGATCGAGCGTGTCATTGTTGTGTCTCCAACCAGGCGGCGATTTCTTCCGCGACGTCATTAACCGGGCGGTGGCTTGCGTCGAACACCCTGTCGGCCACTTCTTCGTACCAGGAGTTCCGCTCGGCGAGGAGTTTTTTCCAGGAATCCAGACCGTCGCGCAGCAAAGGACGCTTGCCGGGGTTGAGACGGTGCGCGACCGCTTCGGCTGAAATGGCAATCATGGCCACGGGCACACTTTTCAGATCACGGCGGGTGTCGGGATTGATAATCGCGCCACCGCCGAGGGAAACCACCGCATCGCTCCGTAGGGCATCCACCACCGCTGTGCGTTCAAACTCGCGAA
>JAHEGA010000018.1:0-4803 GCA_024639925.1 Microbacteriaceae bacterium
GACGTCACCACAAGACCTGCAATCGCGACCAAACGGTCTTGGACTTCGTGCAGTTCTTGCTGAAATAGCTCGCGCATCGGTGCTCCTTGCTGGGGTGTAACCTCTGAAGCCGACTGTGGCCCACCAAAGTTAATTCGGGGTGATATCGGGGTTAACACTCCGCGTAACACCTAGTTTAGCGCCAGAAGCCAGCCGAGCCCAGGTGGCAACGCCCTAGGCTTGGCGCTATGGAGATTGTCTTCTCACCGGGTTGGGGTGTTGCCCTGGGCGTGGGTTTGGGCCTCCTGATCGCGGGCCTCATCTGGGCTGCTGTTGGATGGCAACGCCGGGCTGAGGATGTGTTTGAACAGCCCGTCCCCCACGGTGTCGACACTGCGTTAGAAGTCATCGGTGCAACGGGGGTTGTTCTGGATGCCGATGATCGGGTTCTCCGGGCAGCACAATCAGCGGTCGCGCTGGGTTTGGTGACGGAGAGGGATGTTGTCTACCAACCGGTATTGGATTTGGTCCGGGAATCCCGCGAAGAAGGCATCCCGCTATCGGCCGAGTTTGAATTGCCCGGCGAGACGAAGTCTTCTCCCTCGATTCACCTCCTGGTAAGAGTTGCACCCCTGGGTCTTCGATTGATGCTGGTGGTCGCCGACGATCAGTCTGAGATGTATCGCCTGGACGCTGTCCGCAGGGATTTTGTCGCCAATATCTCACACGAACTGAAAACTCCCATTGGCGCGGTGTCCCTGCTCGCAGAAGCGCTGCAGTATTCCGCCGATGACCCTGAGCAGGTGAGGTCTTTCGCGACCACGCTGGAGAAAGAGGGTCACCGGCTGGCGGAAATGACGAGCGACATTATTGAGCTCAGCAAACTGCAGTCGCTGGGCTCCATCAGTGACCCAGAAATTGTCTCGCTGGACCAGGTGGTGGAGCAGGCAATCGCGACCAATGCGGTGTTGGCAGAGAAATCAGGTATTACGGTCGCGGTCTCTGCGCATAGCGCTGGATTAGTGATGGGTGATGCGCCTTCTCTGGTGAGCGCTCTGCACAACCTGATTCGAAACGCCATCACCTACTCGCAACCGGGCTCTCGCGTGGGGGTCGGCACGAGTATCAAGGGCGGTGTTGTCGAAGTGTCGGTGACGGACCAGGGCCAAGGTATCGCCGAAGCAGACCTTGAGAGAATCTTTGAACGTTTTTATCGAAGCGACCCAGCTCGCTCCCGAGATACCGGTGGCACCGGGCTGGGGCTGGCCATCGTGAAACACGTCATCAACAACCACCACGGCGAGGTTCGGGTCTGGTCGCAGTTGGGCAAAGGGTCCACCTTCACGATTCGCTTGAGGAAAGCGCCGGAGGACGCCATCCTTGAGGATTCTGAGGCTGGCGCAGATTCTGCCCCGCAGAAGCGCACAAGCACAGCGCCCCGCGCTGCTGAGTATGTGGCAACGGATGAGATCCCGGTGGTGACCGGCGAGCACACGGTCCTCTCTTTCGAGGAGCGTCAGCGATGACCACCATTTTGGTCGTGGAGGACGAAAAGTCTCTGAGCGAGCCTCTGGCCTATCTCTTGCGTCGTGAAGGGTATGACGTCGCCGTGGCCGAAGATGGCCATCAAGCCGTTGAGGTGTGCACTAATAACCCGCCGGATCTCATGTTGCTCGATCTGATGTTGCCGGGTCTTTCGGGGACGGACGTTTGTCGTGAGGTCCGGGAACGCTCCTCTTTGCCGATCATTATGGTGACGGCTAAAGACTCTGAGATAGACATTGTGGTCGGGTTGGAACTGGGTGCTGACGACTATGTGACCAAGCCGTATTCGTCGCGTGAGCTACTCGCGAGAATTCGCGCTGTGCTGAGGCGGCGGGAGGCAGACCCGGAACCCGAGGGATCAATTCTTTCTTACCACGGTGTCGTGCTTGATACCGAGCGCCACCAGCTCGCAGTGCGCGGAGAAACGATGGCCATCCCGCTCAAGGAGTTTGAGCTACTCGAATTGCTGATGTCTCACGCAGGTCGAGTGCTAACACGCGGGCAAATTATTGATCGCGTGTGGGGTTCCGACTATTTCGGCGACACCAAGACCCTGGATGTCCACATCAAGAGACTTCGCTCCAAAGTGGAGGTTTCCCCCTCGGACCCACAACTCATTGTGACGGTGAGGGGCTTGGGATACCGGTTCGAAGCTTAGGGAACGAGGAGTTCGTACTCGGCAAGCTGGCCATCGAGAACGGGCACCAAGACGAGTTCACCCGGAATGGTGCCGTGCTGAAAGTACACGGGGACCAGAGAACCAGCAATCACGTCAGACCCCTCAAGGATTACCCCCGCGGCCGGGTCGTCCCCGAACCGGGTTAGAGCGGGCAGTGTGGGCACATCAAGAAACTCGGTAACGGTGTCGCCGTCTCCGTCGTATTGGACCTGGAGGGACACATCGCTTTCTCCAGTGTTTACCACGGACATCACCAGGTTGGCTTGGCCATCCTCGTTGGTGATGAGCATGACGTTGCGAATGGCAATGTCACCAAGCGTGGTGCCCACCCCGTCAGACGGGTCGTAGTCCTTTTGCGTCGCAATTTCTGCGCTGAAGGTGCAACCTGAGGCCCCAATAGCTACGGCAGCGGCCAAAACAAAGGGTGCGATAAAACCGCGTGGCACGGAACAATCCTCCGGGGGCTGGTGGGCAAGGAGACACGAACACGGTGTGACTTCTGCGCTCAGTCTACTAGAAACGGCGTCACTGGATTCCGCCCGTGGCCCGATTTTTGGTTGATTTAGCGCCGAAAACTGCCTTCAAGGGCTGTGGTAAAATAGGGGGTTGCGAAAGGACATTTTGAATGCTGTTTGAAGTTGGCGAAACAGTGGTTTACCCCCATCACGGAGCGGCCACCATTACTGAAGTCAAAAACCGGACTATCCGCGGTGAAAAAAAGATGTACCTGAAGCTCAATGTGAAGCAGGGTGATCTGACCATTGAGGTCCCCGCGGAGAACGTTGACCTGGTGGGTGTTCGCGATGTCATTGGCCAAGAGGGTCTGGATCAAGTTTTCGAAGTTCTTCGCGCACCGTTCACCGAAGAGCCCACCAACTGGTCGCGTCGATACAAGGCAAACCTCGAGAAGCTTGCATCGGGTGACGTCATCAAGGTGTCTGAGGTTGTTCGTGACCTGTGGCGCAGAGATCAGGATCGCGGCTTGAGTGCCGGGGAAAAGCGGATGCTTGCTAAAGCCCGCCAAATTCTGATTTCCGAACTGGCGCTCGCGAAAAAGACGGACGAAGAAAAGGCTTCTGACGTCCTCGACGAAGTTCTCGCGTCCTAAGTAGTGGCCCAAAGCGAGCGAGTGTGAACACCGCTCTCGTCATCGTTGCCGCGGGTAGCGGGCAACGCCTGGGCTCCTCCCTCCCGAAAGCGTTTGTGTCGCTGGGGGCACAGGCCCTGTTGCGTCACACTCTTGACCGAGTCTCCGGTTGGACTGTAGCGCCCACCGTCATTCTTGTTGTTCCTGCGGGCTGGGAAGAGCCGGCCCGCGCACTGGGTGGCGACGTGCCACAGGGTGTCACTGTTGTGCGAGGTGGTGACACCCGGACCCAGTCCGTGAGGCGGGGTGTTGACGCGATACCAGAGGGCATTGATGTCGTGTTGATTCATGACGCTGCAAGGCCGCTCATGCCACTTGCGGTTTTTGATCGCGTGCTGGCCTCACTGTCCGATG
Source organism: Microbacteriaceae bacterium (assembly GCA_024639925.1). Classification (GTDB taxonomy): domain Bacteria; phylum Actinomycetota; class Actinomycetes; order Actinomycetales; family Microbacteriaceae; genus Pontimonas. Next base: position 3,705 of record JAHEGA010000018.1, read on the forward strand.
GCGCCGAAGCCGTCATTCCGACCATCCCGGTCGTCGACACGCTGGTAGCGCAGTCAACGACCACGGGAGAGACCACAGGCGGAATTGATCGGGAGCAGTTAGCCGGTGTTCAAACTCCACAAGGTTTTCAGACGCAAGCCCTCAAAGCCGCCTACGAGTCTGTTGACGGCGATTTCACCGACGATGCTGAGGTCATGCGGCAGGCGGGACACATCGTCAGTTCTGTACCGGGTGACCCACAAGGCTTCAAAATCACCTACCCGGATGACCTTGCTCGAGCGGAAGCGCTGGTCGGGGATCGGCGGGCTCCGCGGGTGGGGTCCGCAATGGATGTCCACGCCTTTGACGAGAACAGCCCCCTTGTTCTCGCGGGATTGGAGTGGCCGGGAGAAAAAGGACTGTCCGGGCATAGTGACGGTGATGTGGTCGTCCACGCCATTGTGGACGCACTCCTTCAGGCAGCTGGTGAAGGTGATCTCGGACATCACTTTGGCAGTGACAGGCCAGAATTCGCGGGAGCGTCCAGCCAAGTTTTTCTGGAGGAAGCCTTGAGGTTAATCGCGAACGCGGGTTACCGCGTATCCTCGGTTGCCGTGCAAGTAATAGGTAATCACCCCAAGATTGGCCCCCGGCGACATCAAGCCGAGACGCACCTGTCCACGCTCGTGGGCAGCCCGGTCACACTGGGAGCCACAACAACCGACGGTCTTGGTTTTACGGGCCGCGGCGAGGGGATTGCCGCTTCCGCTACCGCAGTGCTGGTCCCACGGGGCTGAACGGGACGGGTCTGTCACCTCGGCCAGGGCCTGCATCCTCGCTAGCATGGGGCGGTGCCCGTGAAACTGTTTGACTCCCAGAGCCTTGAGCTTCGCGCTTTTGAGCCTTTGGTGCCGGGCACCGTATCGATCTACGTCTGCGGGCCCACAGTGCAGTCAGCACCCCACGTGGGGCACCTGAGAAGCGCTCTGGTGTATGACCTGTGGTCACGCTGGTTTACTTACCGTGGCTACCGCGTGACCTTGATTCGAAACGTCACCGATATCGATGACAAAATCCTGGAGGCTTGCGCGGACTCGACCACCCCGTGGTGGGCGCTTGC
>JAHEGA010000018.1:4903-9971 GCA_024639925.1 Microbacteriaceae bacterium
CACTGGCTTCACAATGCCCTGGTCACGGTGAACGGACAGAAGATGTCTAAGTCACGCGGAAACGGGGTGCTCGCCTCGGATCTTCTGGGGAAGGCACGCCCGCTCGTCGTGCGATACGCACTGGCCAGCGCGCACTATCGCTCAGAATTGGACCTCCACGACGGTTTCCTCGCTGAGGCCGGAGCAGCACTTGGCAGGATTGAGGCGTTTCTCACGCGCGCCGGCAGGGAATCTGGTGATGTGGTGGTCGGAGCATTGCCGTTGGCTTTTGAGACAGCAATGGATGATGACTTAGGGGTTCCCGGTGCTTTGGCGGTGATCCATGACACGGTTCGTGCAGGCAACCATGCGGCTGATGCTGGTGACACCGGCGCTGTGAGAACAGCAGCCAGTGAGGTCCGAGCCATGATGGCCACCCTGGGGATGGATCCCCTCGACGCTCCATGGTTGTCACGGGGTGACCAAACCCTGGTCAGCGACGTTGTCGCAAACATTCTGGCCGCACGCCAGGCCGCCAAGACCGAATCACGCTTCGATGTGGCTGACGCCCTCCGTGATGCTCTCGATGCTGCGGGAATTGAGATTCATGATGGCCCCACCGAGAGCACATGGAGTATTCGTGGCTAAAAAAGGACACCCCACACCCCGCAAAGCGAAGAAGCCGGCAACCGTCGGAACCGGTGGTCACGGTCGAAAAGCCCTGGAGGGACGTGGGCCGACCCCGAAAGCAGAAGACCGCGCGTGGCACCCCGCCGGGAAAAAGAAGGCGGCCCAAGAGCGTTTAGAAAATGCCCGTGCGCGCAGAGGCGGTAAGCCTGCTCCTGCGAGGCGATCCGGCAGCCCCGCGGCAAAAGACGCCGAAATGGTGACCGGTCGAAACGCTGTTCTCGAAGCCCTTCGCGCAAAGATCCCTGCGGTGTCTCTCACCTTGGCTACGCGCATCGATATGGATGATCGCGTTCGGGAGGCACTGACCCTGGCCAACCGCCGAGGGATCCCTCTTCTTGAGGTTCCTCGGCCCGAGCTTGACCGGGTGACCGGACCCGACACCGTTCACCAGGGCATCGCCCTCACCGTCCCGCCCTACAGCTACCCCCATCCGGTCGAAATGGCGGAAAAGGCCTTATCCCAGGGGACCAAGCCGGTCCTAGTGGCCCTGGATGGTGTGATGGACCCCCGAAACCTTGGGGCCATAGTCCGCTCGGTGGCAGCTTTTGGCGGCTCCGGGGTCATCGTGCCCCAGCGCCGCTCTGCCGGTGTCAACGCTACGTCCTGGAAAACCTCGGCGGGCGCCATTGCCAGAACACCTGTGGCGATGGCCTCCAACATGACGCAGACACTCAAGGCGCTCAAAGACCTGGGCTACTTTGTGGTGGGGCTCGATGGCGAAGCGAGCGAAGTTGTGCCGGGAGCAGATATCGCCAGCGGTCCGCTTGTGGTGGTCGTGGGCAGTGAAGGCAAAGGTCTTTCGAGGCTTGTCTCCGAAACGTGCGATCAAATTCTCGGTATTCCGATTTCCGCTCGCACCGAGTCGTTGAATGCGGGTATCGCTGCCAGCGTTGTGCTTTATGAGGTCGCGCGCGCGCGATACCTGGCCAAAAAGCGCTAAATTCGCTCCTGCCAGTTCACGTCCACGGTGGGATTGGGCATAGTGACCGCCGCTGTTGGCGGTCCGGTCACCATTGCTTCGTCTCTGCGGTGGGCAAGAACAGTCTCGATGTAGGACTCGACGCTTTCCGTGAAACTAATGTCGCGGTCTTCTTCCCGTGAGCGATTTCCTCGGTGGGCAAGCCACTGATGGAACATTTCTGCGGGTTCCAATTTCCCTCTGAGGTCTTTGGGAATGGCCTTGATCACCCGGTCATAGACCTGGGATAGCCATTCGTGGGCGACCACTTCCTCATCGATGTCTTCATCGGGGTAGTGATAGGCGCGAAATGAGTCGAGATCGTTCAGAAGTCGCCGTGCTTGGTTTTCGCCCGCATCGATGCCGGTCAGACGCAGCAGCCTCCGAGTGTGATGTCCGGCATCGACCACTTTGGGTTGGATATTGAGCTGTGAACCCGTGCCGTCGGTCGAAATCGTCAGATTTTCGATATCGAAACCCAGGTCGTTGAGCCGCTGGACACGCTGCTGGATGCGCCATCGCTCTGACTGATCGAAGCTCTCCCATCCGGTGAGTTCATTCCAGAGTGACCGGTAGGCCAGCAGGATGGACTCCGATATTTCCAGCGGGTCGATGTCTTCATCGAGCATTCCCCCGGCTTGGAGATCAAGGAGCTCGCCCGCCACATTCACTCGGGCGATTTCGAGGTCGTTTTCTCGTTGGCCGTCGGAGAGAGACCCTGGCATGAGCTCACCCGTTTCGGCATCCACCAAGTAGGCAGCAAACGCTCCCGCATCACGCCTAAAGAGGGTGTTCGAGAGAGAAACGTCCCCCCAGAAGAAACCCACGATGTGCAGGCGAACGAGCAGAGCGGCGAGCGCGTCCGCCAGGCGCCGGGCGGTATCAGGGCGAAGCGTCTGCGAGTAGAGCGCGCGGTACGGCAGGGAAAACCGTAGGTGCCGGGTCACCAGAGCAGTAGGCAAAGGCTCTCCGTCTGTGCCGGTGCGACCGGAGACGATCGCCACCGGTTCTACGCACGGAACGTCGAGACGATCCAGCTTCTTGAGCATGTCGTATTCGCGATGGGCGAGAGGTTCCGTGGTTTCTTTGATAGCCACGATGTGTGGGCCTAAATGAACGAACCGCACAATGTGGCGGGAGATTCCCTTCGGGAGCGCGGCAACGTTTTTTTCCGGCCATTCCTCGAGGGGCAGATGCCATGGAAGCTCCAACAGCTCTGCGCTGCCGACAGACGCGGTAATGGAAAGCGATTGACCCACGATGGTGTCCTCTAATCACAACGATGGGGCCCGGACCGAGTGCCCAGGCCCCATCGTTACGAGTGTTGCTACGAGTTGGCTGAAATAGCTTCTTTGGTCAGGCGCACCCCGGTTGCCGTGTCAAACACGTGCATGTGGTGCTCAACCGGCAGGAGCGAGATTTTGTCTCCCGCCACTGGGTGGTCTCGTCCGTCCACGCGGACCACCATTTCAATGGTGTGCCCTTCGACCTCGGTGTTGCCGTAGAGGTAGCCATCGGCACCGAGTTCTTCGACGAGATCGACAGTGGCCTGGAGGCCTTTCCCGGTTGCTGAGACGGTGAGGTCCTCCGGGCGGATTCCCACGGTGACCCGGTTTCCCGTGGCGCGAGAGAGCGTTTCGCGATCAACCTTGACGGTTGCCGTCCCAAACTGGACCCCACCCTCAACAATGTCCGCTTCGAAGAGGTTCATGGCGGGGGAGCCAATAAAGCCTGCGACGAAAGCATTCGCGGGCGATTCGTAGAGATCGCGAGGTGTTCCGACCTGTTGCAAGACGCCATCCTTCAGGACCGCGATGCGGTCACCCATGGTGAGCGCTTCCGTCTGGTCGTGAGTCACATAGACGGTCGTGACTCCCAGGCGTCGCTGGAGCGAGGCAATCTGGGTTCTCGTTTGGACGCGAAGTTTGGCATCCAAGTTGGAGAGCGGCTCGTCCATCAGGAACACTTGGGGCTCACGCACGATGGCGCGGCCCATGGCCACACGTTGACGCTGTCCGCCGGAGAGTGCCTTGGGCTTGCGGTCGAGGTACGGCTCGAGGTCCAGCAGTTTGGCTGCCTCCTGGACGCGGGTAGCGCGGTCCTCCTTGCTGACCCCCGCAATCTTCAGCGCAAAGCCCATGTTTTCCGCCACTGTCATATGCGGGTAGAGAGCGTAGTTCTGGAACACCATCGCAATATCGCGGTCTTTGGGTGCCACATCGGTGACATCGCGGTCTCCGATGAGGATGCGACCGTCATTAATGTCTTCGAGCCCCGCCAACATGCGCAGAGAGGTGGACTTTCCGCAACCAGATGGGCCCACGAGGACGAGGAATTCGCCATCTTCGATGCTCAAATCGAGGGCATCCACCGCGGGGGTGGTAGTTCCTGGATAAATGCGACTTGCTTTGTCAAACGTCACTGACGCCATTGTCTTACTCCTTCACCGGCAGGTACGTGCCGGACGATCCGTTGTGAATGGAAACCTTCCCGTCGTTGGGAGGGCACCCCTATTATGCCATTGGAGCGTGAGTGCGTGAAGGCCGTATGTCGCTCACAGTGCCTCGGGATAGGGTTATGTGTCCAGATGTCCTCTCAGCGGCATCGGGAAAAGCTTTGCCAACATTGTTGGCGTAACCATCGATACAGGGTTCCCAAGGAAAAGAAAAACATGAACGCAGCGGACAACAGACCGACCAAGAACGAGAAGCGCCAAGAGGCTCGTGAAAAAGCACGAGCAATGCGGGAAGAACAGAGCAAGCGCGCCAAGCGCAACAAGCTTCTCGCTCAGGTGGGTTGGGCTGTCGGTGTCTTGGGTGTTATCTCGATCGTGACCGTGCTCATCATTTCTTCGCTTCGCCCGCCGGGGCCGGGTCCTGCGAATATGCAGAGCGATGGCATCAAGATTGGTGCCGGCGTCCAGGGGATACAGACCCCTGCTCTTCTCCCGGACGAGCTGCCGATTCCTTCGGAACTCAACTCTGATGGCGTTCCCGCCATCAGCATCTTCCTGGATTACTCATGCCCGGCTTGTGCGCAGTTCGAAGCTGCGTATGCGCCCATTTTGCGCACCTGGTTGGAAAACGGGACAGCAACAGTGGAATACCACCCACTATCGTTCCGGGATGCCCAGACGGCGGGAACTCGCTTTGCTACTCGCGCGGCAAACGCTGCGGCGTGCGTGGCGGACCAGGACCCGGATGCGTTCTTTGATTTCAACACGTTGATGTTTGAAAACCAGCCTGTTGCGCCCGAGCGCTACGAGCTCACCGACCAGCAGATGGTGGACATCGCCGGCGCCAGTGGCGTGCAGAACCTCGATCGCCTTTCCGCCTGCATCGAGGATGAAACCTTTTCGAACTGGGTCGGTCAGGCGACAGCACGGGCGATGAGCACAGGTCCTGTTCCTGTGAAGAACAGTGAGATCCCGTTGGTTACCGG
>JAHEGA010000002.1:0-33178 GCA_024639925.1 Microbacteriaceae bacterium
GCGTAGGCAGCAGTTCCACACGCAATAAAAATGATGCGGTCGATTCGCCCGACATCGAGGGATTCCAATTCGGGAATCACCACTTCACCCTCGGGGCTCAGGCGACCACGAATGGTGTTGGCTACGGCCTCGGGCTCTTCCGAAATCTCCTTGGCCATGAAGCTTGACCAGCCACCTTTATCGGCGGCCGACGCATCCCAGTCCACCGTGAACTCGGGTGGGTGGACCTCGCCGCCCTCAAAAGTGATGACATCAATGGCACTGTCGGTAATCGTGACGATTTGGTCTTGACCGAGAGCCAAGGCTTTCTGAGTGAAAGCAACAAAAGCGGCAACATCCGAACCCAGGAAGTTCTCGCCCTCTCCCACGCCAATAACCAGGGGGGAATTGCGCCTGGCTCCTACGACAACACCGGGTTTTTCGGCGTGAACCACCAAGAGAGTAAAAGCCCCCTCCAAACGCTGCACGACCTGCTGCATCGCCGTGGTGAGATCACCGGTCTGGCGGAACGCTTCGGCCAGCAAGAATGCGGCAACCTCGGAGTCTGTTTCGCTCAAGAACTCTTCGCCGGAGGCGATCAACTCTTCCCGAAGTTCGTGAAAGTTTTCGATGATTCCGTTGTGAATCAGGGCAAGTTTGCCGCCATCGGCCAGATGTGGGTGCGCATTAGCGTCGGTTGGAGCGCCGTGGGTGGCCCACCGAGTGTGAGCAATTCCGGTTCCCCCGACGGCGAGGGGGTGAGCGTCAACATCATCGCGCAACACCGCGAGCTTTCCTGCTCGTTTCTGGGACACCAGCCCATCGTTTTCGGACACGACAGCGACCCCCGCGGAGTCATAACCGCGGTATTCCAGGCGTGCGAGACCGGCCACCAGCACGTCGATGCTGGAGCGTGGGCCCACGTATCCGACGATTCCACACATGCCCTGAAGTCTAGGCGATGACCCCTAGCGGGCCCGGCGCACTAGCCTGGAGGACATGGCTTCTTCGAGTTTTGAGCGAGACCAGGCCAGTCCTTTTGTCGAATATGACCGCGCGACCTGGGCCGCCCTCGCGCCTCATGCACCCCTGCCGCTGTCGGAGGACGATCTCGCCCGGGTCCGCTCGGTCGGAGACATGCTGGATGCCAAAGAAGTCCTCGAGGTGTATCAACCACTCGCTAGGCTCATCTCTCTTTATGCCGAGGGAGCCCGCCACATCCACTCGATTACCCGCAATTTCCTCGGCGACAGTGTTGCTCACACCCCGTTCATCATTGGAGTTGCGGGAAGTGTGGCCGTCGGCAAATCAACAACATCGCGGGTTCTCGCGGAACTTCTCTCTCGCAGCCCCGATACCCCGAAGGTGTCGCTCATCGCGACCGATGGGTTCTTGCTGCCACTCTCGCGACTCAAGCAAGAAGGGCTTTTGCATCGCAAAGGGTTCCCCGAAAGCTATGACCGTCGCGCACTGTTGCGCTTCGTGTCTCAGCTGAAAAGCGGTGTCTCCCCCGTCCACGCCCCGGTCTATTCGCACCTTGTCTATGACCGTGTGGAGGGCGAAAGCCTCGAGATTGATTCGCCCGACATTGTGATCATCGAAGGACTAAACGTTCTTGCTCCGCCGGCGACCAATTCCGCCCTGGCAATCAGCGACCTGTTCGACTTCGGGATCTACGTGGATGCGCGAACCACCGATATTGCCCGGTGGTACGAAGAACGTTTCGTTCAGCTGCAGCAGGGTGCCTTCAGCGACCCGCGAAGCTACTTCCACCGCTACGCGGACCTGGCCGAATCCGATGCCCGGTTAGAAGCGCAGCGCCTGTGGCGAGAAATCAACGAACCCAACCTGGTGGAAAACATCCTGCCCACTAGACCTCGGGCGTCCTTGATATTGCGCAAAGAGGCTGACCACCGCATCAATACGGTGTTGTTGAGGAAAACCTAGGGCAGAGCCAACTCGGCGCTGATGAGATCGGCAACCTCGTCAGCGATGCGCTCTGCAGTTACCTGATCGCTAGCCTCGACCATCACGCGGATGAGGGCTTCTGTTCCGGAGGATCGCACCATGACGCGACCTGAGTCGCCCAGCTCCTCTGACGCACGAGAGATGGCCGCTGCTACAGCGTCGTTGGACTCCAGAGCACTGCGGTCCACGCCCGGAACATTGCGCAACACTTGGGGGAAAATTTCGATTTGATCAGCGAGCTCCGCGAGGCTTCGCCCGGTTTTCAGAACCTCTCTGGCTAACTGAAGGCCGGTGAGAATGCCGTCACCCGTGGTCGAGTGGTCGGTCAGGATGACGTGACCAGACTGCTCTCCCCCAAGGCGTGCGCCACTGCGCTCGAGTTCCTCGAGGACATAGCGATCACCCACCGCTGTTTCCAGGACCGTAATGTTGTGCTCGGTCATCGCTTTACGCAGACCCATATTCGACATCACCGTGGTAACTAGGGTGTCGCCAGCCAGGGTTCCCTCGTCCTTCATGGACAGAGCGAGGATGGCCATAATCCGGTCACCATCAATGATGCGCCCGGCGTGGTCCACTGCCAACGCGCGATCGGCATCGCCATCGTGGGCAATGCCGAAGTCTGCGCCCAGCTCCACCACTTTTTCTTGCAGTTTCTCGAGGTGTGTGGAGCCATAACCGTCATTGATGTTGAGACCGTCAGGCTCATCACCGATAACAGTGACGGTAGCGCCCGCGTCGGTAAAGGCCCGGGGCGCAATGGCAGAAGCGGCCCCATGGGCACAGTCCAACACCACGTGAAGCCCCGCAAGGTCGCGATCCACTGTCTTGAGCAAATGTAGAAGGTAGCGATCCTCCGCGTCGGCAAAACGCTGAATGCGACCAACATCGCCTCCGGTGGGTGCGAGCGGAGGCTCATGCATCATCGCCTCGATGCGGTCTTCGACCTCATCGGGAAGCTTTGTGCCACCAAACGAGAAGAACTTGATCCCGTTATCGGGAGCCGGGTTGTGAGAGGCGGAGACCATGACCCCAAAGTCGAACCCACCCTCGCGCACGAGGTAGGCGGCAGCAGGTGTCGGAACAACACCGGCATCGAACACATCGATGCCGGAGCTTGCCAAGCCCGCGGCCACGGCAGCGCCCAAAAACTCTCCCGACACCCGAGGGTCGCGGGCCATGACGGCCATGGGCCGTCGGCCTTCGGCTTTGAGTTCTTGAGCGTGACGACCCTTCGTGAGGACCAGAGCAGCGCTCTGGCACAAACGCACAACAATGTCCGCCGTGAGTTCGCGATTAGCGAGCCCTCGGACCCCGTCGGTGCCGAAGAGACGACCCATAAGCGTGGAGCGCGATTAGCGCTTCGAGTACTGAGGAGCCTTACGGGCCTTCTTGAGACCGGCCTTCTTACGCTCTTTCACGCGGGCATCTCTGGAAAGGAAGCCTGCCTTCTTGAGCGTTGCGCGGTTGTGCTCTTCGTCAATCTGGTTCAGGGCACGGGCAATACCCAAACGCAGTGCACCCGCCTGACCGGAAGGTCCACCACCGGTGATGCGAGCAATCACGTCATAGCTGCCACCGAGCTCCAAGACCGTGAACGGGTCGTTGATGAGCTGCTGGTGAAGCTTGTTCGGGAAGTATTCCTCCAGCGTGCGACCGTTCACCGTGTAGGCGCCTTTGCCGGGGATGAGACGCACGCGGGCAATAGCCTGCTTGCGTCGTCCCACGGCGTGACCACCTACGGTGAGGGGCTTGCGGGGCTTCTTTTCCGCAACCGGTGAGGATGCAGGCGTCTCGGTGCTGAACGAGGTGGGAGCGTCTGCTTCCACCGTGGAGTTTTGGGTGTCTTCTGAAATAGCCACGTTTAGTGTCCTTAGCTTCTGCGCTACTGCGCGATCTGGTCGAGAGAGTAGGGCTTGGGCATCTGCGCCTGGTGGGGGTGTTCGCCACCGGTGTAGACCTTGAGCTTGGCCATTTGGTCACGACCCAGGGTGTTCTTGGGAAGCATGCCGCGGACAGCTTTTTCCACTGCGCGAACGGGGTTGGTTTCCATCAGCTTGTCGTAGCTGACACCCGTCAGACCACCGGGGTAACCGGAGTGGCGGTACGCCACCTTCTGGGTCAGCTTGGAGCCAGTAAGAACGACCTTGTCAGCGTTCACAATGATGACGTGGTCGCCCATGTCCATGTGAGGTGCGAAGGTCGGCTTGTGCTTGCCGCGCAGCAACGCTGCGGCGTGAGAGGCCAAACGGCCGAGAACAACGTCAGCGGCATCGATAACGAGCCACTCGCGCTGAACATCAGCGGGCTTGGGTGAAAAGGTGCGCGTCATGCGACATTCCTTTGCGGTTCGAGGTGTTCGTGAATCCCGCTCCGTGGGTGTTCTGAATCAGAACGGCCCGGTGGAGGGCTCAACCTGGTGAACAATCGGCGATTGCCACCAGCGCTCAAGCTTAGGGGACTTTCGCAGGTCGGTCAATCCTCGTCCAGGTGCCGCTTTCCCCTCGTTGACACTGCTCGCTCGGCCAGTTCGTCATCAGGTGGATAGGTGACAGACACCAGCGTGAGGCCTTTGGCAGGCATCGTGACCCACAGACTTGTCCGTTCACCCTGGTCACGGGCGTTCCGTAGGTCAGGAATGGTCAATACTTCCCTTCCTACTGCGACACATGCTCCCACCAGAGAGCGCACCATGGAGTGACAGAAGGCATCCGCGCTCAACTGTGCCACGAGCACGCCATCTGGTTCGCGACTCCACCGAAAGCTTTGCAGCGTTCGAATAGTCGTTGCACCGGCACGGGGACGACAAAACGCACGGAAATCATGAAGACCCAACAAGGCATCGGCCGCGTCGTTCATGGCGTCAGAATCCAGAGCATACGGCGATACCGCAGTGATGTCCTTCTTCAACGGGTTCTTGTGCGCCCCACGATCTGCCAATCGATATTCATAGTGGCGAGAGAGAGCCGAAAAGCGAGCGTCAAAACCTTCTGGGGCTTGACTGATCGAATACACGGCGATGTCATCCGTGCCCAGTGCTCCATTCACCCGTTTTGCTAACGATGACAACGCTGCCCCCTTGAGGGTGATGGAGTCAGAGAGGTCCACGTGGGCAACCTGGCCGATTGCGTGCACTCCCGCATCAGTCCTCCCGGCCACCACGGTCTTGACCTCCGTGCGTTGCGTGTGCAGCACCGTGGCCAGCGCCTGCTCGATCTCACCCTGAATCGTGATGCGGTGAGATTGCTTCGCCCAGCCAGAATAAGCAGTGCCCAGGTATGCGCATTCAATCCTCAGTCTGGTGGACACACTCGTCAGTGTAATTCCCACGACCCCTGCGCCCAAAGAAAAAGCCCCCAACCCGAAGGTTGGGGGCCCATTCTTTAATCTATTTCTTGTCGTTTGCGTCCTCATCAGAGGGAGCCTCATCAGGGGTCTCCTCGGTGGCTTCCTCAGCCGCCACTTCGGTGTCCTCTGCTGGCGCTTCTTCTGCGGGTGCTTCTGCTTCCGCAGGAGCTTCTACCGCGACGTCAACGCTTTCGGTTGCCTCGGCAGACTCGGCTGCGGTGACGTCGTCAACGACTTCCTCCACAACCTCGGGAGCAGGAGCAGCCTTGGGCTCTTCGACCTTGGCCTTCTTGGTCTTCGGCTTGGGGTTGACGGGCTCGAGGACGAGCTCAATCACGGCCATTGACGCGTTGTCACCCTTGCGGAAACCGGTCTTGATGATGCGGGTGTAACCGCCTTCACGCTTGTCGACCTGGGGAGCGATCTCCATGAACAACTTGTGCACCACAGACTTGTCGCGGATCACCGTCATGACGCGACGGCGAGCGTGGAGGTCTCCACGCTTGGCGAAGGTCACCAGGCGCTCCGCATAGGGGCGCAGGCGCTTTGCTCGGGTCTCCGTGGTCTGGATACGACCGTGGGTAAACAGAGCGGTTGCCAGGTTGGCCAGCATCAGGCGCTCGTGTGCAGGGCCGCCTCCGAGGCGGGGTCCTTTGGTGGGCTTAGGCATTGTCGTGTTCTCTTCCGTGTTTCACAGGGCTTAGCGGGGTGATCCCCGGTGTTATGAGTAGTTTTCGCCTTCTTCAAGCCCGCTGTAGAAAGCAGAGCCGTCAAAGCCTGGGATGGGGTCCTTCAAAGAAAGGCCCATTTCGATGAGCTTGTCGCGAACCTCGTCCACCGACTTCTGACCGAAGTTGCGGATGTTCATCAACTGGTGCTCGGAGAGAGCAACGAGCTCGCTCACGTTGTTGATGCCCTCGCGCTTCAGGCAGTTGTAGCTGCGAACGGTGAGGTCAAGGCTTTCGATGGGCATCGCCATTTCGCTGGAGAGGACGGCTTCCACCGGTGCGGGACCGATTTCGATTCCTTCAGCTTCCTGGTTCAAGTCACGGGCCAAACCAAACAGCTCCACCAGCGTGCGACCAGAGGAGGCAACAGCGTCGCGGGGGCTCATCGAAGGCTTCGTCTCGACGTCGACCACAAGGCGATCGAAGTCGGTGCGCTCACCGGCACGCGTGGCTTCCACGCGGTAGGTGACCTTCAAGACGGGAGAGTAAATCGAGTCGATCGGAATCTGACCGGCTTCGGCGTACTCGTTACGGTTCTGGACGGCGGAAACATAACCACGGCCGCGTTCGATGGTGAGCTCGAGCTCGAAGCTGGCCTTGTCGTTCAGTGTTGCGATGTGGAGTTCGGGGTTGTGAACCTCGACACCGGCGGGAGCCTGGATGTCGGCAGCGGTCACAGCACCAGCACCCTGTTTGCGCAGGTACGCGGTGATCGGCTCGTCGTGCTCGCTGGAGACGACGAGGTTCTTCACGTTGAGGATGATTTCGGTGACATCCTCTTTGACACCGGCAACCGTGGCGAACTCGTGGAGCACACCATCGATGCGGATGCTGGTGACGGCGGCACCAGGAATGGAGGAGAGGAGGGTGCGACGCATGGAGTTACCCAGCGTGTAGCCAAAACCTGGCTCGAGGGGCTCAATCACGAAGGCTGAGCGGAATTCGGAGAGTGATTCTTCGGTCAGTGTGGGGCGCTGTGCAATGAGCACTGGTGATTCCTTTCGGCTAAGTGTCCGCTATATGACACTTGTGTGGGGTTCGGCCGGAGCCGGGACTAGCTATGTGGTTGTAAAGGCTGGAGAGCGACTAAACGATCAGTCGACTCCGGGAAACTAAACGCGACGGCGCTTGGGGGGACGGCAACCGTTGTGAGCCTGGGGCGTCACATCGGTGATCGAGCCGACTTCCAAGCCGGCGGCCTGGAGAGAACGGATCGCGGTCTCACGGCCGGAACCGGGACCCTTCACGAAGACATCGACCTTCTTCATGCCGTGCTCCTGTGCCTGGCGGGCTGCCGACTCTGCAGCCAGCTGTGCGGCGTAGGGGGTCGACTTACGCGAGCCCTTGAAGCCCACGCCACCAGAGGATGCCCACGACACCACGGCACCGGAGGGGTCCGTGATTGAGACGATGGTGTTGTTGAATGTGGATTTGATGTGGGCCTGGCCCACAGCAATGTTCTTTTTTGACTTACGCCGCGGCTTGCGGGCGGTCGTTTTCGGTGCTGCCATTGTTTTTTCTCCGTAATCCTAAATCGAGGGGGCGCGTACTACGCGGCCTTCTTCTTGCCAGCAACGGTGCGCTTGGGGCCCTTGCGGGTGCGGGCATTGGTCTTGGTGCGCTGACCACGAACGGGCAGACCGCGACGGTGACGAATGCCTTCGTAGCTACCGATTTCCACCTTGCGGCGGATGTCAGCGGTCACCTCGCGGCGAAGGTCACCCTCCACCTTGAATGTTCCCTCGATGTGTTCACGCAGCTTCAACAGCTGGTCATCGGTCAAATCCTTGACGCGGATGCTGGGGTCCACACCCGTTGCTTCGAGCGTTTGCTTCGAACGGGTACGGCCAACACCGTAGATGTAGGTTAGGGCGATTTCGACCCGCTTTTCGCGGGGAATATCGACTCCGGCAAGACGTGCCATGTCATTTCTCCTGGTGCACTGAGAGGTCTGAAGCAGAATCTGTGCCCGGGCCTCTCCCCGGGGAGTCCCCCACCAAGGGTGGGATCGCGATGCTGCTTATGGTTATTGAGTTATTAGCCTTGACGCTGTTTGTGGCGGGGATTTTCGCAAATCACCATCACGTTGCCGTGGCGACGAATGACTTTGCATTTGTCGCACATGGGCTTAACACTGGCGCTGACCTTCATGGTGTTTCCTTTTCTTCGCTGGCCTCGTGCCCGAGCGGTTCCCCGGGCCGTTCCTTACCCAGTGCTTACTTGTAGCGGTAGACGATGCGACCTCTGGTGAGGTCGTACGGGCTGAGCTCCACGATTACCTTGTCTTCGGGCAAAATTCGGATGTAATGCTGACGCATTTTCCCCGAAATGTGGGCAAGCACCTTGTGGCCGTTGGTCAATTCCACACGGAACATTGCATTGGGAAGGGCCTCGACTACCGAGCCTTCGATTTCAATGACGCCGTCTTTGTTGGCCATAGCCTCATGTCTTGTTGTAACGAGTGTGCACTGGTCATGCGTTGTGGGCAAAAAAGCCAACCTCGGCTTTTTTACACCAATGTCCCATCCTAGACCCGCTTCTTCGACGGCACAAGTCCAATGTTCGGTGCTAGGAAGCCGTGATACCCCGCCCAGCCAAAGCGTTCATAATCCGCTCGGTGACGTCGCTGATCTCACCGATGCCATCAATCGGGGCCACGAGGTTGCGGCTCGAGAAGATGTCGATCAGCGGAGCCGTTTGCTCCTGATACACCTCAAGGCGGTGGCGGACGACAGCTTCGTTGTCATCGCTGCGACCCTGTTCGGTCGCGCGGAGGCGAAGTCGCTCGACGACGACGTCGGGGTCGGCCACAAGCTGGACGACAACATCGAGAGCCGTGTTGTGGCTGGCGAGGAACTCGTCCAGGTGCCTCACCTGGTCAGGGGTGCGCGGATAACCATCGAGAAGGAAGCCATTGCTGCAATCGGGGTCTTCCAAACGATCAGTAATCAAATCGTTGGTGAGCGAATCCGGAACGTTATCTCCGGCATCCATGAAGGCTTTCGCTTTAAGGCCCAATGGGGTCTCGTTTTTCACGTTGTGACGGAAAATGTCACCCGTAGAGATAGCCGGGATGCCGAAGGCTGCCGAGAGTTCGATTGCCTGAGTTCCTTTTCCTGCTCCGGGAGGGCCAATGAGCAGGATTCTCGTGCCCGACATTACTTCAGCAAACCCTCGTAGTGACGCTGCTGCAGCTGTGCATCGATCTGCTTCACCGTGTCCAAACCAACACCAACGATGATCAGAATGCTGGCACCACCGAAGGGGAAGTTCTGGTTGGCGTTGACGGTGGCCAGCGCTATCAGCGGTATCAAGGCGACAAGGCCCAGATAGAGAGAGCCGGGAAGCGTGATGCGGGTCAACACGTAGTCGAGGTATTCGGCAGTGGGGCGCCCGGCACGGATACCGGGGATGAAGCCGCCGTAGCGCTTCATGTTGTCGGCAACTTCTTCGGGATTGAAGATGATGGCGACATAGAAGTAGGTGAAGCCCACAATCAACAGGAAGTAGACCGCCATATAGAGCGGATTGTCACCGGAGGTGAGGTTGTTCTGAATCCAGACCACCCAGCCAGGCGTGCTGCCATCGGCACCGGTCGCATTGAACTGCGCGAAGAGAGCGGGGAGGTACAGCAGCGACGAGGCGAAGATCACCGGGATGACACCGGCCATGTTTACCTTGATCGGAATATAGGTGTTGGTTCCCCCAAAGGTCCGGCGACCCACCATGCGCTTGGCGTACTGGACGGGAACACGACGCTGAGACTGCTCGACGAATACGACGAGGCCCATGATGACGATTCCGACGGCCACCACGATCACAAAGATGGTGGAACCGTTCGACTGCGCGATGGACCAGAGCGACGAGGGGAAGACTGCGGCAATCGACACGAAGATGAGAAGGGACATTCCGTTACCGACACCGCGCTCTGTGATCATTTCACCGAGCCACATGATGAGACCCGTACCGGCCGTCATGGTGATCACCATCAGCATGATCGCGTACCAGGCGTCGTTGGAGAGCAGCTGGTTGCACGCGGGAGCGCCCGAGGAACCAAACAGCGCACCGCTACGGGCAACGGTGATCAACGTCGTGGACTGAAGCAGTGCGAGGCCGATAGTGAGGTAGCGGGTGTACTGGGTCAGCTTGGACTGTCCAGCCTGGCCCTCTTTGTGGAGCTCTTCAAAGTGGGGAATCACCACGCGCAAGAGCTGCGTGATAATCGAGGCCGTGATGTAGGGCATGATGCCCAACGCAAAAATCGAGAGCTGCAGCAACGCGCCACCACTGAAGAGGTTGATCAGCTCGTAGAGGCCTGCCGTGTCGTTTGTGCCAGCAAGACACTGCTGAACGTTGCGGTAATCGACGAACGGTGCCGGGATAAACGATCCCAAACGGAAGAGACCAATGACGGCCAGCGTGAAGAGAACTTTCCTCCGCAAATCAGGAGTCTTGAAGATTCTCCCTAGAGCACTGAACACTTGATCCTCCTGCACCGTGCCTGGCGACACGTGGGTTTGAGCCTACCGGCTCGGCGCCCCCGGTGGAAAAGTCTGCTGACCATTCCACCGGGGTCAACGCCTACTTGACGGAACCGCCCGCTTTCGCGATCTTTTCCGCTGCTTGCTTGGATACCTTGTCGACGCTGACTGTGAGGGCAACACTCAGGTCACCGTCAGCCAACACCTTGACTTTTTCATTCTTGCGAACAGCGCCCTTGGCGACGAGGTCAGCACTCGTGACTTCTCCACCCTTGGGGTAGAGCTCAGCAAGACGACCCACGTTCACGACCTGGTACTCAACCCGGAACGGGTTGGTAAATCCACGCAACTTAGGTGCACGCATGACCGAGGTGAGCTGGCCACCTTCGAATCCAGGCCGCACCTGGTAACGAGCTTTTGTACCCTTGGTACCGCGACCAGCCGTCTTACCCTTCGACGCCTCACCACGACCCACACGGGTCTTGGCTTTCTTCGCACCGGGAGCAGGACGCAGGTGGTGAAGTTTCACCACTCCAGGACGCGACTCCTCTTTGGCAGCAGGCTTCTTCGCAGCGGGCTTCTTAGCAGGAGCGTCACTGGTGGTTGCCTTCTTGGCCGCAGGTGCCGCAGCTTTGGTCGCTGGCGCTTTAGCTGCAGGAGCCTTGGCGGCAGCGGGCTTCGCTGCTGCAGGCTTCTTCGCTGCCGGTGCTTTCGCAGCGGGGGCCTTCGCCGCAGGCTTTGCGGTGGTGGCTTTCGCTGCCGGCTTCTTGGCCGCAGGAGCTTTCGCAGCAGCGGTTGCAGGCTTCTTCGCTGCCGGTGCCTTAGCGGCACTGGCGGCGGGTTTCTTTGCTGCCGGCTTAGCCGCAGGCTTTGCTGCTGGCTTCTTGGCGGCGGGCTTCTTTTCCTCAGCCATTAGTTAATCTCCTCGACCTTCACCAGGTGTGCGACGGTGCGCACATACCCACGGTTGGCGGATGTATCTTCACGGACGACCGTTTGGCCGATCTTGCGCAAGCCCAGGCTACGAAGAGTGTCACGCATGTTCTGCTTTTCACTGATCTTCGACTTGATCTGGGTGATCTTGAGTTGCTTGGCCATTAGGCACCTGCCTTCACTGCTGCAGCCGCTTCGGCCTCGCTACGGATGATGTGCTCGGGGGCGACATCTTCAAACTCCACGCCACGACGTGCAGCGACGGCGCGAGGCTCTTCGAGCATCTGCAAAGCCGCCACGGTGGCGTGAACAATGTTGAGGGTGTTCGAGGAACCCAGCGACTTGCTCAGCACGTCGTGGATACCTGCACACTCCAGCACCGCGCGGACAGGACCACCGGCGATAACACCGGTACCCGGTGTTGCCGGACGCAGGAGCACAACTCCCGCAGCTGCCTCACCCTGAACGGTGTGGGGAATGGTCTGGGCGACGCGAGGAACCTTGAAGAAGTTCTTCTTCGCGTCTTCGACACCCTTGGAGATTGCGGTGGGAACTTCGCGGGCTTTGCCGTAACCGACACCCACCATTCCGTTACCGTCTCCGACAACCACCAGAGCAGTAAAGCTGAACCGACGTCCACCCTTGACCACCTTGGATACACGGTTGATGGTGACAACGCGCTCGAGGAACTGGCTCTTCTCGGCGTCACGACCACTACGGTCGCCACGTCCACCAGCGCCACGCTCACGTCCGCCACCGCCGCGAGAGTCGCGACGATCGGTGGCCGTGTCGGTCACTGGGGCTGAGGTCGCTGCGGTTTCGCTCACAGCGGCTTCCTTAACTTCTTCGCTCACAGTTCCAATCCACTCTCTCTGGCGCTCTCCGCGACAGCTGCTACTCGGCCGGCATAACGGTTACCACCGCGGTCAAAGACCACCGAGGCAACGCCTGCCTTCTTCGCGCGCTCGGCGATAAGGCCACCAATCTTCTTGGCTTTTGCGGTCTTGTCGTCCTTGGACGAACGGAAGTCAGGCTCCATGGTGGAAGCTGAAGCAACCGTGTGGCCAATGGCGTCATCGACAACCTGCACAAACAGGTGGCGAGACGAGCGGGTCACGACCAAGCGAGGCTTGGTTGCGGTGCCCACAATCTTCTTGCGAAGCCTGGTGTGGCGACGGTTTCGTGCCGCAGAGCGGCTCTTTCCTCTAACGAAAGCCATGTCTACTTACCAGCCTTTCCAGCCTTGCGACGAACGTGCTCACCCTCGTAGCGCACACCCTTGCCCTTATAAGGCTCTGGCTTGCGCAACTTACGGATGTTGGCAGCAACTTCACCGACGGCTTGCTTGTCAATGCCACTGACGGTCAACTTGTCGTTGCCTTCCACCGTGAAGGTGATGCCAGCGGGCGGCTCCACCGTGATGGAGTGGGAGAAACCGAGCTGAAGCTCGACACCCTGGCCCTTGGAAGCCATTCGGTAACCGGTACCGACGACCTGCAGGGACTTCTGGAAGCCCTCGGTGACGCCGACAATCTGGTTGTTGATGAGTGTGCGGGTCAGACCGTGCAGCGAACGCGAATCGCGCTCGTCATCGGGCCTGGTCACCACAATCTGGTTGTCGACCATCTGGGCAACGATCGGCTCCTTGACGCGCAGTGAAAGGTCCCCTTTGGGGCCCTTCACGGCGACATTCTGGCCGTCGATGGTGATGGTGACACCAGCGGGAATATCAATGGGCATGCGACCAATACGTGACATCAGTGATCACCACACGTAGGCGAGGACTTCCCCACCCACGCCTTTCTTGGTTGCCTGACGATCGGTCAGCAGACCGGAGGAAGTCGACAAAATGGCGACTCCCAGTCCACCGTGGACCTTGGGGATTTCAGAAGACTTTGCGTAGACGCGCAGACCCGGCTTGGACACACGCTTGATGCCCACAATGGAGCGTTCGCGGTTGGGACCGTATTTCAGGTCAAGGGTCAGCGTCTTGCCCACGCGAGCATCTTCGAGCTTCCAGCTCGAAATGTAACCCTGGGCTTTGAGGATCTCAGCCAGGTGGGCTTTCAACTTGGAATTAGGCATGGACACGGTGTCGTGCTGTGCCTGATTCGCGTTGCGCAGTCTGGTCAGCATGTCTGCGACCGGATCTGTCATTGTCATGGTGTTTCTCTTTTCTCTGACTGGTTTCGAGCCCGGGTTCACCCAGGATCGACCTAGTTAGTTAGGGGCTTAGGAGCCCTCGGTTGCGTTCTTCCCCGCGAACGGGAAACCTAGTGACCGCAACAGCGCGCGGCCTTCATCATCGGTCTTGGCGGTGGTGACAATGGTGATGTCAAAACCACGGACGCGGTCGATGTTGTCCTGGTTGATTTCGTGGAACACCGACTGCTCGGTGACACCGAAGGTGTAGTTACCGTTGCCATCGAACTGACGGTCGCTCATACCGCGGAAGTCGCGGATGCGCGGCAGTGCCAGGTTGATGAGACGGTCCAGGAACTCCCACGCGCGGTTTCCGCGCAGGGTGACGTGAGCGCCGATCGGCATTCCCTCACGCAGTTTGAACTGCGCGATGGACACCTTGGCGTTGGTCACGATGGGCTTCTGGCCGGTAATGGCCGTCAAGTCCTTGATCGCACCCTCGATGACCTTGGAGTCTCTGGCTGCTTCACCCACACCGGTGTTGACGACGACCTTGACGACGCCCGGCACCTGGTGGGGGTTGGTGAAACCAAACTCTTCCTTCAGCGCAGGAACAACGTCGTTGCGGTAAATCGCCTTCAGGCGGGGAACACTCGTCGTAGCGGTCGCCATTAGAGCTCTTCTCCTGACTTCTTCGCGATGCGCACGCGCACCTGCTTCTTTGCCGAACCCTTGTCAGCAGCCTTGGTCTTCACACCCACGCGAGTGGGCTTCTTGGACTTCGGGTCAACGAGGGCGACATTGGAAATGTGGATGGGGGCTTCAAAGGTTTCCAAGCCACCGGTTTTACCGCCACGCTGGCTTTGGCCCACGCGGTTGTGCTTGGTGACGTAGTTGACACCTTCTACCAAGACGCGGTTGCGCTCGGAGAAGACCTCAATCACGTGGCCTTGCTTGCCTTTGTCGCCGCCGCGAGCTTCGCTCGCGCCAGTGATGACCTGAACCAGGTCACCCTTCTTAATCTTTGCCATTTAGATAACCTCCGGTGCCAACGAGATGATCTTCATGAAGCGCTTGTCGCGCAGTTCACGGCCCACGGGTCCGAAAATACGGGTTCCGCGAGGCTCACCCTCTTTGCTCTTGATCAGCACCGCTGCGTTCTCGTCGAACTTGATGTAGGAACCGTCGGGACGACGGGTTTCCTTCACGGTGCGCACGATGACGGCCTTGACGACCTCACCCTTCTTGACGTTGCCGCCAGGAATCGCGTCTTTGACGGTGGCGACGATGATGTCCCCCAGGCCCGCATAGCGACGCCCGGAGCCACCCAACACGCGGATGGCCAAAATTTCTTTGGCACCGGTGTTGTCAGCCACCTTTACTCGGGATTCTTGCTGAATCATGGTTTACTTCGCCTTCTCAACGACGTTGACTAGACGCCACCGCTTGGTGGCGGACAGCGGACGGGTCTCTGCGATCAGAACGAGGTCGCCAATACCCGCGGTGTTGGCCTCATCGTGTGCCTTGACCTTGGAGGACTGGCGGACGACCTTGCCGTACAGGGGGTGCTTCACGCGGTCTTCGACCTCAACGACGATGGTCTTATCCATCTTGTCGCTGGTGACGTAACCACGGCGAACCTTGCGGTAACCGCGAGCATCAGCGTTACGCACGTCGTGCTCTGCTGATTCGTGGCCCTTCTTCACATCGGCGGCCATTATGCACTCTCCTCAGTTGCTTCAGGCTCCGCGGCCTTCTCGCTCTTCTTCGTGGTTTTCTTGGTGGCCTTCTCAACCGGAGCAGGCGTGGCCCGGATTCCAAGCTCGCGCTCGCGAATCACGGTGTAGATGCGGGCGATGTCGCGCTTGATCGCGCGCAGACGACCGTGGTTGTCCAGCTGACCGGTGGCCGACTGGAAACGGAGGTTGAAGAGCTCCTCCTTTGCGCGACGCAACTCGTCGAGCAGACGGGCATCCTCAAAGGTGTCCAGTTCACTGGGCGCAAGTTCTTTCGATCCAACAGCCATTACATGCCCTCCTCACGCTTGATGATGCGAGCTTTCAGGGGAAGCTTGTGAATCGCACGCGTCAGCGCTTCCTTGGCCAACTCTTCCGAAACACCGGCAACCTCGAAGAGGACGCGGCCGGGCTTCACGTTCGCGACCCACCACTCGGGCGAGCCTTTACCGCTACCCATGCGGGTTTCCGCAGGCTTCTTCGTCAAGGGGCGGTCGGGGTAGATGTTGATCCACACCTTTCCACCACGCTTGATGTGACGGGTCATCGCGATACGCGCCGACTCAATCTGGCGGTTCGTGACGTAGGCACTGGACACAGCTTGGATACCGTACTCACCAAAGGACACCGTGGTGCCACCGGTAGCGTGCCCACCGCGCTTGGGGTGGTGCTGCTTGCGGTACTTGACCTTACGAGGAATCAACATTCTTACTCAGCTCCTCCTGCAGCAACGGGTGCTGCCTCAGCGGCTGGCGCGCCAGCCGGTCCACGACGTGGCCCACCACGGTCGGGGCGCTGCGAGCGCTGTGATGCCTGCTCGCGGGCCAGTTCCTTGTTGGTGATGTCGCCCTTATAGATCCAGACCTTCACGCCAATGCGGCCGAAAGTCGTGCGGGCTTCGTAAAAGCCGTAGTCGATGTTGGCGCGAAGGGTGTGCAGGGGCACGCGACCTTCGCGGTAGAACTCGGAACGGCTCATTTCTGCTCCACCCAAACGGCCGGAGACCTGAATACGAACACCTTTTGCGCCAGCGCGCTGCGCGCCCTGGAGGCCTTTACGCATGGCGCGTCTAAACGCAACGCGGCCAGCGAGCTGCTCGGCGATTCCCTGGGCAACCAACTGAGCTTCGCTCTCGGGGTTCTTCACCTCGAGGATGTTGAGCTGAATCTGCTTGCCGGTCATCTTCTCGAGGTCAGCGCGAATACGCTCAGCCTCGGCACCGCGACGTCCAATGACGATTCCCGGGCGAGCGGAGTGGATGTCCACGCGGACCCGGTCACGGGTGCGCTCGATTTCGATGCGGGCGATACCGGCACGGTCAAGCTCTTTCTTCAAGAACTCACGAATGCGGATGTCCTCGGTCACGTAGTCGGCGTAGCGCTGACCCTTCGTGGTCGAGTCGGCAAACCAGCGCGACACGTGGTCGGTGGTGATGCCCAGACGGAAACCGTAGGGATGTACTTTCTGACCCATTACTTGCCAGCCTTCTGTGTCTTGCGGCTCGGGTTCACCGAAGCCTCGTCGGGCGTAGCCAAAACCACCGTGATGTGGCTGGTGCGCTTATTGATGCGGAAGGCGCGTCCCTGTGCACGGGGGCGGAACCGCTTGAGCGTGATTCCCTCGTCCACGAAAGCACGGGCAATGAAGAGATCCTGGTCATCCAGGAACACGCCATCTTTGTCGGCGGTGACCCGCGCGTTAGCCATGGCGGAGGCCACAAGCTTCGCGACGGGCTCGCTGGCTGCCTGGGGGGCAAACTTCAGCACGGCAAGGGCTTCAGCGGCCTGCTTACCGCGGATGACGTCGACGATGCGTCGAGCCTTCTGGGGGGTGACGCGAATGTTGCGCACCTTGGCGATGGATTCAACCATGTCTGTACCTCCTCGTCACCGCGCTTAGCGGCGACGGCCTTTCCGGTCGTCCTTCTCGTGACCACGGAAGGTGCGGGTGGGAGCAAACTCGCCGAGCTTGTGACCCACCATGGTTTCCGTGACAAAAACGGGGATGTGCTTGCGACCATCGTGAACAGCGATGGTGTGACCGAGCATGGCCGGCACAATCATCGAGCGACGCGACCAGGTCTTGATCACGTTCTTGGTTTTGGCGTCATTCTGGCGAACCACCTTCTGCAGGAGGTGCTCATCCACGAAGGGTCCCTTTTTCAGACTACGAGGCATGTCTTACTCTCCTACTAGCGCTTCTTGCCGACAGTGCGACGACGGACAATTTGTTTGTTGCTGGCTTTCTTAGCCGAGCGAGTACGACCCTCTGCCTGGCCCCAAGGGCTGACAGGGTGACGTCCACCGGAGGTCTTACCTTCACCACCACCGTGGGGGTGATCCACCGGGTTCATGGCCACACCGCGGACGGTTGGGCGAACACCCTTCCAGCGCATACGGCCTGCTTTACCCCAGTTGATGTTGGCCTGCTCGGCGTTGCCGACCTCACCAATCGTGGCGCGGCAGCGAGCATCCACGTTGCGGATTTCACCCGAAGGCAAACGCAGCTGGGCGTTGGGTCCATCCTTGGCGACCAAACGAACGGCGGCACCGGCGGAACGGGCCATCTTGGCGCCGCCACCGGGGCGAAGCTCGATGGCGTGAACCACGGTTCCCACGGGGATGTTCCGCAAAGGCAAGTTGTTGCCGGGCTTGATGTCGGCGCTGGCACCCGATTCGATGATGTCGCCCTGACGGAGCTTGTTGGGGGCCAAGATGTAACGCTTAGTGCCATCAACAAAGTGCAGCAGCGCAATGCGCGCGGTGCGGTTGGGGTCGTACTCGATGTGAGCGACCTTGGCGTTGACGCCATCTTTGTCGTTACGACGGAAGTCGATCACGCGGTACTGGCGCTTGTGGCCTCCACCGATGTGGCGAGTCGTAATACGACCCTGGTTGTTGCGGCCACCCGTTTTGGGAAGCGGACGCAGCAAGGACTTCTCGGGGGTGCTCCGGGTGATTTCCTGGAAATCAGCAACCGAAGAGCCACGACGACCGGGGGTCGTCGGCTTGTATTTGCGAATAGCCATGTTCTACTTCCTACCTAGCCGACAGCCGTGAAGATGTCGATGGAACCGGAGGACAGGGTGACAATGGCACGCTTGGTGTCTTTGCGCTTTCCTGTTCCAAACTTGGTGCGACGGGTTTTACCCATCTTGTTCAGAGTGTTGACGCCAGAGACCTTAACCTTGAAGATCTTTTCGATCGCCAGCTTGATTTCTGTCTTGGTGGCGCGAGGGTCAACCTCAAAGGTGTACTTGCCCTGGTCAATCAGGGTGTAGCTCTTCTCGCTCACGATGGGGCGGAAGACAACATCTCTGGGGTCTTTGTTCCAGGCCGCTTGGTGGATGGTCATTACTTGCCTTCCTTCGCGTCAGACTTCTCCGCGACGAAAGCCTCGAAGGCTTCGGCGGTGAACACAATGTCATCGGAGTTCAACACGTCATACGCGTTGAGCTGGTCGGGGTGAACAGCGTGAACACCCTGGAGGTTCCGCACGCTCTTCTGGCCGTTGACGTCATCGCGACCGACAACCACCAACACGTTGAAGCCAGGCGCCGTCTGAGCAATCAGAGCAGCAGCAATCTTCGTCGAGGGCGCGCTGTCGGTGCCCAGGCCCTTCACCACGTGAATGCGGCCCGCGCGTGCGCGGTCAGACAGGGCTGAAAGCAAAGCTTTTGCCACCATCTTCTTGGGCGTGCGCTGCGAGTAGTCACGAGGGATGGGGCCGTGAACGACGCCACCACCACGGTGCTGAGGAGCACGAATCGAACCCTGACGGGCACGACCGGTTCCCTTCTGCTTGAAAGGCTTGCGGCCGGAACCGGACACTTCACCGCGGTGCTTGACCTTATGGGTTCCCTGGCGAGCGGCAGCAAGCTGTGCGACAACAACCTGGTGCATCAGGGGAACGTTGGTGACAACGTCAAACATCTCTGCGGGCAGATCAACCGAACCGGACTTCTTTCCGGTCTGGTCGAGAACGTCAATGGAGGTAGCCATGGTTAGGACCCTTTCCGTGCGTTACGAACAAACACGAGGCGACCCTTGGAGCCGGGAACGGCACCCTTGATCAACAGCAGGCCACGCTCTGCATCCACCGCGTGAACGTGAAGGTTCATGACCGTAACGCGGTCGCCACCCATGCGACCCGCCATGCGCATTCCCTTGAAAACGCGTGAGGGGGTAGCAGAAGCACCAATGGAGCCAGGCTTGCGGTGGTTGCGGTGCGCACCGTGCGAAGCGGAGACACCCTTGAAGTTGTGACGCTTCATGACACCGGCGAAACCTTTACCCTTGCTGGTGCCGACGACATCCACGAGCTGGCCGGCTTCGAACACTTCAGCAGTCAGCTCTTGACCCACCGTGTAGTTCGCCGAGTCATTCGTGCGAATCTCGGTGACGTGGCGGCGAGGGGTTACCCCAGCCTTCTCGTAGTGGCCTTTGAGAGGGGCGGTCACTTTCCTGGGGTCGATTCCGCCGGAAGCAATCTGAATGGCTTCATAGCCATCGTTGTCCTGGGTGCGAATCTGGGTCACCACGTTAGGGGCAACCTGAATGACGGTGACAGGAACCAAGATGTTGTTCTCGTCCCACACCTGGGTCATACCGAGCTTGGTGCCCAGCACTCCCCGCGTTGCAGTCACAGTAGACATGTCGTTATTCCTTAAAGCTTGATTTCGATGTTGACGTCGGCAGGCAAGTCAAGACGCATCAAGGAATCCACGGCCTTCGGCGTGGGGTCAATGATGTCGATCAGACGCTTGTGGGTGCGCTTCTCAAAGTGCTCGCGAGAGTCCTTGTACTTGTGAGGAGAGCGAATGACGGCGATGACGTTTTTCTCCGTGGGGAGAGGAACGGGACCAACGACGGAGGCTCCTGCACGGGTAACCGTGTCAACAATCTTCTTGGCTGAAACGTCGAGACCTGCGTGGTCATACGACTTCAGTCGGATGCGGATTTTCTGTCCCGCCATGGTTATCTCTTTCTCTCACTCGCGCACAGCTCTCACTGGGCACTTCATTGGCGACCCGGTTTTCACCCGGTCGCGCACACCACTGTTCTTCTGTCAACACACCTCGACGCACCTCGGCATCAGCGCCTGGGCGCTGCACCACCGGAATGTCGATGACGTTGTGTTCTGCTACCTGCGGCCTAGGGGAATTCGCGAGAGCGATCCTATGCACTACCTGGCAGTGAGCCGAACACGAGTGTTTGGCGTTTTGAACCTTGAAAACTATCCCACAGGCTGGCATTTCGCGCAACCCGGGCGTGTCGCGACGAAAACCCATTGTTTGCAGGGAAGTAACCGCTTACCTCCCGGACGACAGAAGGCCCGGAGAGAATTCTCCGGGCCTTCTGTCTTAAGGAACTACTTGAGGATCTTGGTTACCGTTCCGGCACCCACAGTCCGGCCACCCTCACGGATGGCGAAGCTGAGGCCCTCTTCCATGGCGATGGGCTGAATCAGCTCAACGGTCATGTCGGTGGTGTCGCCGGGCATCACCATTTCGGTGCCGTCAGGCAACGAAATAACACCGGTCACGTCAGTTGTACGGAAGTAGAACTGGGGACGGTAGTTGGTGTAGAACGGGTTGTGGCGGCCACCCTCATCCTTAGCGAGGATGTAGGCGGTGCCTTCGAAGTTGGTGTGAGGAGTCACGGAACCGGGGGCAACAACCACCTGTCCACGCTCAACATCTTCACGCTTCGTACCGCGGAGCAAGAGACCACAGTTCTCGCCGGCCCATGCTTCGTCCAGCTGCTTGTGGAACATCTCGATACCGGTAACGGTGGTCTTCTGGGTGGGACGAATACCCACGATCTCCACGTCGGAGTTGATTCCCAGGGTTCCACGCTCGGCGCGGCCGGTAACAACCGTTCCACGACCGGTGATGGTGAAGACGTCCTCGACGGGCATCAAGAACGGCTTGTCCTTGTCGCGCACGGGGTCGGGAACGCTCTCGTCCACGGCAGCCATGAGCTCCATGATTTTGTCGCTCCACTCGGCGTCGCCCTCAAGAGCCTTGAGGCCGGACACGCGAACAACAGGAGCGTTGTCGCCGTCGAAGCCCTGGCTGGAGAGCAGCTCGCGAACCTCGACCTCGACGAGCTCGAGGATTTCCTCGTCGTCGACCATGTCGGACTTGTTCAGCGCGACCAAGAGGTAAGGAACACCCACCTGCTTGGCGAGCAGAACGTGCTCACGGGTCTGTGCCATCGGGCCGTCGGTAGCAGCAACCACGAGGATTGCGCCGTCCATCTGTGCGGCACCGGTGATCATGTTCTTGATGTAGTCGGCGTGGCCGGGTGCATCAACGTGTGCGTAGTGACGCTTGTCGGTCTCGTACTCCACGTGGGAGATGTTGATCGTGATACCGCGCTGACGCTCTTCAGGCGCTGAGTCAATGGACGCGAAGTCGCGCAACACGTTGACGTCTGAAGGGTTACGCTCTGCGAGCACCTTGGAAATAGCAGCGGTAAGAGTGGTCTTGCCGTGGTCGACGTGACCGATCGTACCGATATTGACGTGCGGTTTGGTCCGCTCGAACTTGGCCTTAGCCACTATGGTCCTCCTCGGGACTGTTGGTCTAATCCTTGCGGGATTAGACACATGATTACTTGTCTTGTTGTAGGCCTTGCGAGCCTATTCTTTCGGGCTTAGTCGCCCTTGCCCTTCTGAATAATCTCGTCGGCCACAGCCTTCGGGACTTCAGCATACGTCTCGAACGTCATCGAATACACCGCGCGGCCCGAAGTCTTCGACCTCAGGTCACCCACGTATCCGAACATTTCCGAGAGTGGCACGAGAGCGCTCACGACTTTTACGCCGGTTGCGTCCTCCATGCTCTGGACCTGCCCACGCCGTGAGTTGAGGTCACCGATGACGTCTCCCATGTATTCCTCTGGGGTACGCACCTCGACAGCCATCAACGGCTCGAGCAGGACAGGTTGTGCTTTTCTCGCGGCCTCCTTGAAGACCATCGATCCAGCGATTTTGAACGCCATCTCCGAGGAGTCGACGTCGTGGTACTGCCCATCCAGGAGTGTCGCTTTGACACCCACGGTTGGGTAGCCCGCCAGAACGCCCACCTGCATGGCGTCCTGAATTCCTGCGTCCACGGAAGGAATGTATTCCCTGGGGATACGTCCACCCGTGACCTTGTTGTCAAATTCGTACATGGTCTCGCCCGTGACCTCGAGGGGCTCGAGCATGATCTGGACCTTCGCGAACTGTCCACTTCCACCGGTTTGCTTCTTGTGGGTGTAGTCGATCTTGTCGATGGTCTTACGAATCGTCTCGCGGTAGGCCACCTGGGGCTTACCCACGTTGGCTTCCACGTTGAATTCACGCTTCATCCGGTCAACGAGGATGTCGAGGTGCAACTCGCCCATTCCCTTAATGACAGTCTGACCCGTTTCCACGTTCTGTTCGGTGCGGAAGGTGGGGTCTTCTTCCGCAAGCTTCTGGATGGCCAGTGAGAGCTTCTCCTGGTCAGCCTTGGTCTTGGGCTCGATGGCCACCTCAATGACAGGCTCGGGGAAGGTCATGGATTCGAGGACGACCGGGCTACCCGGGTCACACAGGGTGTCACCGGTGGTGGTGTCCTTGAGGCCAATCACCGCGTAGATGTGTCCTGCGGACACCTTCTCTACGGGGTTCTCCTTGTTGGCGTGCATCTGGAAGATCTTCCCGATGCGCTCCTTCTTGTCCTTTGTGGAGTTCACGACCTGTGCACCGGAGTCAATACCGCCGGAGTACACGCGGATGTAGGTCAAGCGACCGAAGAAGGGGTGAACAGCAACCTTGAACGCGAGTGCCGAGAAGGGCTCTCCCGACTCAGGCTTGCGCACGACAACCTTCTCAGCGTCGCGAACGTCGTGACCCTCCACAGCGGGCACATCGAGCGGCGAGGGCAGGTAATCAACAACCGCATCCAGCATGGGCTGAACACCGCGGTTCTTGAAGGACGAACCACACAGCACGGGGTACGCGTCACCAGCAATGGTCAGTGCGCGGATGCCGGCCTTCAGCTCGTCGATGGAAATTTCATCTCCGGCCAGGAACTTCTCCAACAGTTCATCGCTGGATTCCGCAACAGCTTCCACAAGCTCCGCGCGGTACTGCTCAGCCTTGGCCTGCAGGTCCTCAGGGATGCCTTGTGTTTCGTACTCGGCGCCGAGGGACACATCACCCTTGGCGTCACCGGTCCACACCTTGGCGTTCATTTCGATCAGATCAACGATGCCCACGAAGGAGCTCTCGAAACCGATCGGCAACTGAAGCACGAGGGGCTTTGCACCCAAGCGCTTCACGATGGTGTCAACGGTGTAGTAGAAGTCCGCACCGAGCTTGTCCATCTTGTTGACGAAGCAAATGCGGGGGACGTTGTACTTGTCCGCCTGACGCCACACGGTCTCCGACTGGGGCTCCACACCCTCTTTACCGTCGAACACAGCAACGGCACCATCGAGTACGCGGAGGCTGCGCTCCACCTCAACGGTGAAGTCGACGTGTCCGGGGGTGTCGATGATGTTGATCTGGTGGTTGTCCCAGAAACAGGTTGTTGCCGCAGACGTAATGGTGATGCCGCGCTCTTGCTCCTGCGCCATCCAGTCCATCGTGGCTGCGCCATCGTGGACTTCACCAATCTTGTGGGAAATACCCGTGTAAAACAGAATGCGCTCTGTCGTCGTGGTCTTTCCCGCATCGATGTGGGCCATGATGCCGATGTTGCGGACCTTGTTCAGGTCAGTTAGCACGTCCTGTGCCACAGTGTTCCTCCGAGTTTTGGGGGGTTAGGGGGTGGGTTTCTACCAGCGGTAGTGAGCGAAGGCCTTGTTGGCTTCGGCCATCTTGTGGGTGTCTTCACGACGCTTCACCGCGGCACCGAGGCCGTTCGAGGCGTCCAAGATTTCGTTGGTCAAACGCTCGGTCATCGTCTTTTCGCGACGATCCTTGGCGTAGCTCGAGAGCCAACGCAAAGCCAACGTGTTCGCACGGTGAGGCTTGACCTCCACGGGCACCTGGTAGGTGGAACCACCCACGCGGCGTGAACGAACTTCCAGAGTGGGGCGCACGTTATCCAGAGCCTTCTTCAGGGTGACAACGGGATCCTGGCCACTCTTGGTGTTCACACCTTCGAGCGCGCCGTACACAATGCGCTCGGCGAGACCTTTTTTGCCGCCGACAAGAATCTTGTTGACCAACTGGGAGACAACGGGCGAACCGTAGACCGGGTCAGCAACGACGGGGCGCTTGGGAGCGGGTCCTTTACGTGGCATTACTTCTTCTCCATCTTTGCGCCGTAGAGGCTACGAGCCTGCTTGCGGTTCTTGACAGCCTGAGTGTCAAGGGCACCGCGGACAATCTTGTAACGGACACCGGGGAGGTCCTTCACACGACCACCGCGGACGAGCACCATCGAGTGCTCCTGGAGGTTGTGGCCTTCACCGGGAATGTAGGCGGTAACTTCCGTACCGTTGGAAAGCTTCACACGAGCGACCTTCCGCAGAGCCGAGTTCGGCTTCTTAGGGGTCGTGGTGTAGACACGCGTGCAGACGCCGCGCTGTTGGGGGTTGGCCTTCAGGGCAGGCGCCTTGGTCTTGGAAACCTTGGGCTTGCGTCCCTTACGGACCAACTGTTGAATCGTTGGCACAGTTCACTCCTTTTGGTGCTGCACGGTGACAGCTCATTGATGGTGGTTACTGGGTAGTGGTTGTTGCCCACCACCCAGCGACATCTTCACCAAGATGCGCCAGGCGACTAACACTTGGTATGCCGTGGGGGTTGGTGTTGCCGTGTTGCCACCGCAGCCACCTCTGGACCCAATGTTGTGGAGTTGATGACCCGTGTCAGTGTCTCCCGAAACCGGGCGCCAAAGACGGGCGTGCCATCGCGCACACAAACTCCTACAGTAATGGCGATTTCACCACGGGTCAAATGATTTTTTGACTTCCTGCCACGCTGGCCACGACAAGTGCCGCCGCCACCATAAAGGGCCCAAACGGGATGCCCTCCTGCGGTGTGACCACCTTTTTCATCATCAGCACACCGGCACTCACTCCCCCGAGAACAAAAGACACCACCACGTGTGCGAGTGCGCCACCAGGAATGAGCGCCGCGGTGTAAAAACCCAGACTCACTTGGAGTTTCACATCCCCCCAGCCGAGCGGTCTTCCCGGCATCAAGGCGCACAAGGCAAAGAAAGCCACACTCGCCACGGTCTCCCCCAGCGCCTCGTGCAACCGATC
Organism: Microbacteriaceae bacterium; assembly: GCA_024639925.1. Lineage (GTDB taxonomy): Bacteria > Actinomycetota > Actinomycetes > Actinomycetales > Microbacteriaceae > Pontimonas. Next base: position 25,569 of record JAHEGA010000002.1, read on the forward strand.
CGTGGGGAGGAACACTAACCCCCAGGTCCCCACCACCAGCGCAAGAGGTTGGGTCAGACGATCCGGCAGGCGATGGGTCGCCAGATCAATCACGGCCAGCCGTAGACCCACGCCCGCGACAACAACGTGCACCAGTGCGGCACCTACCCACTCCATCCGGCCAGGCTAGGAAGACGGCGAGCGATCCACCTGCGTTATCCCCAGAACGACAAAAGGGCCAGCAATTGCTGGCCCTTTTGTACTGAGTGATTCTTATTCGGTGTCAGCGCTCTGTGTCGCTTCATCCGGAGTTTGGAACGAGTCAAAGTCCACGAAGGACAGGTCGTCGTCGCCCGCAAAGTCAGCGTCGCTCGCGAAGAGACGTGCCGGGTAGTGCTCGGCACGAGCTTCCTCCGTGGGCTCCACGGTGACGTTGCGGTAGTTGGAGAGACCCGTACCCGCAGGGATGAGCTTTCCGATGATGACGTTCTCTTTGAGACCGACCAGCGGATCACGCTTTCCTTGCATGGCTGCTTCGGTCAGCACACGAGTGGTCTCCTGGAAGGAGGCCGCAGACAACCACGACTCGGTAGCCAGCGAAGCCTTGGTGATACCCATGACTTCCTGACGGGCCGATGCGGTCTTGCGTCCTTCGCCCAGAGCCTCGCGGTTGAGCGAGTTGTAGCGAGTACGGTCCACCAGCTCACCCGGCAGCAACGTGGTCTCAGCGTGGTCAACAACCGTAACCTTGCGCATCATCTGACGCACGATGACCTCGATGTGCTTGTCGTGAATCGGCACACCCTGTGAGCCATACACTCCCTGCACACCATCAACGAGGTGCTCTTGGACAGCGCGGACACCCTTGACCCGAAGAACTTCCTTCGGATCCAGCGGGCCCTCGTGGTACTGCTGGCCCAGGTCAATGCTCTGGCCGTCTTCAATCAGCATGTTCATGCGCTTGGAGACAGTGTGCAAGACGGGCTCGTCACCGTTGTCGGGAGTCAAAGTCACCTTGTACTGAGTCTCGGTTTCCTCGATCGAGATCCGACCGTTTGCTTCGGCAATCGGGCTGGAACCCTTCGGGTTACGAGCCTCAAACAGCTCGGTCACACGGGGCAGACCCTGCGTGATGTCATCAGCCGATGCGGACCCACCAGTGTGGAAGGTACGCATGGTGAGCTGAGTTCCCGGCTCACCGATCGACTGAGCAGCAATAATTCCGACCGCTTCACCAAGATCCACGGCGATACCCGAGGCGAGGGAGCGTCCGTAACACGCGGAGCACACACCCACGAGCGATTCACACACGAGGACAGAGCGAACACTGATTTCGCGAACGCCGCCAGCGACGAGTTCGTTGATCAGGACATCGCCCACATCGGCGCCAGCCTTCGCGACCACGCTGCCCTTTTCGGAGACCGCGTCAGCGGACAGGTTCCTGGCGTAGACCTCGTTTTCGACGTTCTCGGCCCGGACCCACTCACCCTCAGCGTTCTGTGACGCAATCGGGAAGGTGATGCCCTTGGTGGTGCCACAGTCGTCTTCACGGATGATGACGTCCTGTGCCACGTCGACCAGTCGACGCGTGAGGTAACCGGAGTCCGCGGTACGCAGAGCGGTGTCGGCCAAACCTTTACGCGCACCGTGGGTGGCGATGAAGTATTCGGCGACGGACAGACCCTCGCGGTAGCTGGAAATGATCGGACGAGCGATAACTTCACCACGCGGGTTGGAGACCAAACCACGCATACCGGCGATGTTTCCGACCTGGAGCCAGTTTCCACGAGCACCGGAGGTCACCATGCGGTTGATGGTGTTGTCCTCGGGGAAGGCAGCGCGCATTTCGTCGTTGACTTCCTTTGTGGCAGCACTCCAGATTTCGACCAGTTCGCGACGACGCTCCACATCGGAGATGAGGCCCTTCTCGAACTGAGCCTGAACCTTCGCGGCCTGCTTCTCGTAGCGGGCGATGATGTCTTTCTTGCCCTTCGGGGTCAGAACATCGCTCAGCGCGACGGTCACACCCGAGCGAGTAGCCCAGTAGAAACCAGCATCCTTCACGCGGTCCAGAGTCTCGGCAACAGCCACCTTCGGGTAGCGCTCGGCGAGGTCATTGACCAGGGAAGAAATCAGGCCCTTGTCCGCAACGGCGGCAACCCACGGGTAGTCCTCGGGCAGCAGCTGGTTGAACAGTGCGCGACCCAGAGTCGTTTCGTGGATGGCCGTGCTGCCCTGGACGAAGTCCTTGTCAGCATCGGGCAGGTAGAGGTGGTCGATCCGGATTTTCACCATGGCGTTGAGGCTCAGCGTGTGCTGGTCCATCGCCATGATCGCTTCCGAGATTGAACTAAATGCACGGCCCTCTCCGACGGCACCTTCGGTGACCGTGGTGAGGTGGTGCAAACCAATGATCATGTCCTGGGTGGGAACGGTCACGGGGCGACCATCCGAGGGCTTCAGGATGTTGTTCGAAGCGAGCATCAAGATGCGAGCTTCGGCCTGTGCCTCCACCGAGAGGGGAAGGTGAACCGCCATCTGGTCACCATCGAAGTCCGCGTTGAACGCAGCACAGACCAGGGGGTGAAGCTGGATAGCTTTACCTTCCACGAGCTGTGGCTCGAAAGCCTGGATACCCAAACGGTGCAGGGTGGGTGCACGGTTGAGCAACACGGGGCGCTCGCGAATGATCTCTTCGAGCACATCCCACACCTCGGGGCGTGAACGCTCGACCATGCGCTTGGCGTTTTTGATGTTGCTGGAGTGACCCAGGTCCATCAGGCGCTTGATAACGAAAGGCTTGAACAGCTCGAGGGCCATGATCTTGGGCAAACCACACTGGTGGAGCTTCAGCTGAGGTCCCACCACAATGACGGAACGGCCGGAGTAGTCCACGCGCTTACCGAGAAGGTTCTGGCGGAATCGACCCTGCTTACCCTTCAGCATGTCCGAGAGGCTCTTCAGCGCCCGGTTACCGGTACCGGTCACGGGGCGACCACGGCGACCGTTGTCAAAGAGAGCATCCACTGCTTCTTGCAGCATGCGCTTTTCGTTGTTGACAATGATCTCTGGTGCACCCAGATCCAACAGGCGACGCAAACGGTTGTTGCGGTTGATCACCCGGCGGTACAGGTCGTTCAGGTCAGACGTCGCAAAACGGCCACCATCCAGCTGCACCATGGGGCGAAGCTCCGGTGGAATCACCGGGACAACCTCGAGCACCATGGAGGCAGGCGAGGCACCCGTCTGCAGGAAGGCGTTGACGACCTTCAGGCGCTTGATCGCGCGGATCTTGCGCTGACCCTTGCCGTTGGCAATTTCGTCGTGAAGACTTTCTGCCTCCGCGCTCAGGTCGAAACCTTCGAGGCGCTGACGGATTGCTTCGGCACCCATGTGGGCGGTGAAGAACATTCCGTAGCGGTCCTGGAGGTCCTGGAACACGGCGTCTTCGGCACGCAGGTTACCCACACTGAGCGAGCGGAAGTCATCCCACACGCGCTCGAGGTGAGCAATGTCATCGTCGAAGTTTTTGCGAATCGAAGCCAGCTCTTTCTTGCCGGCGTCATCGGTCTTGCGCTTCTGGTCGGCCTTGGCGTTGGACGCCTCCAGCTCGGCCAGAGCGGTTTCCAGCTCCTTCATGCGGTCGGCGAGAAGCGCGTCGCGCTCCTTCTCCAACTGCTTGATCTCCTGCTGCAGCTCTTTCTCAAGCTCCGGCATCTCACGGTGGCGAGCTTCCTCGTCCACGGTGATGATCATGTACGCAGCAAAGTAGATGACCTTTTCGAGGTCTTTGGGAGCCATGTCCAGCAGGTAACCCAAACGGGAAGGAACGCCCTTGAAGTACCAAATGTGGGTGACCGGAGCAGCGAGCTCAATGTGGCCCATGCGCTCGCGTCGCACGGAGGACTTGGTGACCTCCACGCCACAGCGCTCACAGACGATGCCTTTGAAGCGAACGCGCTTGTACTTTCCACACGCACACTCCCAGTCACGACTGGGTCCAAAGATCTGCTCACCAAAAAGTCCGTCTTTCTCGGGCTTCAGGGTGCGGTAGTTGATGGTTTCTGGCTTCTTGACTTCACCATGGGACCAGCCGCGGATGTTATCCGACGTGGCGAGGCCGATGCGGAGGGCGTCAAATGTTGTTGCTTCCAGCACGATGTGTCTCTCTCGTTAGTTTCTGTCGTCGAATTCTTAGATCTCGTCCACGGACGAAGACTCGAAGCGGGAGGAAATGTTGATTCCCAGCTCTTCCGCTGCGCGGTAGAGCTCGTCATCAGAATCCTTCAGCGAGACCACTTGGCCATCGGCTGACAGGACTTCGACGTTGAGACACAGAGACTGCATCTCTTTCATGAGCACCTTGAAGCTCTCGGGGATGCCGGGCTCCTGGATGTTTTCACCCTTGACGATCGATTCGTAGACCTTCACGCGACCGAGGATGTCATCCGACTTGATGGTCAGAAGCTCCTGCAGGGCATAGGAGGCGCCATACGCTTCCAATGCCCACACTTCCATCTCACCAAAGCGCTGCCCACCGAACTGTGCTTTACCACCGAGGGGCTGCTGGGTGATCATCGAGTACGGCCCCGTGGAGCGGGCGTGAATCTTGTCGTCGATGAGGTGGTGGAGCTTCAGGATGTACATGTAGCCCACCGAAATTGGCGCCGGGTAGGGCTCACCGGAGCGGCCATCAAACAGCTGGGCCTTTCCGGAGGATCCCACCATGCGGTTTCCATCGCGGTTCACCGTGGTCGAGTCCAACAGTCCGGCGATTTCTTCCTCGCTCGCACCGTCGAATACGGGGGTAGCAACCTTGGTGCCGGGCAGTGCTTCGCGAGCTTGTGCCGCGAGGCGCTTGGCCCAGGCGGGGTCACCGCTGACTTTCCAACCCTGCTTGGCTGCCCACCCAAGGTGGATTTCCAAGACCTGGCCGAAGTTCATCCGTCCAGGAACACCCAGGGGGTTCAGGATGATGTCCACGGGGGTGCCGTCTTCCAGGAAGGGCATGTCTTCGACAGGAAGAATCCTGGCGATAACACCCTTGTTTCCGTGACGGCCTGCGAGCTTGTCACCCTCGGAGATCTTGCGCTTCTGGGCGATGTAGACGACCACGCGCTGGTTCACACCGGAGCCCAGTTCGTCATCACCGTCAATGGCATCGAAGACCTTCACGCCGATGATGGTTCCCTGCTCACCGTGGGGCACCTTCAGAGAGGTGTCGCGAACTTCGCGGCTCTTCTCGTTGAAGATGGCGCGCAACAGACGCTCTTCTGCGCTGAGCTCGGTTTCACCCTTCGGCGTTACCTTGCCGACAAGGATGTCGCCGGGGCGAACCTCGGCACCAATGCGGATGATTCCGCGCTCGTCCAAGTTGGCGAGCATTTCGGGTCCGACGTTGGGAAGATCGCGCGTGATCTCTTCCTTACCGAGCTTCGTGTCCCGGGCGTCCACTTCATACTCTTCGATGTGAATCGACGAGAGGGTGTCGTCCTTGACGAGGTTCTGCGACAGGATGATGGCGTCTTCGAAGTTGTAGCCCTCCCAGGACATGAACGCCACGAGGAGGTTCTTACCCAGAGCCAATTCGCCATCTTCGGTGGCGGGGCCATCGGCGATAACCGAACCTTCGACAACCTTGTCGCCCACGCTGACGCGGACCTGGTGGTTGTAGTTGGTGCCCTGGTTCGAGCGGTCAAACTTCCGCAGGGTGTAGGTCTTGGTCCCACCCTTGTCCTGCTTCACCACGGCGAAGTCAGCCGAGACCTCGGTGACGACACCGGGAGCCATCGCGGTGATGACATCACCGGCATCCACAGCGGCGAACGACTCCATACCGGTACCGACCAGCGGTGACTCGGAACGCAGCAGCGGCACAGCCTGACGCTGCATGTTCGCACCCATCAGGGCGCGGTTTGCGTCATCGTGCTCGAGGAACGGAATAAGAGAGGTAGCCACCGACACCATCTGACGGGGGGACACATCGACGTAGTCGACCGTCTCGGGGGCAACAAGTTCAACCTCGCCACCCTTCTTGCGGACCAAAACGCGGTCAACGGCAAACGTGCCATCGGCGTTCAGCGGCGTACCGGCCTGAGCAACAACGAACTCGTCCTCGTCGTTGGCGGTCAGGTAGTCAACGGCCTTGCCGACCTTGCCCTTAGTGACGCGGCGGTAGGGGGTCTCGATGAAACCAAACGCGTTGATGCGCGCAAACGATGCCAACGAGCCGATCAGACCAATGTTCGGGCCTTCCGGGGTTTCGATCGGGCACATGCGGCCGTAGTGCGAAGGGTGCACATCGCGCACCTCAACACCGGCACGCTCACGGCTCAGACCACCCGGTCCAAGCGCCGAGAGGCGACGTTTGTGGGTCAGGCCCGAGAGCGGGTTGTTCTGATCCATGAACTGCGAGAGCTGGCTGGTGCCAAAGAACTCCTTGATGGCGGCCACCACGGGGCGGACGTTAATCAACGTCTGCGGGGTGATCGCTTCAATGTCCTGCGTGGTCATGCGCTCACGAACCACGCGCTCCATCCGGGACAAACCGGTACGAACCTGGTTCTGAATCAGTTCACCGACGGCACGGATGCGGCGGTTACCAAAGTGGTCGATGTCATCCACGTCAATGCGGATGTCAACCTTCTTGCCGCCACGCGAGCCCTCGATGTGAGTGCGGCCATCGTGCAGAGCCACCAGGTACTTGATGGTCGCGACAATGTCGTCGACCGTCAGGACCGAGTTCTTCAGAGGCTGCTCAAGACCCAGCTTGCGGTTGATCTTGTAGCGACCCACCTTGGCGAGGTCATAGCGCTTGGGGTTGAAGTAGAAGTTGTCCAACAGCGTGCGCGCTGCCTCAGCGGCAACCTGCTCGCCCGGACGCAGCTTGCGGTAAATGTCCTTGAGGGCTTCTTCCTTCGTGAGGATCGTGTCCTTCTCCAGAGCCTCGAGAATGCTGCTGAATCCGGCAAAGTGCTTCGCGATGTCTTCGGAGGTCAGGCCGAGAGCTTTCAGGAAGACGGTGACGGACTGCTTGCGCTTGCGGTCAATACGCACGCCCACCTGGTCGCGCTTGTCGACCTCGAACTCCAACCACGCACCGCGGCTGGGGATCACGCGGACGGAGTGGATCTCCTTGTCGCTGACTTTGTCGAGCGAGGTGTCGAAATACACACCAGGGCTTCGCACCAACTGGGACACCACGACACGCTCGGTCCCGTTGATGATGAAGGTTCCCTTTTCGGTCATCAGGGGGAAGTCGCCCATGAAGACGGTCTGGGTCTTGATCTCACCGGTGAGGTGGTTCATGAACTCAGCCTCGACATACAGCGGTGCCGCGTAGGTCTTACCGCGTTCCTTGCACTCGTCCAGCGAATACTTTTCCTCTTCGAGGTAAGGGTTCTGGAACGAGAGCTGCATGGTCTCGCCCGAGTCTTCGATGGGAGAAATCTCCTCGAAGATCTCCGTGAGACCGCTGCGCTCGGTTACCGGTGTGTCACCGGCAGCCTTTGTCGCTTTGACTCGCGCCTTCCAGGCGGGAGCACCGACGAGCCATTCGAAGCTCTCGGTCTGCAAGGCCAGCAGATCCGGGACATCGAGGGTGTCAGAAATTTTGGCAAACGTGAGTCGCT
>JAHEGA010000002.1:33278-41449 GCA_024639925.1 Microbacteriaceae bacterium
CACGAAATTGCTCACGCTCTTGCCGGCGCGAAGGAGGGGCATGGGGATCGATGGAAATCTATTGCCCGCAGCATCGGGTACACCGGTGGCCGCACCCACCATCAACAACCGGCCACCGACCGCGCGAAGTGGCGAGGACTCTGCCCCAGTGGCCACGAGGTCATCCGGTTTCGCAAACCGGGTAAACCCACATCGTGCTCTCGATGCAACCCACGTTTCGATCGGCGCCACCTCATCGAGTGGCACGTGCGAGACACCTATTCGACGACGACGTCTTTCCAGAAGCAGACATAACCAGCGAAATCGGTTCCGATCCGCTCGGTAGCTCCCGGACGTAGGTCACGGTAAGAAAAGGCACGGTCTTGGTAGGGCTGCCCATCCACGGTGACCGTGAAATAGGTGGCCTGACCTTTCCAGGGACATAAGTACTGTGTGGGACTTTCTTCGAGGAACTCAAAGTTGACCGCGGTTGCCGGGAAATACCAATTTCCTTCAATCTTGACGAGCTCCGACTCGGGAGCCTCCGCAATGACCGTTCCATTCAGCTGTGCTTTCATGGCCTCAATCTAAAACCTGAAGCTGGGGGAACGCCTTCCTAAGGCATGCTGGACGGTGATGAAGATTTCCCTCACCACCGAACTGGACGCGTCGCTCGAGGAAGCGTGGGACGCTCTGCACGATCCAGACGTCTTCCAAAAAGTGTCGGCACCGTTTCTGCGTTTTCGCGCCGATGCTGCCACGGGTTTTCCCGACCGTTGGAAAAGCGGCAACACCTATGTTGTCCACGCGTCGGCACTCGGACTTATCCCCATGGGATCGCAAGAGATTAATCCCACCACCACAAACGAGGGAATGCGTCGCGAATTTCGCGACAACGGGAGAGGACTGACCGGAGCGCTCGCTGCGGTGTCCTCGTTCCAGCACACCATGGCACTTGAGCCCAGTGGAGTTGGGCCCACCACTCTCCATGACACCCTGGAATTCCAGGCTGGCATTCTTACTCCGTTCATGTGGCTGGGTTTCCGGCTCTTCTGGGCTTGGCGCCACGCGAAAATGCGCTCGCTCGCTCGCTACTGGCGCTCCGCAGACGCCACGCGTTGGGACTCACGGTATTCCGGCAAAGCGATGTGGAGCGGTAAAGCCAACGCGGCATTGGAGAAAGCAGTAGAGGGCCTTACCACCTCTCACGCGCTCGACGTGGGTGCGGGAGAAGGCGGCGACGCACTGTGGTTAGCGGAGCAGGGATGGAACGTCACCGCCACCGACCTTTCGCTCCAGGCGCTCAAGCGAGGTGAAGCGGAGCGACAAAGTCGGGTCACCCGCGACCATCTCCCCCGGATGATTCGATGGATCACCCTGGATGCTGTGACGGATCCGCTGCCAACGCCGCCGGCTCAGTACGACCTCGTCCTGAGCTTTTTTGGGCACGGCCCCACAGAGATGCGTCATGGGTTGTGGAAGGCAATGGCCGGGGTGGTCGCCCCGGGCGGTCGTCTGGTGATTGTCGGTCACAGTCCCCGCGACGTTGACGCGGGAGTGCAAAGACCTCCGCTGGAGATGATGTTCGACGCCGCCGAGCTCAGAGAGTTCTTTGCCTCTCGTGCCTCATCGCTGCGCGTCGAAAGTTGGCAGCGGGAACAACCAGGCCCGGAGGGTGAACCAGTGATGGTGGCCGATGTGGTGGCCATCATTCAGTTCTAGGGAAGAACTCCCATGCTGGCAAGCGCTGCTCTCACCAGTGAACCGCGACCACCCTCCATCTCCGCTAAAACGTCGGGTTGACTCACCTCTTCGGTGGTCATCCAGGTCATTTCCAAAGCATCCTGGCGTGGTTCACACGTTCCCGTCACAGGAATCACAAAGACAAGCGACACCGCGTGTTGCCGCGGGTCCTGGTACTTCGCCCCAGGGAAAGGGAAATATTCCGCTACGTGAGCCGGGGTGGGGGACGCCGGTAGCTGCGGGAAAGCCATCGGCCCTAGGTCTTTTTCAATGTGGCGAAAGAGAGCGTCTCGAACGGTCTCGCCAAACATGACGCGTCCCGAGACGATAGCTCGAGTCATGGCCCCTTCGTTGGATGCCCGCAGGAGCAGACCCACCTCGGTGACTTCGCCCAGACCGCCGAGACGAACGGGGAGAGCCTCCACATAAAGCAGGGGCATGCGGCCACGAATCTCCGCGAGCTCTTCCTCGGATAGCCAGCCGGGGTTCGGGTCGGGGGTTCTGGTGGAGGACATATCTACAGTTTTACTCCGGTTTTGTGTCGGATAACAGCCCGCCAGCGCTCTCAAGCGCACGGGCTAGGGCCTCAGGCTCCACGTGCCACTGGCTGTGGGCCTCGTCACCAATCAGAACAACGGGAATTTTGTCCGAATACAGCTCCAGCCACTCCGGGTGATCGTCCACCAGAGCTTTCTCCACGGACACGTTTGCGAAACGGGAGGCAACCTCGTCAACGAGAGGCTCGGCCTGGTCACACAGGTGACAGTTATCTCTGCCCAGCAGGGTGAGAGTGACCGAGGACATGCCCTCAGCCTATGCTGATACCGCGATGTCTCCCCCCAGCCCGAAGTCCGCGAAGCCTGCTTCGCCCACCCTGGTGTTTGTGGACGTTGATAACACCCTGGTAAAGGGTGCCACCATTTTCATGTTTGCGATCGAAGCCTGGAAATCCGGGTACATCAAATGGCGCCACGTGATTCCCGCACTCTTTCAACAGCGCACGTTCATCCGCAAAGGAGAGAGCCCCAAGCGCGTCACCTCCACCAGGGAGCGGGCGCAAACACTGGTGGCCGGGCACTCCGTGGTGGAGTTTGATCGCATCGCCGAGGTGGCCTGGCGTCGTTCTATCGCCCCCAAGGTGTTCCCCGATGTATTGGCCGCCTTACAGAACCACAAAGACCAGGGGCACGAGGTATGGCTGTTGACAGCAAGCCCCCAGGGCCTGGCGTCAGTGATGGCCCATGACCTTCAACTCTCCGGTGCCTTTGGTACGCAGCTCATGGAGAGCGAGGGGAGGTTCACTGGAGAAATCAACGGGGATCTTCTCCACGGGCCACTCAAGGAAGCAAAAGCCCAAGAGGTTGCCGCCAAGATGGGAGCTGACTTAAGCCAGTGCTACGCCTACTCGGACTCCGCTGCGGACATTCCACTACTGAGCTTGGTGGGCCACCCGGTGGCGGTGAATCCCGATGCCACCCTTCTCGCTCACGCCTCGCAACAAGGCTGGCCGGTGATGTGGCCGGAGGCCTCCGGGCGCTCGCACACAGGCAAGCCTAAATAGGCAGAGAAAAGCGCTGGTCACGACCTGCGTGACCAGCGCGATTGCTCGACGAGCTACTTCTTGTTGCGACGCTGGTGGCGAGTCTTACGAAGCAACTTGCGGTGCTTCTTCTTCGCCATACGCTTGCGGCGCTTCTTGATAACAGAGCCCATTAAGTGTCCTTTTGAAACGGAAAGTGTGCTGTGCCCGTGAGGGCAACTTCCCTACTCTAGCGCAGAGCGGCGGCGGGAAGGCTAGCGAGAAACCCTGCCCCAGGTGTGCTCGACCCATTTCTGAAGGTCGCGCACAGCCCCTCCGACTGCACGGCCAGCAAACGAGAGGTCGGTGTAGGGCTCGCCAAGGCTCGCCTGGGACGAGTTGCCGAGCGCATTCAGCCACTGTTCCAGTGCGGCCAGCGCCGCCGGCTGAAATCGGTAGTAGCGGTGCTGACCTTCTTCACGAACGTCGACGACGCCACCCTCGCGCAGCACTTTCAGGTGCTTGGACACCGTCGGCTGGGTGATGCCCAGGGCCTCAACCAGCTCGCCAACGCTCATCTCTCCACGCCCCGTGCCGTGGAGCAGTCGAACGATATCGCGCCTTGTGGGGTCTGCCACCACGTCAAAAACATCAGCCATAATCCCTATCGTACTTCCGCGCCGGGAGGAGTACCATGGCTGGCGGTTGTCCCCACGACAGCCAGGAAGCGAGCGGGCAAACGTGTCCTCGTGGCTTGCCAGCATCACGCGTCGCCTCAAGCGCCAGCGGCCATCGAACCGTAAACGCTCCCGGACGCTGCCCCAGGCGCCCCTTCCCCGCGGAATCCGCGGACTTGCCGCACGCCTCCAACTCCTCTTGGGCGGCCAAGCCGCCACCACGACAGTCGTTATTTTTATTTTCCTCGTCGGCGTCACCACCAGTTTGTTGATGATGCCCTTCGCTGCCGCCAGTGGTGAGGCGACACCGCTGGGCGATGCTCTCTTCACCGCCACCTCAGCAATTTGCGTGACGGGTTTGACCACTCTCGATATGGCCACCCACTGGTCGCCTGCCGGGCACACCATCATTTTCTTTGCTCTGCAGGTGGGCGGGATCGGCGTGATGACACTGGCCACACTGCTCGCGGTGATCGCCTCCAAGCGCTTGGGCCTCTCCGTGCGAAAGATGATGGCTGGTGACGTGGACCCCTCGAGACTTCATGAGAAGGAGGGCTCGGGAAACCACGGAATGCGCCTGGGAGATGTGAAGGGTTTACTCAAGACCGTCATCATCAGCGTGATTTTGATTGAACTCGCCCTGGCAGCGATCATCGTTCCCCGATTGATTGTGTGGGGCTTGGACCCGGTGACCGCTCTCTGGCAGGGCGTCTATCTGGCTGCTTCTGCTTTCACCAATACCGGTTTTGTCCCCCTCGTCGATGGCCTGGCACCATTTGTCGCTGACCCCCTCATGGTGTTCACGATTGGCTTTGGGGTGTTCCTGGGAAGTATTGGCTTCCCCGTGATTTATGCGATTGCTCGAGCTCTCCGCACCGCACGGCAACGCCGTCAACGCCGGACCTGGGATCACGCCCGTTTGGGAATGCACGCTCGTTTGACACTCTCCACGACCACCTTGCTTCTCGTCATCGGGGCAATCGCCATCGGTGGGCTCGAATGGGGCAACGAGGACACCCTCGGCGACAAGAGCCCCGGGGTGAAGGGAATGACCGCGGTCTTCACGTCGATGATGGCTCGCTCCGGTGGCTTCTCCACCGTGGATACCTCGGAGTTCTCGGGTGCCACTTTGCTCGTGCTCGACATGCTGATGTTCGTCGGGGGCGGTTCGGCCTCTACAGCCGGCGGCATCAAAGTCACGACGCTGGCGATTCTCTTTTTGGCCGCGTTCGCGGAATCCCGTGGAAATCAGGACATCGTGGTTTATGAGCGACGGATCCCCTCCGATGTGGTGCGTCTCGCGGTGAGCGTGGTGTTGTGGGGAGCGAGCATTGTCGCCATCTCCACCATTGCCCTCATGCGTGTGACGGATGCTCCACTTGACCGGATCTTGTTCGACGTAATCTCGGCCTTCGCGACCTGCGGCCTCAGCGCTGGTTTCACCAGCGCTGATCTGCCTGACTCCGCGAAGTACATTCTCTCGGCCACCATGCTGTTGGGCCGAGTTGGTACAGTGACGCTGGCAACCGCGCTCAGTGGAACCCACCGGCAAACTGTGTACCGTCGGGCAAAAGAAAGGCCAATCGTTGGTTGAGAAAATTCCCCATGATGCCCCTGTCCTCGTCATCGGTTTAGGACGCTTTGGTGCCGCCACCGCGGGCGAGCTCGACAAGCTTGGTCGAGATGTGTTAGCCGTGGATGAAGACCCGGCTCTGGTGCAGAAGTGGTCAGACCGCGTTCGGCACACTGCTGTGCTCGATGCGCGAAACATGAGCGCGCTGCAACAGGTGGGCGCAGCAGACTTCCCGATTGCGGTTGTCGCCACCGGCTCCTCGATTGAGGCCAGCGTGCTCATCACCACAAACCTGGTCGATCTGAAAGTCCCCCAAATTTGGGCGAAGGCCATTAGTGAATCACACGGAAAAATCCTGACTCGGATTGGCGCCCACCGAGTGATTTATCCCGAGCGCGAAGCCGGCGAGCGGGTCGCTCACTTGGTGTCAGGGCGAATGATTGACTTCATTCGATTTGACGACAACTTTGCACTGGTGAAGATGTACCCACCCAAGCCGATCCGGAATCTTTCGCTGGAGGATTCGAAAGTGCGCTCTCACCACCACATCACCGTGGTCGGAGTTAAGTCACCGGGTAAACCCTTCACCTATGCGACGGAAAAGACCGTGGTCACCAACCATGACCTGATCATCGTTTCGGGAACCAACGAGGACATCGAGGCGTTCGCCGCCCTCGACAACTAACTATTCGCTGGCCATTTCCTCCGCGCGAGCGATGGCGGCAGCACTGGCGCTCGCAAAAATGCTCGCCAGGTCCGCTTGTTCAAACGCGGCAAGCGCCGCAGCCGTGCTGCCTCCCGGGCTCGTGACGTCCACTCGCAATTGTTCCGGACTTTTGCCCGAGCGAGCCAGAACCTCCATCGCGCCGCTGAAGGTTCCCTCCACCATGACCCGCGATTGGTCATCAGTGAACCCGTGGGCTCGAGCAACCTCCATGAAGTGCTCGATGAACAGATAGACATAGGCGGGGCCAGAACCAGAAATCGAACTCAGAGCGTTGATTTGGTCTTCTTCCACCACCAAGACCTCCCCGACGGTCGAGAACAGTGCTTCGGCCATCGCCGCCTGGTCGTCGGAGGTTCGAGACCCTCGAGCAAGTCCAGTCATCCCTTTGCCCACCTGTGCGGGAGTGTTCGGCATAGCCCGCACCACAGCGCCCGGCCAGACGGACTCCATCGATTCGAGGGTGATGCCAGCGGCAACACTGACGATCGTGGCGTGCGGAGGTGCGTCATCGAGGAGATCCGCCAACAGCTCAAGGATTTGGTAGGGCTTTACCCCCATGACAATGATCTCTGCTTCAGCGACCGCGGTTCGATTAGCCCCGGGGTCGTGCTCCAACGAGTGTGCGTCGACGCCCTGTTCAACAAGAGCGAGGGCAGACGCTGCGGTGCGGGTGGTGGCCCGGATTCCCGAAACCTGAACATGCGGTTGCAACAGCCCCTGAAGAATCGCCCCCGACATATTTCCCGTGCCGAGGAGAGCAATCTGTGGAAGTGTCATGGTCATAGCGCCCAGTGTAGATTGGCATGCACGCTGACGCGCTGTTGCGTCCGGAGGGAGTATCTGTGGCCACGACAACACCCGCTGCCCTTCCCGAACGCTCGCCCATTCTGGACGCACTGATGGACAGTCCTGACGTTCACTCGATTCTTCGCCTCTGTGTCACCACCGAACCCGATGGTCAGTGGGTCATCGCCGCGACGGTGCAGATGATCGACTCGCTGCCCGTGTATGTCCTCAGCAGCGCACTCGATGACGCGAAGCGTCGCGTGCGAGAGGTTGTGGGTCACACCGCAGACATCTATATCGAGCCCGAACTGGTGCGCGATCCTGCAAAAGAAGATCCCCCCACCGACGTCATCGTGATCAAAGCTTCCGACTAGAAAGGTCCTTATGGAACTCGCCCGCGACATCACCCTCATCGTTCACTTCCTCGGATTGGCGATGATTCTTGGCCCCTTCTTCGTTCAGATGCGCGCTCACACGAACTATGCGTTCGGCTGGGTACTCACCGGCGCGACCGTTCAGCTGGTCACCGGCATTGCATTGACCGGACTTGCCGAAATGCGTCTGGCCGATGAGGACATGTCTCTCAACTACCCCAAGATTTTTGTGAAGCTGGGGATCTCTGTTGTGATCTTTATCATCGCTCTGCTTGCCCGGCGACGCCAACGAAAAGTCTCCCCCACAGGTAACCAGAGAGCACTGTTGCCCTTCCTCCACACCGCGGGCGCACTGGCATTGGCCAACGTGGTGATGGCCGTGCTGTGGCCGGGCCTGGTGTCCTAGCTACTTCGTCGCGAAAAAGTCTCGCAACAGCTGAGCGCATTCGGCCTCTCTGACGCCCCCGCGAACCTCGTCCACACGGTGAGGGAGGGATCGGTCGCGCACGAGGTCGTGTTTGCTCCCGGCAGCTCCCGCTTTGTCATCCCACGCCCCAAACACCAACGTGGTGATCCGAGCCTGCGTAATTGCTCCGGCGCACATCACGCAGGGCTCCAGAGTGACCATAAGGGTGTGGCCGTGAAGGTTGGAGAGCCCCAGCGCTTTGCCCGCAGCGCGCAGCGCGAGCACCTCAGCGTGAGCGGTGGGGTCGCTATCGCGCTCCTTGGTGTTGGTGGCCCGAGAAATGACATATCCGTCGGGATCAATGACCGCAGCAGCCACCGGAACATC
>JAHEGA010000037.1 GCA_024639925.1 Microbacteriaceae bacterium
TGGCTCGAAGCTGAACTGGCCCATCCAGCACCCCACGGCACACTGCTCGCACTTCACCACCCCCCGATTCCCACACCCATTGAGCTCATGGGGCTCATCGAGCTTGAGGACCAAGCTGCGCTGGGCGCCGTGATTGCCGGCAGTGATGTGCGGGGGATATTGGCCGGGCACCTGCACTATTCGACATTTTCTACCTTTGCCGGGGTTCCCGTCTCGGTCGCGGCAGCTGCCTGCTACAACATTGACCTGGTAGGCCCCGCGAGCACCTTGCTGTCGGCAAAAACAACGGGCACAGCCGCCTCACTGGTGCACGTGTATCCCGAGCAGGTGGTGTTCTCCGAGGTGCCCCTGGAGGATGTCGCAGAGATCATGTCCTATGACGCGGGCTATCTCGCCACCATTGAGGCGATGAGCCCCGAGGAGCGTCGGGCCATGTTCTCGAAGAAAGACTCGGACTTCAACCGCGCTGACGATCAGGCGCACAGCGGGTCCTGATGGCGAGCCTGGCGGCCGTGATGCGCGTGTACAGCGATGAACGCGCGGCAGAGCGCGTTCTCTCACAGAACTCCCTGAAGGCCTACGAGGGCGACCTGGAGCAGTTTGTTGCCTATGCCGCCACCCAGAGGGTGGCAGACCTGTCAGAGATGGACACAGAAGTGTGCCGATCGTGGGTGTGGGCGCTTGCCGAAGAGGGGCTCGCCGCTGCGTCGCTTCGACGAAAGGTTTCGTCGCTCAAAGGCTTTACCCACTGGCTCGGGGTGCACGGTTACACCGAGGGGGATGTGGGCGTCCGGATCAAGACTCCCAAAGCACAGCAGTCTCTGCCCCGAGTGCTTTCGAGGGCTCATATGGAGGACATCCTCGAGGGCCTCGCCAGCGATGCCGCCACGGGGGATCCGATCGCGCTTCGGGACTCCGCCATGCTGGAGCTGCTCTATGCCACCGCGATGAGAGTCAGCGAGCTGACGGGCCTGACACTGGCCCGGGTTGATCTTGCGGGTCTTCGCGTGACCGTCGTGGGAAAAGGCAACAAAGAGCGGGTCATTCCGCTGGGGTTACCGGCAGCTCAGGCTCTGGCTAGCTACTTGGAGCGTGGACGCGGGAAACTGTCGACCGAAAGCTCCGGTGATGTCCTTTTTCTGTCCACGAGGGGTCAGCGTGTCGGTTCCCGGACCGTGTATTCGGTGGTGGCCCGTTTGCTCGCAGACCTCGGTGGCGATGGCCCGTTGGGCCCGCACACCCTTCGGCACACTGCGGCAACCCACCTGTTAGATGGGGGCGCTGACCTGCGGAGCGTGCAGGAGTTGCTCGGGCATGCCTCGTTGGGAACCACTCAGATATACACGCACGTGTCCGTAGAGCGTCTCAAGGGCGCCTACGATAACGCGCACCCACGGGCTTAGCCTCACCAGGGAAGCAAGACCGCCCGCTCGAGTATGCCCAGTTCACGTTTGGGGGACCGGTAATGATCGCCAATGCGAAGCCCAATATGAACGCACAGGCTGGCGCAGTGGCCCTCGTGAAGCACCCCTAAGGAATCTCCTGCCCTGACTCGTTCTCCTGGTTCAATATCCGTGCTGACGGGTTCCATGCTCACGCGGTGTCCACGATCGGTGGTGATGGTGACCACGGGTCGGTTTGCCACCCACCCGCTGAAGCTCACTCGCCCTGACGTGGGAGCAATTACCTGATCCGAAGTGGCCGCCAAATCAAGACCGCGATGCCCCGACCCCCAGGGGGTTAGCGGAGCCCGAAAGTTCCGAAGAACCTGGTGACTTCCGGTTGTGGGCCAGTGCCATTGTGCCGCCGGAGGTGGAGGAATCAGCGAAGCAAGAACGAGTACCATCACCATCCACATGGCGACAGCGTGCGTGAGGGGACATGTTTGGTGGTGGTCGCAGACGTTTTCTGTCGCCAGCCGGGGGCGGTAAGAGGATGGGGACAGCGTGGCTGATAGCTTTAGCGAGTGAGTGAATATGCGGTGCTTTTTGCGTTCCTGGTGACCATTGGCGCCGGGCTTGCCACGCTTCTGGGTGCCGCTTTGGGCTTGTTTGCTTCCCACACCAATCGCAAATTCCTCGCTGTTGCTCTCGGTTTTTCTGCGGGCGTAATGATCTATGTCTCCTTCGTGGAGATCATCCCCAAGTCCGTGGATTTTCTTGCCCCGGCTGCAGGGGATGCTCTCGCTCCGGCCGTGATGGCACTGGGGTTCCTGGGTGGCCTCTTAGGGATGGCGCTGCTCTACCGCGTGATCCCGGAACTTGAACACCCCTCTTTAGACGAGCGACACCCGTCGGTTTCGCTGGATGATCCTTCCCAGGTCAGTGTGCGGGATAAGACGCTGTTGCGGGCCGGGATTGGCGTGGCGCTGGCCATCACATTCCACAACTTCCCCGAGGGAATGGCGACGTTCTTTCTCACACTGGAAGACCCCCAAGTGGGCCTCGCGGTGGGAACGGCGATCGCCATTCACAATATTCCTGAGGGCATTGCGGTGGCGGTGCCGCTCTATTACGCCACCAAATCTCGGGCCAAAGCTTTTCTGTTTGGAGCTATTTCCGGGCTGGCAGAACCCCTGGGGGCACTCCTGGGATACCTGGTGTTGCGACCGTTCATGACCGACACGATTCTCGGAATCGTGTTTTCCGCGGTGGCGGGAATTATGGTCTACATCTCGATTGACGGTTTATTGCCTGCTGCCCGCCAGTACGGCAGCGGTCAGCTCGCCATTTACGGTGTCATCGCAGGGATGGCCGTGATGGCTGCTTCGCTTGTGCTCTTCGCACTCTAGAGAGACTCCTGCACCGGCCGCACTGTGTGCGGGAGAAGGGACTTGAACCCTCACGCCCGAAGGCACAGGAACCTAAATCCTGCGTGTATACCAATTTCACCACTCCCGCTGGCGCTAAAAGTGTATCGGGGCCTAGCCCGCCATCCAGGCTTCCACCGCATCCGCGGTGCGCGGGATCGCAGCAGAGAGGTTTTCTGCGCCCGTGGTGGTCACCAGGATGTCGTCCTCAATTCGCACGCCAATCCCGCGCCATTCCGGCGGCACAGTCTCATCATCGGGTTGGAAGTAGAGCCCTGGCTCAATGGTGAACACCATGCCGGCCTCCAGTGTGCCCTGGAGATAGCGGTCTTTGCGGGCATGGGCGCAATCGTGAACGTCGAGCCCCAGGTGGTGGCTCGTGCCGTGAATCATGTAGCGACGGTGAAGTTGGCTGGTTTTCTCGAGAGTTTCCTCTAGTGAGACCGGCAGGAAGCCCCATTCGCTGACGTGTCGCGCGATCACGGCCATGGCGGTGTCGTGGATCGTGTGGAAGGCAACCCCCGGTTTTACCGCGTCGAATGCAGCATCGGCTGCCTCAAGCACCGCCTCATAGACCAGTCGTTGGTGCGGGGTGAAGCGACCGTTCACAGGCACCGTGCGCGTAATGTCGGCGGTATAGAGCGATTCCCGCTCCACACCGGCGTCAACCAGCAAGAGATCACCATCGGTAATCGGACCGTCGTTGTCTACCCAATGCAGAATGCACGCGTGGGATCCTGCCGCCACAATCGAGTCATATCCGACGGTGTTGCCCTCGAGGCGAGCGCGTTGAGTAAATGCGCCCTCGATCACGCGCTCGCCGCGTTCGTGGCCGATAGCGCGGGGCAGGGCGGTGATGATGTCGGTGAAACCCCGGTGGGTAGAAGCGACTGCCTCACGCAGCTCTGAGATTTCGAGATCATCTTTGACCAACCGCATTTCGCTGGACACACGCTCCAGGTCAGCGTCGACAGGTTGTGGCCCTTCGGTGCCACGCAGTGTTTGTAGCTCTTGGCTGAGAGCAGAATCTGCCTCCCAGATCAGTGCCACGGCGGCCGAGTGCTCGGTGTCGAAGGAAAACGTGTCTCGCTCTGCGGTCGGCAGCCCGTACTGGGTCGCCACGTCATCGAGGGATGGGCGCCTGCCGGTCCAGAATTCGCCGATGGCGGCGTTGGCGTAAAACTCATCACTGGTGCGGGGAGCTGGTCCCCTCACCCACAGCATCCATTCGTGGTGGTCATCCGCCCAGAGCCCCTGCAGAATGCTGCCCGCCGTGGCGTCGTGACCCCAGCCGGTGAAATAGGTAAAGGCGCTGTGTGGTCGGTAGGGATAATCAGTGTCGTTCGAGCGCTGTTTCGGGGAACCCGCCGGGATCACAAGGGTGAGGTCCGGGAATTGCTCGCTCAGTGCTGCGCGCCGGGAGGCCGCGTAATCAGCGACCCTAAGCCTGGTTGCGGTGGAAGCACTTCCTTGCGACCAACCGGTCTGAATAAAAGAGCGGAAGGCCTCGGAGATCGGCGCCGACCGATTATCGCCACGGGAGCGGGGAGGGTCTTTCGCCATGTGTTTAGTGTGCCACCTAGCATGGGGGAGTGCCATTGCGAATAGACCTCCACGCCCACACCACCTGCTCCGATGGGGCGGACAGCCCCACCGCGCTCGTGGAGCACGCGCTGGCCGCCGGGTTAGACGTTCTCGGATTGAGCGACCACGACACTTTGGCGGGGTGGCAGGAGGCAGCTGATGCTGTTTCTGGCTCGGGAATGACCGTAATCCCGGCAATCGAGTTGAGTGCACAGGTCATTGACCGAGGGGCGGGCACACCACCACGCAGCGTTCACCTGCTGGGTTATCTTCCCAACCCCGACAACGCAGCACTACGCCAGGAAACGGACAAGATCCGCTCTCACCGCGACCATCGACTCCAGTTAATGGTGGAAAAACTCCAGACCGACTTCGACCTCAGCTGGGAGGAAGTGGCCAAGACCATTCCCCCCGGGGCGACAGCTGGTAGGCCCCACATTGCGCAGATTTTGATCGACAAGGGTTATTTCCCCGATACGTCCGCCGCGTTCGCCGGCCCTCTGCGAGCCGATGGTCCGTATCACGTGCCTCACTATGCGCCACTGCTCACCCATGCCATTACGGTGCTGCGCGATGCGGGTGCGGTGCCGATTCTTGCCCACCCTTACACGGGCGCGCGCTCCGGGGCGATTGATCACACGCTCAGCGAAGAAGACATCATGACGGGGTATGACGCCCTCGTGGATCACGGGCTCGCGGGATTAGAAATTGATCACCGCGAGAATACGGAGGCTGGCAAAGCACTGTTGCAGAGCGTGGCACAGCGTCACGATCTCATCGTGACCGGCTCCAGCGATTATCACGGCACCAAGAAACCCAACCAGCTGGGTGAAAACACCACAAGCGAAGAACACCTTGAGCGAATTCTCGCTCACGGCACCGGCACAAAGCCCCTTAGCTAGCTGGAGGTGCGACGGCGGCGACGCTGGCGCTGGTTGCCCGAGCCCGATTCTGCTCCCGACGTGGTGCGAGAGGGTGAACCGCCAGATTTAGCGCCACTGTTGCTGGAGCCCTGAGATCCGCGTGGCGGTCTGCCCGCACGTTTTTCTGCCTGAGGGATAGGTGTGGTTTTCAGGCGCCCCTTGGTTCCCGCGGGAATGTTGAGGTCTTCAAAGAAATGGGGGGACGAGGAATAGGTTTCCACGGGTTCGGGAATACCCATTTCGAGTGCTTTGTTGATCAACGCCCACTTGTGTAGGTCATCCCAGTCCACAAAGGTGACCGCGATACCGGTCTTGCCGGCGCGGCCCGTGCGGCCCACACGGTGCAAATACGCTTTGTCATCTTCGGGAATCGTGTGATTAATCACGTGGGTGACATCATCGACGTCGATACCACGAGCCGCCACATCCGTCGCAATCAGAACATCCTTTTTGCCCGCTTTGAAGGCTGCCATGGAGCGCTCACGCGCGTCCTGGCTCATGTCCCCGTGGACGGCTCCCGCCAAGAAGCCTCGGTCATTCAGCTCTTCCATCAGGCGTGCTGCCGCGCGCTTGGTACGAGTGAAGATCACGGTCTTGCCGCGCTCGGGCGCGAGCAGGATGCGGCCAATGACCTCATCTTTATCCAACGCGTGTGCGCGGTAGACAAAGTGCTTGATGTTGGCCTGGGTGATGCTCTCATCCGGGGAGGTGGCACGAATGTGAATCGGCTTGTTCATGAAGCGACGCGCCAGCGTCACTACGGGACCCGGCATGGTAGCCGAGAACAGCATGGTGTGACGGGTGGCGGGGGTCTGCGCGAAGAGGCGCTCAACGTCGGGGAGGAACCCCAAATCGAGCATCTTGTCTGCCTCATCGAGCACCATCGTTTTCACATCCGCAAACGAGATCAGGCGTTGGCTGGCCAAGTCGAGCAGACGTCCGGGGGTGCCGACCACAATCTGGGCACCCGCTTTGATGGCCTCAATTTGGCCTTCATACGCTTTGCCGCCGTAGATCGAGACGATCGTGGTGGAGCGGTTACTGGTGGCGAGCACCATGTCCTCGGTCACCTGGACCGCGAGTTCGCGGGTGGGCACCACAATCAAGGCTTTGACGCCGGGTTCCGGGTCGGTGCCCAGTGACTGAATCAGGGGAAGGCCAAAACCAAAGGTTTTGCCGGTTCCCGTTTTTGCTTGTCCAATAATGTCTTGGCCGGTGAGCGCAATCGGAATGGTTTGTTCCTGAATGGGGAACGGTTCGATAATTCCTTTAGCTTCGAGAGCCTCGACCATGTCGGTTTCGATACCGAGGTCGGAAAAATTCACGTGTTAGGTATTCCTCGTCTGTTGTTTTCTCACAGTCTAGTCGCCCGACCTTTCCGGAAGCCGATGGTGGCGCCGGGATAAGCTTGCGGGATGGCCTTCTGGAAGCGTAAGAAACCCCCAGAGAGCCCCACCCTGCCCTCCCGGGGCGACACCTCAGCGGTCAACAAAGTCGACGTTGATGCTCTCGCGCCGCCTGCTGCGGACTTTCTGGTGAGTGCCGTGAACCTGCAGTCACGCCTGGCAACACTGTTGGCGCAGTGTGCGGAGCAGGCCTGGTCAAGTGCCGATTCCGAAGAATTGATGCGCGCTGCGGGCATGGCGATGGATCGCTACCGCGCCTTCGACACCCTTCTGGGCGATTACGTCGATGATGTTCCCCTTGCCCTCGCGCCAGGCCGAGAAAAGCTTGCCCGACACCTCAGCCGCCTGGACAGTTCACGGTGGTATGAGAACCTCACGACCGCGTATGTGGTGACCGGGTTTAGCAGGGACTTCTGGCATCTCCTCGCTCAAGGCATGCCGAAGGCACTCACCGAGCGAGCCCAGGGAATCCTGGCTGATCAGGGCGACGAGGAAGCGATGGCTCGCGTCCTGGAGGGGTTACTCGTGTCCGACGAGCGCTATCGCTCGCGAGTCAGCCTGTGGTCACGCCGCCTGGTGGGCGATGTGATGCTGATGTGTCGCGATGCGCTCTCGGCCAGAGCGCAGGCCTCACAGGACACCGAAGCTCCCCTGGAGCCGGTGTTGACAGAAGTGTTGGGCCACCACACCAGAAGGCTCGACCGACTCGGCCTCACCGCGTAGCTACGGTTTAGCGAACCAAGCTCTCCCAGAGGGCTTCGTCCGAGGCATCACGACGCTTGGGGAGATAAATGCCGACGGCAATGGGTGCCGCTACGGCAAGGCCCAAAGCGATGATCCAGCCCCAGACCCCGCTGGGCGAGAGCCCCACCCACATGGCCAACGCCCACCCAAGAGATCCGGCGATGATGGCGGTGGAAGGAACCACGGCAAGACCCAGCCGGTCGCGCAAAGGCAGCACCAACCGCAGACCGAAGCCGATCAGGCCGGCTGCCGTGATCACAAGAACGAGGTTGACGGCCACGGGTTACGGCGCGAAGCCGACCTTCCGGGCCTTTTCGACACCCAGCTCGACGTAGGCGAGGTGGCGAGAGGCCACCACAAAAATGTGGCCTTTTTCGTCCTCGAACCGAATCGTGCCGCCGTCCGACGCAAGCCCATCGGCAATCGCCTTTTCGAGGTCTTTCACGTCGGTGTCGGTCGTGATGACGAGCTCGCGAGCAGTGTTAATGATTCCAATACGTATATCCACCCTTCTAGCGTAGGGCACGTCACCTGTGTCGATTAGCCTCAAAGGTGATGTCCGATTCGACCTTCCCAGACCTCGTCGATGCTCCGGCGAACGTGCACTGCATCGTGCTGGGTGCCCCGGGATCGGGAAAGACAGAACTGCTGCAACAACGGTTTCTTTCGCTTGTTGACCAGGGTGTGCACCCGGATCAACTCTTGGTGGCGACACCCACGCGCCACCAGGCCTCTCACCTGCGAGATGTGCTGGGAGTGCGGCTTGCGAAGGCCACTCAGGGCGCGAGGGCTCGCTCTCTTGCCGCCCTCGCTTTTTCTCTCCTGGAGAGCTTTCATCGCCAGCACGGTCTTCCCGCTCCCGACCTGATGAAGGCCAGCCAGATCGACCTGGATATCCAGGCCTTGCTGACCGGCCACGAGGAAGACGGGTCGGGACCCGGCTGGCCGGAGATCTTTGGTCCCGAGGTTCGTGCGACCCGAGTGTTTCGCCAAGAGTTGCGCGAATGGATGGCGCGCGCGGGAGAACATGCTGCCGACAGTGACCAGATTCGTGCGGTGGCTCAACAATTGGGGCGAGCGGAATGGTCGGCCGCCGCAGATTTTTATGACGAATACCGTCGTGTGGTGGCAAGCGCGCGACCTGGCGCATTCGATTCGGGTGAAATTTTTGCCCGAGCGACCGCTGCGCTATCCGATGGGCTGCCCAAGGAGTGGGCGGGACTTGCGCACGTCTGCGTGGAGGACGCCCACGACCTGACCCACGCTGGCTTGACGCTGATCGAAGCGTTAGCGTCCCACGGGGTGGGAATGACGGTGGTGAGTGAGCCCGATGTGGCGGGCAACACCTTCCGCGGGAGCGAGCCCTCGGGCCACGCCCGATTGGCGGCCTCCTGGGGAGTCACCCCGATAGTCCTGGGCCAGGTGTGGCGTCACGGGACAGAGATACGCTCAGTCGTGTCGGAAGTGGTCGCCCGCATTGGCACCGCCCAAGCGGGCACGCAACGAGCAGCCGCGAGCAC
>JAHEGA010000007.1 GCA_024639925.1 Microbacteriaceae bacterium
GGTTACCGGGAAACCCAAACTAGGGTTCAGCAATGGACCTCAAACTCACCGCGGTGTATAACGCCAATGGCGGCGTCCTGGGCGAAGCCGCCTACGTCATTGGCCACCTGCTGGGGACGACATCCTGCTCACTGTGCGACATCACGCACTCGCCCATTCGGAGGAAGCCCGAGTGGGATGCAATGGTTGCCACTTTGCCGTTTCCCCTCGAGGTTCGACACCGGAATGAAGTCACCCCCCAGCTCAGCACGGCACTTGAGGGTCAAACTCTCCCGGTGGTTGCCGCGGAAGGCCCCGATGGATTCACCTGGGTGCTGAGCGCCGAGGATCTCGATGCCTGCGAAGGCTCCCCAGCAGCATTCCGAGACGCACTACTCAGCGCGCTCGAACACAAAGACCAGTCCTAAGGGCGAGCCTTCGGTTTCTTTGCAGGGTCTTCGCGACGAGCGGCAGAAACCCCGGTACCCCCGAGGTTGAAGGTGGAGAGGAACCCCACCACCAGGAACCCTGCGGCCACATAAGCCGAAAGTTGGGCACCATCGGTGAACGCCTCACTGCTGGCCGATTGGACGGCTTCGGCTGTGGCTCCATCTACCTGCTGAGCCTTTAGTGCATCCGCAATCCCCGGGATTGCGCCTCCGGCAGAGCCCACAACGATGTCAACCACCTGGGCTTGGCTCGCGGGTGGTAACGCCAGCTCTGAAAGGCGATCCTCCAGTGCCACCTCGGTGCCGGTAAAGAGGGTCGTTCCCAACACAGCGATGCCCAGTGCGGAACCAATTTGGCGCACGGTCGACTGCGATCCCGAGCCCTGCCCTGTCTTGTCCATCGGGACGTCGACCATGATCACCCCGGTGAGTTGAGCGGTCGCCAAGCCGACACCAATTCCATACACGAAGAGGAACGGCGCAATCGCGCCCCAGCCGGTATCAGTCGAAGCCACAACACCAAACCCGAGAATTCCGACAATTTCCAGCACCACGCCGATTTGAACAGCCCGCGCCGGGGCCAGCTTGCCGCTCAAAGCACCGCCCACGCCCGAGGCCACAAAAGCTCCTCCGGCGAGGAACAACAGGACGAGACCGGCCCCAATGGGGGTCATCCCGATCACGTTTTGGAGCCACAGCGGAATCGCAAACAGCAGACCAAATTCGCCCATCGAAATAATGAGAGCAGCAATCGAGCCGTTGCGGAACGAGGAAATCTTGAAAAGATTTAGGTCAAGAAGCACGGCCTGACCACGTTGTTCTCTTCGGCGCTCCCAGAGCACGAAAGTAACCCCAGCGACCACTGAGATGGCTAGGGCAACGGGGATAACGGAGAGTCCACTGGAAGGCCAGACGAAACCGCCAATCGAAAATGCTGTATCGGGGTTAACGCTCCACCAGCCATAAATCCGACCTTCAATGAGCCCGAACACGAGTGGGCCAAAAAGCAGCACCGACAACGCTCCACCGATCCAGTCCACACCCTTCAACAGTGACGAGGAACGGGATTCTTGAACAAAGAGAATCAGACCGACCATGATGATCACACCCAAGGGGATGTTAATCAAGAAGGCCCAGCGCCACGTGAAGTCTGTGGCCAGCCAACCGCCCAGCACAGGTCCGACAGCAACCATCCCGCCAATAGTGGAACCCCACACGGCAAAAGCAATTCCGCGCTCGCGGCCTTGGAACGTGGCGTTGACCAAGGAAAGCGTGGTGGGAAGCACCATTGCTCCACCGAAACCCTGGGCAACACGAGCCAGAATCAGGCTGGTCGCACTGTCGGCTGCCCCAGCCCAAATCGACGCCGCCACGAAGACCACAATTCCGACCAACAGCACACGTCGCCGCCCCAACCGATCAGCGACGGAACCCCAAATCAGGAGGGTTGCGGCAAAAACAAGGATGTAGCTTTCTTGAACCCATTGGACTTCGGTCGAGGTAAGCCCCAGCTCTCCGATGATTTCGGGGAAAATGGTGTTAACGATTGTCCCGTCAATGATGACGAGCGAAATTCCCAACGAGATGAAGAGCAGCCCGATCCAGCGGGTTTTTGCTGACGCCATGGAGTGCCGATCCCTTCGTGGGAGGTCGCGCTCCCCTGTCCGAAGAGAACGATACACCTCAGGACTTGGTCAAGCTTTAGAGCCTCGCTAAAGACTCGATGTCCTCCAAGAAAGACCCGACCATTTCGCTGGAGACCGTCATGCGGGTATCACCAATTGCCCACAAATAGTCCTCTGTCGAGGGCCCTTCCCTCGCTCCCCCGGACTCGTCGTAGACCGCTGCTTCCAGGGCCCGTTGAGACGCTTTCCGTGCTGCATATTCGATGTCGGCAGGCGAAAACCCATCAGTTCGTCGCACCATTTCTGCGAGATCCACAGCATCCCCAGAAGAGTGCGGGATGTAACGACGCCAAATGGAGTCTCTGGCTTGCTCGTCGGGCAAGCCGATGGGAATCACATAATCAAAACGCCCATGACGCAGGAATGCATCATCGAGGGCTCGAATGAAATTAGTCGCCACAATCAAGAGTCGTCCCGGCCTCTCGCGAAAGAGCGGAATCAGCTTCAACAGCTCGTTCGTGACGCCCTGTGTTGCGGCTGGAGGCTCTCCGCCGCGCTGCGAAGCGATCTCCTCCACCTCATCAATAAACACCACGACGTTGTCAAGGTCGCTGATTTTGGTAAACGTCTCGCGCAGTGCGCCTGCCAAACCGCGGGGGTCACCCGAAAGGCGAGCAGGGAACACCTCAACAAACGGCCAGTGCAGTCTTGATGCGACAGCTTTGGCAAAGGTTGTTTTGCCGGTTCCTGGTGGGCCAAAGAGCACAATCGATCGCGGCGGTTCCACACCGAACTTCTCGGCTAAGGCACCGTCAGAAAGAGGCAAGACTAACCTGCGCTCGAGAAGCTCCTTCTCCTGCCGCATGCCGGCAATTCCGTCCCACAAATCACCACCCAATACGCGACCGCCCAAATCGGCCAAAATGGCTCGCTCTTTTTCGCTGACCGGGATCTCTCGCTCGAAGTAGCTCAGGTGGTTGCGATCAACGAAACCGGCGCGATCCAACACATTCGAGTCGTGCTGGCCGTCCGGCACGAGCATGGACAACTTGGTGAGCCCCAAGGGCGCCATCCGCGACTCAAGTGCCGCCAGCAATTGGCTGCCAATGCCCTGTCGTCGATACTCCGCCAGGGTTGAGAAGAACACAATCCAACCCTGTTCGTGCGCTGCTCGCCCTACGGCGATTCCCACCACCCGCGTGCCAGAGACCGCGACCACAGCGTGGTCTTTCTCGCACGAGGCCAGCACCTCGGCCAACCCATAGACCGGTTCAAAACCGGTGGATTTTGCTTTTTCCCATAACTCGAGCACCGCATCGGTGTCTGCTGAGTGATATTCCCTGATTCGAAAGCTCATGAGCCCTCCCCATCGTCGTGTCATGCGCGGTCGCATGTGTGCGGAAAACCCGGGGTGTGGGCGATTATCAGCGATCTGCTGTTGGGCAGGTATACCCGCTGCTCCTTGTCACCATAACGCGAGAAACCCAGCGTTGCTGAATGTGCATGGGTAAATCGGGGACAAAAACTTCCAATCGGGCGCTACCGCATGGATATCGATGTTCCCAGTCTCGCCGTTGATCACCTGGTGTCACCTCCGGTTCTGAGCTTTGTGCTGGCATTTCTCGCGGTCTCCACCACGAGTGGCGTGGGGCTCCCCGAAGCGTTCTACCAGGCCATTTCGATTTACATTTTTCCTCGGGATTGGCTCTCAGGAATGCCTCCACTGCCCCCCTGTTTTCCAGGCCCGCCTGCTACCATCGGGGCTTTTACTAGTGTGAGCGGCCCGGTTTGCCAGATTATCTCGGAAGGTGGGGGCTGACGTGATCGAATTCCAGAACGTAACGAAGCGTTTCCCCGACGGCACGTATGCGGTAAAAGATTTCTCGCTCGTCGTTCCCTCCCGGAAAGTAACGGTATTCGTGGGTTCGTCGGGAGCAGGGAAAACAACACTGCTTCGAATGATCAATCGGATGGTCAACCCCACGAGCGGCAAAGTACTGATTGATGGTGAAGACGTTGCCGGCCTGAATCCCGTTCTGCTTCGTCGAAAAATTGGCTACGTGCTGCAAGCTACGGGATTGTTGCCTCACCGTCGGATAGCGGACAACATCGCTTCGGTTCCTCGACTCAATGGGGTTCCCAAGAAAAAGGCTCTCGATGACGCTCTCACTTTGCTGGACACCGTGGGCCTCGATCAATCACTGGCCAATCGGTACCCTGACCAGCTTTCCGGAGGGCAGCAACAGCGTGTCGGCGTCGCCAGGGCGCTTGCTAGCGATCCCAACATTTTGCTGATGGATGAGCCTTTCGGCGCCGTAGATCCGATAGTTCGGCTGGAGCTCCAAGAGGAAATCAACCGGCTACAGCGTGAATTGCACAAAACCACCGTCTTCGTGACCCACAACATCGACGAGGCTTTCGCCATCGCGGACCAAGTGGTGATCCTTCGCTCAGGCGGTGTTATTGCTCAGGTAGGGACACCGGAGGAAATCCTTTCCAACCCCGCCGACGATTTTGTGTCCACTTTCATCGGGGCCGACAAGGGTAAGCGCACACTCCACCTCAAGCGGGGAAAGAATGACGTGACCCTCCTTGTAGATGATGAAGGTAGGCCCGCGGGAATTCTCGGGGATGAGAAATGAGCACTGTTGAATGAGTTGGCTTTTCGATAATTTCGAATTAGTCGCCCAGTTAACCCTGAATCATGCGGCGCTCAGCCTCTTTCCCATTGCCCTCGGGTTTGGTATTGCGGTTCCTCTGGGCTGGGTTGCCAATCGATGGGCGCCGTTGCGGTCTTGGATTATCGCCGGCGGGAGCATTCTCTACACCATTCCTTCCCTTCCGCTGTTTGTGATCATGCCCTACCTCCTCGGTACTCGAATTACCGATGAGCGGAACATCATCGCCGCTCTCACCATTTATGCCCTGGCCATCTTGCTTCGCACAGTGGCAGATGCGTTTTCGGCAGTACCCAGCGACACCATTGAGGCATCCAGGGCAATGGGTTACTCCGCCTGGAATCGATTCTGGAAAGTAGAGTTCCCCCTTGCCGGCCCCGTGCTCCTCGCTGGTCTCCGGGTGGTCTCCGCCAGCACGATTGCTCTGGTTTCGGTCGGCGCGATTATCGGGTCCGCAAACCTGGGGTACCTCTTCACCAACGGTAAGCAGCGGGACTTCCTGACAGAGATACTTATCGGTATCGGGGCAAGCTTCTTGATTGCCATCGTCTTTGACCTTGTCATTGTTCTGTTGGGCCGACTACTGATGCCTTGGAACCATCGGGCATCCTCGAGGGCACTTGGCCGCAAAATGTCAGCACGTCGGGCGGCGTAGCCGTGGACTTCTTTATCGATGCCTTCCGATGGCTAACCGATCCCGCGAACTACGCGATGGATGCGGGCAGCCCCCTACCGATACAGGCGCGTGTTGGTGAGCATTTGTGGTACACGTTCATCTCGGTCTTGGTGGCAACAGCACTGGCACTTCCACTGGGTCTCTACATCGGCCACACCGGACGTGGTCGACAGTTTGTTATTGGTTTTACCGGTGCGATGCGCGCACTCCCCACGCTCGGACTACTGATGGCCCTGTTCCTGATTGTGGGCGCCACGGTTCCGTTCACTCAGGCGGCATTCGTGGCTTCGATTATTGCCTTGGTGATCTTGGCCATTCCCTCAATTTTGGCGGGGGCATATGCCGGGGTCGAGTCTGTAGATGCTCAGACAGTGGACTCTGGTCGCGCAATGGGAATGACCGAAATGCAGATTCTTGTCCGTATTGAGATTCCCCTGTCTCTTCCGCTCATCATCGCTGGCATCCGAGCGGCGACAGTCCAGGTGATTGCCACGACCGTGATTGCCTCGTACATCTCCCTTGGAGGACTGGGGACTATCATCGCTAGTGGAATCGGGCTCAACGACAACGAGCGCATTCTTGGTGGGGCAATTTTGGTCACTGCGGTCGCGTTAGTCGTGGACGGGCTTTTGGCAATTGTGCAGCGCCTCGTTACCAGGCGGGGTTCGAAGCAGGCTCAACCAACAACAAAGAAGGTGTCGTAGACGGCGTTAGCGCTCGTCTACGGCGGCGGAACCAACCGTCGATGAAAGGAAAATACATGTTCACAGCAAAAAATAGAGGGGCAACCTTCGTGGGAGCCCTTGCAGCTTCCGTGCTCGTTATGACAGGCTGCGCGGCTTCTGACCCCACCGCAGAGGCTCCACAGACAGACGAGGTCGCAGCAGAAGAGTCAACGACCGTTGTTGTTGGCTCATTTGCGTTTCCCGAGAGCGAGATCCTGGGCAACATCTACGCGCTGGCCCTCGAAGACGCTGGTTTTGAGGTTGAAACGAAGTTCAACCTTGGACCGCGCCAGACAACGATTCCGGCTCTCGAAGACGGTTCGATTAGCCTGATGCCGGAGTACAACGGGAACCTGTTGTTCTTTTATGACACCGAAAGCGCTGCGCGCTCAACCGCAGAGGTAGACGCTGAGCTCGCCACAAAGGTGCCCGCTGGTTTCCAGGTCTTGAACTCCTCTTCAGCACAGGACAAGGACGCCTACGTCGTCACCCAGGCAATGGCGGACGAGTTTGGTTTGGAAAGCATTGGGGACCTGGCGAAAATCGAACCTTTCTCCCTGGGCGCAAACCCGCAGTTCGGTGAACTTGGCTACGGTGTTCCTGGCCTCGCCTCCGTCTATGGAGTTACCGACGTGACATTCGTGCCGATCGAAGACTTTGGTGGTCCCGACACCGTCAAGGCTCTCGTTGACAACGCCGTGCAGGTTGCCGATATCTACACGACCTCTCCAGCTTTGGAGGCAGAGAATCTCGTTGTACTAGATGACCCCGAGAACCTGATTGCGGCGCAGAACGTGATCCCGCTTCTCAACTCCGACATCTACAGCGAGGAACTCGCAACAGTGTTGAATGAGATTTCAGCAGCGTTGACGACTGAGGACCTGATTGCTCTTCGGACCCGCGTGGAGGGTGACGAGAAAGCCCAAGCCAGCACCGCTGCGCAAGAGTGGCTCGAGGACGAAGGTCTCCTGAACTAGGTGGTAATGGAGCGTGGCCGGCACGGCTGCGCTCCATCACCAGTCCTCGGTTGCACGCTTCTCCCACGCTCAAAGCAGGGAAGAACAGCAACGTAGACCTTAACGAAAAAGCCCCCGCAATAGCGGGGGCTTTTTCTTCTGCGGAGACGGAGGGATTTGAACCCTCGGTTCCCCAGGGGGAACTCCACCTTAGCAGGGTGGTGCACTCGGCCGGACTATGCGACGTCTCCTGAAAAGAAGCAAAGCCTCCGTTCGTGGCTAACTATACCTACCCGGGTCTTAGCGGGCTACCGTGCAGGTTTCATCGCCCGCGGTCTGGCCCACAAGACCATCCAGCACGTCGCCGGCGCCGCCGGCTTCGCCTTCAGAAGTCTGCTCCCCCGACGAGGTTGACCCAAATCCCTCTGAGCCCGCAGAGACAGTAAACGCCTCATCGGACTGAAGCCGCTCGGAGACATCCTGAGCCAGCTCGGGATGGGGAATCACACGACCCGGATATAGCTCCGGATCCGCATCCAGCACGGGGTACTGGATGAAAACAATGTTGTCATTAGGGATACCCCGCAGTGCACGAGCCATCGCCACCATCACATCAAGGCTTCCCAAGCTGGTGGAGAGCACCATCGTGTTGGCTGCAACTTGTGCCAAGCCATACAGCTTGCCGACATCATTGAGGACCCCATCAGCCTGCAGGGTCCGCACAAGTGCGGACATATAGACCTGTTGGGAAGAAATGCGGGAGAGGTCGGACCCATCGCCGACGCCTTTGCGGGTCCGAAGAAACGCGAGGGCCTCATACCCTTCCAGCGTGTGAAACCCTGCCTCGGGCAGGTTGATTCCTGACCACGGATCAACCAGCGGTGCATCGACACATATTTCGACACCGCCGACGGCGGTCGAGAGCTGCGCTACGCCAGCGAACGTCATCAAGCCGGCATAACCAATGTCGAGGCCTGTGGCTTGCTCCAAGGTGGACGCGACACAGGGCAAGCCGCCGATGCTCATCGTCGTATTGAGTGGAGCCATCTCTCGAGGCTTGGACTCAGATCCATCGGGTTGGATGCACGCGGGCACATCAAGCAGTAGGTCACGGGGGAAACTCACGACGACAGCGTGGTCATGGTTCTCCGAGACATGAACGAGAAGGTTGACGTCGTTGAGCTCGGTATCGACAAACTCAAAACCTTCACCCTGGCCCTCGCGGGTGTCAGAACCCACCACGAGGACGTTAAATCCGCCATCAATTTCACCGATATTGGGCAAAACCGGGGCGGGAGCGCCGGGCAACTCGACCGTTTCCAGACTGGATTGCAGATTTTGCACGGTCAACCCCACCACCAAGCCAGCGCTGACAACCAGCACACCCACGAGCCCAGCCGCTGTCGTGGTGAGCAGTTTCCATCCACCCAGACGCTTTCTGCGCCCGTGAAGCGGGGTGGGAAACTCTTCCCCGCTGTCATACAAATCGGGGGCGTTAGGTTTGGCGCGGCTTGCCATGAACTCCCTATCGACCGTTGCTCGAGACCATTCCGAGCAACATGTGATCACGGATTGGCAACACGAGGAGGGGTCACACCCCTTGGGCTCATCCTACTGAGGGCGCCTTTAGAGAGGCCGGAGCCAGACGTGCCCCCGGCACCTAGTGGCGGAGGGCGTGGGATTCGAACCCACGAGACATTTCTGCCCACTAGTTTTCAAGACTAGCTCCATCGGCCGCTCGGACAGCCCTCCGCGGAAGATTCTACGGCACCTCAGTAATCACGCGACCGGGTAAACCAGCGAGCGCCTGGGCGACACCGTC